>LXQD01000315.1 GCA_003326215.1 Nostoc minutum NIES-26 | reverse complement strand
AACCGACTCGACAATGCTGGGCGGCCTACATCTGTTGTGGTTGCTGTTCTCAACTCTTGCTCAAAGTACTGCCAATCCAAAGCCTTAGCCAGTTTTACTAACGGATGTTGTAGATTTAGTTGACTCTCCAGTAAAGATTGTTTTATTCCTTCTACTGGTGTCCTATGTTCCCCAAAATTACCGCTCATGTTCACCTGCTTTTTTAAGCTTTGGAAGATTTTCTGGCAATCTTACACACAGTTTCTCTTTCTAAAATCCCTCTTAATACTGGCTTTCATCTATTTTTCAGGGACGACTAGCTACCGCAGTTCCATGTAGCTCAAACTCCTTCAGATAAACCGAAGGTGCTTTGCTGCCGATTCTTTTATTGGTTTTGGCACTGAGAGGAGTGCGATTAACTAGGCAGTTATATTTTTTGGGGTCAATGCCTTGTTTGCGACACCATGCTACGGGAAAGATGTGGTGGGAATCGATTTGTTCTTCAAAATAAACAACGTCGTTAATTTCTTCGCCTGTAATCCAATCCACTGCGCCTTCACGCCGTAGTAATGCCGCAAATCCCTGATAAACTGCCCCAAGTCGCTTTCTGACGCTAAGAAGTCGTTCAAACGAGAAATTTGCTTGCGTGATACCAAAGGGAACAGAACCACCTTCAAGCCATGCTGGTACTTCGACAATATCGCGTCCAGCTTGGGAATCGTGCCAGTGGGTATAAATTTCACCAAACATTCCGCACCACAGCCAACGCTCTAACATGGAACGTACTTGAAACGAACGAGAGCGATCGCCAATAATGGTCAAAAATTGCACTTAAAGCAACTAACTGGATAGGACAAGCAATATTATCAGCATCAAAGATTTTTTGACCGCGTAAAAAACGAGCCGCTTCTTCAAAACCTTTATTAACTGGGTTTGACTTGATTATTGTTGATGAGTGTCACCGAGGTAGCGCCAGGGATGAAAGTAACTGGCGACAAATTCTAGAACATTTTGAACCTGCGTATCAGTTAGGACTGACAGCAACACCGCTACGCGATGATAATGTTGATACCTATTGCTACTTTGGCAATCCCCTTTACACATATTCCCTCAAACAAGGGATTGATGATGGTTTCTTAGCTCCCTATCGAGTTTATCGAATTACTACCCGTTCCGATCGTGAAGGATGGCGACCTAACGCTGGACAGATTGACCGCTATGGAAGAACAATTCCCAATGAAGTTTATCTCACTCCAGACTTTGAGCGGAAATTGGTCAGAGAAGCCCGGACAAAGGCGATCGCATAACACATTACTGATTTTTTGAGAAGTGGCGATCGCTATGCCAAAACCATTGTCTTTTGCGTGGATGAGGAACACGTTAAGGCAATGATTAAAGAATTACGCAACCTCAACAGTGATATCACCAGAACAAATCCTGACTACATAACTCGCATTACCTCTGATGCTGGTGATGTGGGTAAAGGACATCTCTACAAATTTAAAGATGTCTTGGATGAAACTCACATTATTGCTGTTACTGCTAAGTTGTTAACAACTGGGGTGGATATTCCTACCTGTAAAAATGTTGTGCTTGCGCGTGTTATTCGTTCAATGACAGACTTTAAGCAGATTATTGGACGGGGAACCCGTGTACGAGAAGAACGGGGTAAGAGGTCTTTTAATATACTGGACTACACCAATAGCACGATGTTGTTTGAAGATAGAGATTTTGACGGTGAACCCGCCCTGATTAATGAATCAGAGATAGATGATAATGGGCAAATACTCTCTGAACATGAAGAGGAATTAGAGTCAGCAGATTTAG
The DNA here is from genome assembly GCA_003326215.1 of Nostoc minutum NIES-26. Lineage (GTDB taxonomy): Bacteria > Cyanobacteriota > Cyanobacteriia > Cyanobacteriales > Nostocaceae > Dendronalium > Dendronalium minutum. Next base: position 48,478 of record LXQD01000315.1, on the reverse strand, counting down.
AAGAAGAAACAGACGAATTGGAAGACGATGAAAGGTCTGGATTTCCAAGACTTCCAGATGATGATGACATACTACCTCGGAAATATTACGCTGACGGGGGAAGCGAAGAGATTGTTGAAGAAAGAATTTATGATTTAAACCCAGATAATCAACTGCGCTTGTCTCGATTAATTGACTACACCAGAGAACAAGTTCGCATCCTGTATCGTTCCACTATAGAAATACAGCAACGCTGGGCAGATCCAGAACAGCGTTCAGAGATTATTGAGTTGTTAGCGGATAGGGATATTGATTTTGATGAGTTAAAACAAGTTACTAATCTTCCCGAAGCTGACCCTTTTGATTTACTATGTCATATTGCCTTTGATGCTCCGGTGCTGACTTGCAAGCAGAGGGCTGAAAGCTTGCGTCGTCGTCAGGGTGATTTTTTTGAACAATATGGGGAAGATGCTAGGGCAATTTTAGAGATTATTTTGGACAAGTATGCACATAAAGGAGTTGATGAGTTTAATATCCCAACCACATTTAAGGCTAACCGCGAGTTTGATAAATATGGGAATGTGGCTGAAATCGCTCAACGATTTGGTGGGGTTTAGCAATTAAGGGATGCCGTTAAGGAATTGCAAACTTTATTGTATACAGCGTAATCATAACGTATCGCTGGTATTATGTTTTGAAGCTGTTAAATGACTCCAAAGTTATGGAAACAATTTTCGATTCTGCTTGCGGTACTGGTGGTTTTTTGTTAGAAGCCTATGAATATATAAAAAAAAGCATAGTATTCAAGAGTCAGAACGGATTAGCTCAGGATTGTTTGGTACAGTCTCTTATGGTACATGCAATAGTTTATATGAGGCAATCGCAGAAAACTATGGCTATATTATTAATTCTAATATAAAACACTGCAATAGTTTGAATGAAAAAATAACAGAAAACTATGACTATATTATTTGCCATCCACCTTGTAGAAGAAATACTGAAGAAGCAAAAATTTGGAAAGAACATATTTTAAAAAATCTTTCAAATAAAGGTAAAGCATGTATGCTTATACCTTGCCATAGTTATAATCAAATAAACAAATCTCAAACTTTTGATGCAGAATTAGTAATTATAAATAAAAACATAGAAGAAATTGAAGAAAAAAATCTAATAATACATCACAAAATTAGTACATCGATTATTTCAATCAATTTTGCTAATCATGAAGAAATAGCTTATGTAAGTTATCGGAACTAAGCTTTCTTAGACAATATAAATAAATTGACAATACTGGAGTTTATTTTATTGCTAGTGGAAAGCACGATAAACCTAGAAAATTGTATATAGGGGAAACAGAAGATATCTATAAGCGTTTATTACAACATAAGCATAAAAATAAATATGAGTTTTGGACTGATACTTATTTTATATCAACTAAAAAAAATATCCTCCATCGAGGAAATATTCAGTATCTTGAATATAAGTTTATAGAGTTAGCAAAAAAATCAAATAATATAGATGTTTTTAATAAAAAAGGATATTGTAAAATACCTAATTTAATACCATCTGATCAACAATTTACAGAATATTTTTTCAACTACTGCAAAGATTTGCTAGCTAAATTAGGCTTAGAATTTGAATGATTTAATACAATGTTATTTTAATCCTATTTAAGTAGTATCTCCATTTTGCTACAATGCCCAAACGCACTACAAAACAAAACGATAAACCCGTCACTACAGCCCAAAAACTGGGAAGCGTGATTAAGTCAGCGCGTGACATCATGCGGACGAATAAGGGATTGAATGGAGAATTAGACCGTCTTCCCCAGTTGACTTGGATTATGTTCTTGAAACTATTAGATAATTCCGAGAAACTGCATGAGGTGGAAGCAGAATTAGAAGGAATACCCTATAAACCAACAATTCAACAGCCTTATCGCTGGCGAGATTGGGCTGCTAATGAAAATTTTACGGGCGATCGCCTGAAAAGTTTCATCAACAATGATGAGGCAATTTTACCAGATGGCACTAAAGGTGCAGGGCTACTCGCCTATTTGCGGAATCTCAAAAGCAAAACCGGACGCGATCGCGCTGATGTCATCGCTAAAGTTTTCAAAGATGTCACTAACCGCATGAATAGCGGGACTTTGCTCTGGGATGTGCTGAGTAAGGTAAATGATATTCACTTTGATAAATCAGAAGAAGTGAATCTCCTCAGCACCCTTTATGAGTCCATGCTGAAGGAAATGCGAGACGCGGCGGGAGATTCGGGAGAGTTTTACACCCCCCGTCCGGTAGTGCGGTTTATCGTCCAGGTGATGGAACCGAAGCTGGGAGAAACCATTTTTGACCCAGCTTGCGGAACTGGTGGTTTTTTGGTCGAGGCGTATGAATACCTGAAAAAGAATTGTAGCGCCCAAGATTGGCAGATATTACAAAAAAGCATTATTGGCGGTGAGGCAAAATCCTTGCCTTTGATGTTAGCGCACATGAGTTTACTGTTACATGGGTTTGAATATCCCGATATTGATGATGGTAATAGTCTGCGATTTACCCTTTCGGAGATGGGTGAAAAAGATTGGGTAGACGTGATTCTCACAAATCCGCCGTTTGGGGGTGAAGAGGAAGACAGAATTAAAAATAACTTTCCCCCAGATAGACAAACTAAGGAAACGGCGTTGTTATTCCTTCAGTTGATTATGCGTCGTCTCAGAAAAAGACCAAAACCAGGACGCGCCGCAGTAGTATTTCCCAATGGGGTGCTATTTGGAGATAATACTTGCGCCAAAATCAAAGAAGATTTGCTCAAGAATTTTAATCTGCATACCATTGTTCGTTTACCTAACGGGGTGTTTGAACCATATACCAAAATTCCTACAAACATATTATTTTTTGACCGTTCTGGACAAACGGATGAGATTTGGTACTATGAGTTACTTTTGCCAGAAGGACGGAAAACTTACACCAAAACGAAGCCGATACAGGATGAAGATTTTGCTGAATGTGTGGCATGGTGGAAGAACCGAGAAGAGAATGGACAGGCTTATAAGTATAACTTTAGGGAAGCTTATAAGCAGGCTAGAAAAAAAGCAACACCTCATTGGGATGCTGCTAAAAAAGCAGAAGAAACTGCTAATCAGCTTGCAAAGACAGTTAAGCAATTAACTGATAAAATCCAAGGGTTACAAAATTCAATTTTGGACTTTTCGCCAGCGAAAGATATTGCACAGATTAAGAATCAGATTCAGGTAGTTAAGAATGAGGTAAAACAGGCTCAAACTGAGGAGCAAATTCAGCGCGAGATTGCTAAAGATAAAAATGCTAAAGGGGATGCTATTTACTGGGCGATTTATAATCTTGACCGTAGTAACTTTAAGCGAATTCAATTTAAGAGTATTGGAAGTTTCACTGTTTACGACCGATACGGGCCACGTTTTTATATAGATATTTCTATGGTGGTATCAAAATTTATCGGTGAAACGGAAAAGAACCTGGCTAACCTCTTCGCACGAGCTGAAAGTAAGGATTGGATCTTGTTTTTTGATGAAGCTGATGCTCTGTTTGGCAAACGTACCAATGTCCGTGATGCACACGACAAATATGCTAACCAGGAGGTGAGCTACTTGCTGCAACGGATAGAAAACTACGATGGGCTAGTTATCCTGTCCTCCAACTTCAAAAGCAATATCGACGAAGCTTTCATCCGTCGCTTTCAGTCAATTATTCAATTCCCCATGCCCAATTCCAAAGAGCGGTTGCAACTGTGGCAGATGGCTTTCCCATTCCAAGTTAAGCTGGCTGAAACAGTAGATCTCCCAAAGCTTTCGGCTGGTTATGAATTGAGTGGATCTGACATACTGAATGTAATACAGTACTGCTGCCTACAGGCGCTACAGCGAGGCGATGCAACCATTTATCAAGAGGATTTGCTCCACGCTATCAAGCGGGAATTAAGCAAAGCAGGAAAGATTATGTAACTATTTCGGTTGTATTGCAAATATCGGAAACGAGCGTTTTAGAAAGTATAATCACTAAAAGTATTGATATCATGTCGGTTTATCGTAATCTGCAAGAAACTCACTTAAACCGTGCCCGTGCCAGCCTCAGACAAGCGCTGTCTTGGTATGGGTATCTTCGCAAATCTGGCCATCTTTCATCTAACCCAGAATTACCGGGTTTGCTGAAACCAGAATTAGAAGCTTTGAACTCTACACTCAACAAATTAGACTCTAACGTAATTAGAATTGCGGCTTTTGGTTTGGTGAGTCGGGGTAAGTCAGCGGTGTTAAATGCTTTGCTGGGTGACAAGATTCTGCAAACAGGGCCTCTAAATGGTGTTACCCAATGGCCGCGTTCCGTGCGGTGGCAACCAGGGGGTAAGGTACAGGTAGAGTTAATTGATACTCCCGGATTAGATGAAATTGAGGGGGAGTCACGGGCACAAATGGCGCGAGAAGTAGCGCGTCAGGCGGATTTAATTTTGTTTGTCGTGTCTGGCGATATTACGCGTACTGAATATCAAGCACTGCTGGAGTTACGGCAGGCACAAAAACCCCTAATTCTGGTGTTTAACAAAATAGATTTATACCCAGATATAGATCGAGCAGCGATTTATCAAAATCTGCAACAATTAGGTGCAGTGCATCCTCAAGCAAAACCCCTGCTACCTGATGAAATAGTTATGGTGGCGGCGGAACCAGCGGCAATGGAAGTGCGGGTTGAGTGGCCTGATGGTCGTGTTAGTTACGAATGGGAAACGCCACCCACCCAAATAGACGAACTCCAGCAAACAATTTTGAATATTCTCAATCGGGAGGGGCGATCGCTTCTTGCCTTAAATGCACTCATCCAAGCGCGGGAAGCAGAGGCGGCGATCGCGCAAAAAACCATCGATCTACGCGAACAAGAAGCCGAAGACATCATCTGGCAATTTACTAAATACAAAGCTTTGGCAGTAGGGCTAAATCCCGTTGCTTTCTTAGATATCCTCGGTGGAACTGTGGCGGATTTAGCTTTAATTCGTTCTTTGGCAAGGTTGTATGGGTTGCCTATGACTAGCTATGAAGCCAGTAAGATTTTAAAAACAATTTTATTGAGTTCCGGTGGCTTACTGCTGGGAGAATTAGGTAGTAGTTTCCTGTTAGGTTTGGGCAAAAGTACAGTTGCTTTAGTCAGTGGTGAAAATCCTACTAATATTACTGCTTACGCTGGCAGTGCGATCGCCCAAGCAGGTATCGCAGGTTATGGGGCGTACTCTGTAGGTAAAGCCGCCCAAGTTTATCTAGAAAAAGGCTGCACTTGGGGACAATTAGGTGCTAGTACCGTGATAGCTGAAATTCTCTCTCAGGTCGATCGAAATACAATTCTGTATCGGTTGCAACAAGAATTAGGAATAAAGTATTGAGAATAAATAAAAATTGTTTTTCTTATTGTTACTGTTCGTGAGAGTTTATCAATTTCTATCAAATTCTCCTGATAATTGCCCTACATTCCTGGTTTGAGATGCAACATTGGAGAAAGGATAAAGAATGAATTTTGAATATTTCATACTTCGGACTTCATCCTGAAAGTGGACGGTGTTCACTACCGCGCTCTTTTGAAAAGCGTATCTACACTAATAAAGAGTGAGCTTTCTCAAGTTATGGAAGCTCAGAGTCAATGTCGATCTCACTAAAACAAAGGCGAAAATCTCATGACAACCCTAGACTTAGTTCAAGCTGCTGTTAACTCGGGGACTAAAACTATCGAGGAAGCGATCGTTGAAGCGATCGCTGAAGCTCGTGAAACCTGCGATATCAATGGTAGTAATTCTGCTGGTTGCGCTGTAGCTTGGGATATCGTAGAAGAATTGCAAGCTGAAAAATCACATAAAAAGCAAGCAACACAACACAAAACTTCTTTAGATAACTATTGTGCAATGCATCCAGAAGCAGTAGAGTGTCTAATCTACGACGTTTAATCTCGCAAATCAGCAATTGCTGATTTTGTGATTTGTTGAATCATCTCCAAATCTGGCGGTGGTGTTTCACTTTCCATTCCTAACCACAAGAGATATTCAATATTACCGGCAGGGCCAGTAATTGGCGACCAAGTTAAGCCTTTGTATTTCCATCCTAATTCGCAAGCAGCTTGCAACACCTGGAAAATGGTATCAGCTTGGTCGTTAGGGTCGCGCACAACACCTTTTTTGCCTACACGAGATTTGCCGACTTCAAACTGTGGTTTGACTAGCAACACTGCTTCTCGGTTAGCTTGAGTTAAATCCCACAAAGCAGGCAAAATCTTGGTTAAGGAAATAAACGATACATCCACCACCGCCAGATCGGGAATAGGATCGCTCTCACTATACAAATCATCGGGTGTGAGATGGCGTAAATTGGTACGTTCTCGCAAAACTACACGCGAATCGTTTCGCAAACGCCAGTCAACTTGTCCGTAACCGACATCAATACCATAAACTAGCTTTGCCCCAGCTTGCAGCAAACAATCGGTAAAGCCACCAGTAGAAATACCACCATCTAAGCAGATACGTCCTGATGTGGGAATAGCGAAGAATTTTAACGCTTTGGAGAGTTTCTCACCGCCTCGAGAAACAAAAGGCGATCGCTCCTTAATATTTATTTGAGCTGAAATATCAACTTCTGTACCAGGTTTATCAATTACCTGCTGATTAACTATCACTTCCCCTGCCTGAATTAGCCGTTGTGCCAAGGCGCGAGAAGAACATAAATTTAATTCTACTAACAATGTATCGAGTCGTTGTTTCACCAATTAACCAGCCATTATATTAATCTAGTTCTACTGCTTCTCATCTTATGTAAATGTTAGCTAGCTGAGCAATAGAGTAGCGACATCTCCACACTTAGAACACTTGCTACTGCTTGGAAACAATTGAATAATTGTGATAACGCAACTATTTTGTCAATTAAAGAAGTATTTTTATATACAAATACTGAAGGGGTGACAAAGAGGCTACAAAGCAGACTGTATAAGATGCATAGCATGTAACCCTTGATGAAAATAGGGTAGTTTACTGGGCTTTAAACGCATGAAATCATGAGCTAAATCAGCCCAAAATTTCATTTGGCTACTCTCATAGTTTTGGTGGCTATGCTGGTGCTTTTGCAGACTACGTGCGCTTACCCTTTGCCGATTATGGGGCAATCCAAGTTCCCAAAGATATTCTTGACGAAAAACTGCTACCAAACTAGATCGTATCCAAAATGGCAGGATCGATCCATCTTTCGCGATCGCCCATTGTCTACCGTTAGATGAAGCACCCGGTGGTTACGAAATTTTCAGAGACAAGAAGGAAAACTGTATCAAAGTTGTACTCAAACCATAAGGCGGGAGAAGAGGAAAACACAGTGACGCAGTAACATATTGAAGTAGAGGTACGGAGAGTGTTTGTGATAAATTCCCCTTGTCCCCCTTGTCTTCCTTGTCTCCCTTGTCCCCCTTGTCTTCCTCATTTCCCTCATCTAATTGGGCTAATAGGCAATGTACGAATATCCGCAGGTACTCTCACTCTTGGTGTCCGTTGAAAGTATTCACGAGAGTAGTAATTTTGCCGCCCGCTATTATCTACAAACTGGGTATAACCTTGCAACATTACTTCTGTGCCAGTGCTGGAAAATGTTAAGAAAGAATTGGCGAAACTTTTATTGTAGTTAGCTGTTGCATATTTATGGTTAGAGTCTTGGACATTAAGACCATAGGTAACTAATGATGTGGTTCCCCAATCACAATCTGTAGGATGGCATTGACCAAATACTTGAATATTTAATTTATTGCCACCAGCGGAGGTGATTACCAAACGAGTTACACCACGAGTATTGGCATCTTTATTCACCCAAGTACCAATAAAATCAGCGGGTGCAGCCATAGCAGGACTAACTAAAGCGGCAGTTAAAGCTGCACTAGCAGCAGCAAGAGTCAAAGAACGTTTCAACATTTTAGTAACACTCCATTAGTAGTAATTGTTTTTGGCTTTGTAGTTGTTAATTAAATACTTAGTAAGTGAATCCCTGATATTTTTTGAAAAATCGATAACTGTATTAGTCTGCTTTGATAGTGCTTAACAAAAAAGCCTTCTGCCCTTCGGGTGACGCTCGTGCCTCGCTAACGCTGCGCTAACGCTAGTCGCCTGCGGAGGGAAACCCTCCCGCAGCGCTGGACTCACCTTCTGCTCAACGCCACTTTTCACTCCAAGCACCTGTCACATCAAACCCACCAGGAACAGAATTTAACTTCAATGAACCCCAACCAAATGTGTTACAAATGGGGCCGAAACCAGCGCCACAAACATCGCCGGCACCGTAACCATTAAAAGAACGGGTTCCTATGTGAGAATAAGTGGAACCTTCCCAGTTACCATTACCAAACCAAGTGGTGTTTTTTGGCCCAACAGTCAAAACGCAACGTAAGCCATTGCCTCTACGACTTCCTGTGAGGTCAGAAACTTTGTATTCATCGAAATATCCACCACAAGTCCGCGGTCTAGGCAAAGGATTGTAGTTGGTCGCGTTAACTAATTGCCATTCTTCATTCCATGCACCAGTCACACGAATTTTTGAACCGAGAACTTGTACCTTCAGATTTCCGGGGAAGTTATTGTTAATATCTTCGCCGTTACCATGAATATCAGAAGCGAAACCGACGAGGTTAGAACCTCTGTAAATAGCCTGACCGACATGGCGGTAGGTTGCACCACCCCAGTTGCCTTCGCCGTACCATGCTAATCTGGGAATCCTAGTTTGTCCCGGTCTACCTTCACTGAATTTGACGCAGCGGATACCAAATCCTCTACGGTTATCAAGCGGTTTGACAACATAAGTACGCACATGTGGTCCACAGCTAAAACTTGGTGCTTGTACCAACTGCAAATTTTGGAGTGTGGGTACTTGGGCAAAAACACTAGTTGCAGTAGATAAGGCTACCATACTCCCTAGTGTTAAAGATTTCATTGTTAGCCGAAGCATGGTTCTCATTCCTTGTAGTAAAGTTTGTGCAGGCGTTTAATAATGCCTGTACTTTCCCTATAAGTTGGCTTCTTATTTTTTATGCAACCTCGGCAAAACATTATTGAAATTTTTTCTACTTTTGTGCAGTTTGATAGCGATCGCTTCGGCCATTGGGCGACGGAATCGAGATTGCGGCGCAGTATCCAAAGTTGTCTCAATCACATGCCAAAAGAAACTTCTGAATCTTTTTGGACATTATACTGGTATAAGTTTTGGCTAAGTCCTGAAAATAAATTCTTGGCTAAGCAACATCTTGCCGCTTATCTGCAAGAATCCTGCTATTGGACATCTCAAAAAACTGTTTCTAGCTTCGTGAGTACGCAGTACAAGCTATCAGACTGTTTTCAAATCGCGATCGCCCAAGTTGATAAAGTCCTCAAAGGTTTTAATCCCAATCAAGGCAGTAGCTTAAAAAACTACGCCAGCATCATTTTTGGGAGTGTTATTCGTGAAACTTTACGCCAACGTCACGAAGTTGATATCTGTACCGATTGGAGTCTGTTGCGGAAAATCTCTGGGAAACGTTTGATAGAGTCTTTAGAGGATACTGGCTTATCGTCAGACACTATTAATGCTTACGTTATTGCTTGGAACTGTTTCAAAACTTTATATGTGCCAACCAAAGTTATTAACTCTCGCCAACTTTCAGGGCCAGACAGTGAGACTTGGGAAGCGATCGCGAAAGCTTACAATTCCCAAAGCCCTCAGCCAACTAATCCCCAAATTTTAGAAAAGTGGCTGCTAAATGCGGCTAAAGCTATACGCAAGTATCTTTATCCCAGCCCAGATTCTTTAAATGTGTCTAAAGGTGGAGATGATTCTTGGGAGTTACTAGATAATCTACCAGGAACAGAACAACAATCCCTGATTCATGAAATTGTCGCCCAAGAAGAAGAACAAACCAGAACTAATCAACAAACTGATATTAACAAAACCTTAGCTGCTGCGATCGCCCAATTAGAACCGCAAGTACAACAAATTTTGCAACTTTACTATACTCAAAATTTAAATCAGGACTCAATTGCCAACCAATTAGACATGAAACAATATACTGTTTCGCGGCGACTCACAAAAGCCAGGGAAACTTTACTAAAATCTTTAGCTACTTGGAGTCAAGACACTCTGCATATTGCAGTTACATCAGACCTACTTACAAGTATGAGTACTGTGATGGAGGAATGGCTGCACAATTACTATAGTGTATCTCCTCACTAACGTATGCTAGAACAGATGTTCGCGTCTGTTTTGCCGGGGAATAGAAGTCCCTGGTTGCCCCAAAAACAGAATTCCCCGGAGTAACCCCTATGATTAACACCATACTGAGTTTTGCTGCAACAAACTTGATTTTAGAAATCCCCGCAGCTACACAAAACCAAAGTCAATCTTTTTCTAATCCCACTTCTACTTATCAAGCTTATTTAAATGAACTTTGCCTGAGTGCTGTTTTGCCTTGGTTAAAAGAGGATTTCACACCCCAAGCAAAGGTTTGGCCGACTACCACGGCTTTACCCAGTTTTTGGGAACTGGTGAGTGGAACCGCAATCACACTAGACGCAACTAGATTTATCTTGGTTCCCAGTGAAACTATTGATTTAAGTGAATTACGCGTCCCCCAAGAATGGGTGGATTTATCTAGTTGGGCTGGCGATTATTACTTAGCAGTGCAAGTAGAACCAGATGAAGGCTATGTCAGGGTTTGGGGCTACTGTACCCACGCACAACTTAAAACTAAGGGCAATTATGATGCAGGCGATCGCACTTATTCCCTAGATGCTAGCGATCTTATCGCTGACATCAGTGTGTTAGCTGTGGCACGGGAATTTTGTACCGATGAACCTACACGCGCTACAATTCCCCAGATACCGACATTACCACAAGAACAAGCACAAAACCTGATTGCCCGCCTGGGAAAGTCGGAAATCATTAGCCCTCGCTTGGCTATCCCTTTTCAATTGTGGGGGGGATTAATCGAACATGGCGGCTGGCGGCAAAGCTTATACGAACGACGTTTGGGATTACCAGAACAGCGATCGGTTATTGAATGGTTGCAAAGTGGTGTTTCTGGAATTGCGGAAGCTATCGGCTGGGGACGATTGAATCTGCAATTGAGTGCTGCTGGGGCGCGGAGTGTAGAAGAAATACAACCAGGGGTAACTCTATCACGGCAGTTGGCGATCGCAGGTCAATTATACGAACTGCTAATTACGCCACAAGGTAACCCAGACGCACGATATTGGCGCTTTGAGTTGCATAACACTACTGTAGGTGCAGCCATTCCTGGTGGTTTTAAACTGAGACTACTCACCGAAGATTTACAGCCTTTCCCCAACAATGAAGATATCGCCACAACTGCCGTAGAACAACTTTATGTAGAAGTTGCCTTAGAAGCAGGAGAAGGCATAGTCTGGGAAATAGAACCTCTTCCGGAGAATTATGACCGAGAAATTCTCAAATTTTAAGCTTTGTATTTGTCTGGTTTACATATAGTGTGGTTAAGGAACCATTCTATGAAATCCATCGCAAAATAAAAGTCATGAGAAAAAAACACAAACAACAAATGCGTATATGGGCAATGTTGTGTCATATCTCGGCTTTATTAGCGTGGATATTGTTGTTTTCTTTGGTATTTCTTGGTATTCCTCTGTATTTGCCGCTGAATATTATAGCACCACTGTTGATTTGGCGATTCAAAAAATCTAAATATCCCTGGATTGATTTTCAAGGCAAAGAATCTTTAAATTTTCAAATCTCATTGACTTTGTATATTTTAATTCTAATAATTATATCTTTAGTAATAGTTTTAGCTAGCTTTGGCATCGCAGTGATTACTAATGGTGCAGTAGATATAAAAACAATTCTAAATGGTTTACTACTAGTTTGGATGGGGTTAATTGTAATATTAATGTTATTCCAATCATTGTTAGGAATTTTAGCTGCTAACAAGGCGTACAAAGGAGAACATTATCGTTATCCTTTGACAATACGATTTTTGTCATAAAAAACAATTAATATTTTTGAGTTAGGTAATACTTACAATAAGTATAGGAGTAAAAATGATATGATTGGTGTGGCGATCGCTGGCACGGGATTTGGTCAAAAAGTACATATTCCTGGATTTCAAGCACATCCTCTGACTGAGATAGTTGCGGTTTATCATCGAGATATCAATAAAGCCAAGGCAATAGCAGCAGCTAATAATATTCTCTACGCTCGCGACACAATTGCAGATATTCTTAGCATACCAGAAGTACAAGCAGTCAGCATTTCTACACCGCCATTTTTGCACTATGAAATGGCAAAAACAGTACTGCAAGCTGGCAAACATTTATTACTAGAAAAACCTGTAACTCTCAATGTATCTGAGGCTAAAAAACTGTATCAATTAGCAAAAGATAAAGGTGCGATCGCCACTGTAGATTTTGAATTTCGTTTTGTGCCAGGATGGCAATTATTTTCGGAACTTTTGTCAGCAGACTATGTGGGAAAATTGCGTCTAATTAGAATTGATTGGTTAGGTTCTTCGCGCGCAGATACTTCCCGTCCTTGGAACTGGTATTCTTCCCAAGATAAGGGAGGCGGTGCATTGGGTTCGTTGGGTTCCCACGCCTTTGATTACATTTACTGGCTATTCGGACCAGTACGCAGATTAAACGCTTATTTGAGTACTGCTATCTCTGCACGAGTCGATCCTGCTAGCGGCGAATTAAAACCAGTGGATACTGATGACAACTGTCTGCTGTCGCTGGAATTGGCAGACGGAACACCTTGTCAAGTTACCATCAGCGCTGTTGTTCAGGCATCTAGGACGCACTGGGTAGAAGTGTATGGCGATCGCGGTACTTTAGTTTTAGGCAGTGAAAATCAAAAAGATTACATACATGGATTTCGTGTTTGGGGTTCCCAGCTAGGTAAACCGCTGACAGAAATTGAAATACCCAATCGATTGATGTTTCCCCAACATTATACTGACGGACGTATTTCTGCATTTATCCGTGTAATAGACCAATGGGTAAAGGGAATTGAAAGCCAGCAACAAACAGTACCATCGTTGCAACAAGGAGTTTATTCTCAGCTATTGATGGATTTATCCCATAAATCCCACGAAACCACCAGTTGGGTAGACGTACCCAGCTTGGACTCTTACCTTGAAAGCTAGTAGCAGAAAAGGGAGTCAGGAGGCAGTAGTCATTGCAGTGCCGAGCAATGAGTGCTGAGTAAAACAGAACTCAGCACTATTGAATCATTTGGTGCTTAAAAAGCTACGGCTTGAGCTGTACCAGCTAAAGGAGTTACTGTGTAAAACTTTGTTTGGCCTTGGTTAGATTCATAAATCTTAGAAAAACGGTTCAAAGTTGTAATGCCTTTAGTTACAATTTTGGACTCGTTGTTTTGTCCAAGGTTCACAGGGGGTAAGAGCAAGCTAAAGGTGACATAGCCATTATCTCTTGTCTTATAAAGAGTCACCGTTACCAGCGTCCCAATTTCTGAATCCGTAGTACGGATCTGATCTCCCACAAATTGCAATGTCCGTTGCTGATCTTGATAGTTGAAGCGAGGCGTACCATCAAAGCTTGTTGTTGAGTAAGTGACGTTAACGTTCTGCCCTTGCAGCTGATACAAGTTCGGCGCGTTCGTTTCCAAGCCATAAGATGGCACTACAGGTATTGCTGTTAATGTTATACCTAGTGTTAATGATGAAACTAAGTTTTTTGTTAGCATATCTCAAAAAGTGGTTGCTAGTTTGACCTGACTGTAATATTCGTAACTCAATTATTTCACAGGACTGTTGTCGCAATTTTAGCCACTTTACTTTAAAGCAAGGTTAATTGTACGCATTCTTCATCTTGGCAAGAACCGAGTAAACACTTACGAGATAATACGGGCGATCGCTTGCCATCCACGAATATTTATAGTACAATTGTATTAAATAAGAGACCCTAATTAATCGACCCCACCTTATACGTGGGGTTTTGTCTTTTATTTGAGTGTTAGATCGAGCTCTACAACCCTTGTATTTAAAGGCTCAACTTTTTAAATATCGGTGAAATTACCAACATTGCAAAAAGTGCTGCTGATGATCGTGGAAAACCTTTAATAATTCGTAGTCAGCAAAAATGATTGAGATAAAGTTGAGCTAAGAGTTTACATCTATAACTTAGATATGGAAAATGTTACAAAACAAAACATAAACTATGTATATTTTACATCAGTACATATAAAGTTATGATTAACTACTTTTCATTTTCGTAAGTAATTAAAAAAAAGAAAATACATAGCATTTACGTAAATATTTGTAGTAAATATTAACTTTGATAATTTATTAGAGTCAATACGCAATGTTATAGATATAAGCGCATAAAAAAATTATTATGTTATGCTTTGAACTTGAGTTTTTTTATACCATTTCCGAATGTAATATAAAATGCTCAGTAATAACCGAATACCTCTTAAGATAGATATCTTTAGGAATAGATTAAATTTAGGATGATTTTTAGAATCTTAAAAAAAGATAAATTATACAAGTGTCAGTAATGTCAAATCAACTCAGAATTTCAAGAGATTGGGAAGAGGCGATTATAGATTGGATAATTGCTGAGATTAGAGAGAAAAATTTTGTTACCGATAATACAGGTATATTGCAGTTAAGTGCTGAATACTCAGGTATATTAGCAGTTAACTTATCACACAAGTTGTCGAGGAAAGGGAAACCTTTACCAATCGAGGTTATCAAAATACCTCTTGTTAGTGAATTTAAATTAGAAATTAGTCAAGATATATTAGATAGATATTCGAGACTAATTATTGCAGATAGCGGTTGCATGAGCGGTAACAATTTTAAGAATGTATGTAACATTCTTTTGGATTATGCTTTCAAGCGTGAATCACTTTTGTTTGTTTGCTGTGCTTGCAACACTGACTCCATATTTAAGCCTGATATTTGTCCGGTCTATTTTCCTTTAAAACGTTTGATGTTGCAGTTCGACTGGGAATGTAAAACTAACATCTGGGATAAGAGTACACAATTTGATCGAGAAGAAAGATACGAACTACCAGTCAAACAAGTAGTTTTTTCAAGCAATGGAACAAATGGTGTAAAGGAATAATTTTTGGATAAGGAAAAGAGAGTATGGAGATTAAAGTTGAGCGTCAAGCTACTCAAACCGAACTTGATAAATTAGATGTATATAGATGGCCTATTTGGATGAAAGAGCCATCAAAGTTTCCAGCATTTTATGAAGTAGCTGAAATGTGCTATTTTCTAGAAGGAGAGGTCATCGTCACTCCAGATTCAGGCTCTCCAGTCACGATTGAAGCAGGTGATTTAGTAACTTTTGCTGCTGGTTTATCTTGTACTTGGGATGTAAAAAGTGATATTAAAAAGCATTATTGCTATGCAATTCAAGTAAATCAAAAACCCAGTGAGGATGAACTCAAAGATTTAGATATTTTTAACTATCCTATTTGGACAACAGAAGTATCTGAGTTGGCACAAATATACGATGCAGATAAACTCTGTTACTTTCTTGAAGGCGAAGTTTTGGTAAATCCTATTTGGGGAGAACCAGTACACATTCACAAAGGCGATTTGGTTACATTTCATGCTGGTGTAGCTTGCACTTGGCAAGTAAAAAGTAATGTAAAAATCCACTACTGCTACCCCGATTAATCAAACAATATTCAAACAATATTTATGACTTATAAGTTGTTGTTCGTGTGCTTGGGAAACATATGCCGTTCACCCTCAGCAGAGAATATTATGAGATATTTGATTGAGCAAAATAATTTGAGCGACCAAATTATTTGTGACTCTGCTGGTACGTGTAGCGACCATGTTGGCGAACCACCTGACCAACGTATGAATTCCGCTGCTATGGAAAAGTTAAACATATCTTTACAAGGATGTTCTCGTCAGTTCCATTCATTGGATTTTGAGAACTTTGACTTGATATTAGCAATGGATAAAGAAAATTACGATGATATCTTAAGTTTAGATACGACAGGACAATACCATCATAAAGTTCGATTGATGTGTGAATTTACATCAAAATTTACTGTTGAAGAAGTTCCAGATCCTTATTACGGTGGTTCAGAAGGATTTAATTTAGTTATCGATTTGTTAATCGATGCATCTGCGGGGTTGTTAAAACATATTATCGAAGAACAAGTTCTTAGTTCGTTTGAGATGGTTCATAGTTTCACCTCTTCATAACTTGCAACACGAAGTTGGATTGCCAAGAATCTGTTCCTGCATTTTAAGTGTGGACTTGTAACAGCCATCCCAAAAGACTTTAGTAATAGCAACCAAGCATTTAAGCCAACAATAACAATAGCAACTAACCAGGCTAAATTTAGCGATGGTGAAATTCCACTTCTGTTTCTAGAATTGTGATGTTGTAGTTGCCAAAAAAATCGTGACCTAGTAATCCAATAGCTGCTTTTGGGGCAATTCCCACTTGCAGATTATTGGCTACAACTCCGCCCGCTGCCATAGATTTTATATTAGCAGTAAGAAATTGTACTTGACTACCATCAGCAATTTGGGCTTTCATTATACCTGTTGCTTGGAGTTCAAGCGTATTTGCCATAATCTGAGTAATAACAGTGCCAGTTGCACCTGTATCTACAATCATCTCAAAGGTTTTTTTATCGTTGAAGGTAACATCAATTACAGGAGTTCTACCAAGGCGGCGTTTGATTGGAACCCGAAAAACTTTCTTATCTGAAGGTTCTGAAGATATCTTTGTAACACCACAAAGCTTTGGCAATTCAATGGTTCTACCAGAGGAGGTTACCATGAAACATGCTCCTGGATCTTCAGCATTTGCCCGATGGGGAAATGCTAAAAATATCAGCGTTGGTATTACCGCTATCAAACCTAAATTACCGATCGTAATCCAACGCCTCCAAGCATCTATCATGTTGTGTTGTTCTCCAAAATTTATTAATATTGATAAGGAAAAATTAACCTAACTGGTATTAAAACGGGATACTAACTCACATTAGTAAGATAAAAACATAAATATTAATAGACTTACTATTCACCATATAAACATTTAAGTGCCCACATTGCTAGTGCGTTAAATCTTATTTATATCTTTATTGTGGATAAGCTATCTATCGAGCTTTTGTCTTCTTAATATATTTACTAATAAATATTTATTGTGCTTTTAGCTAATTTCATAGTATAAGATTACATCTTACTGAATACATACTAACTGTAATCACCAATTGATAAATTGAAGATTGGGTAAAGATATGAGGAAACTACCTAACAGCTTGCAAAGATTCTCGAAATTCTGTTGTAACCCTTCCAATCTGCCTTAAAAGTGCTAATTCCTAAGCACTCAGAACTTTTTCAAGCTAGACACCAATTGGTGCATTCCAGTTTTTATTTTGCAATGAGAGAATAGCTGTCATTGCGTTCGCGTAGCGTTTCGTAGAGAGGAGAAACGACGTAAGCACAGCCTTCTCGCAGAGTAGCAATCGCATAGACTCGCTCGTAGTTGGAGGATTTGGCGATTGCTTCGCTTTTCCTGTCGGAGATGCTGCGCGTAGCTTGCTTCGCCGCAGGGGTACGAGACGCTAACGCTCGCAATGACATACAAAAAAGTGGGATGCTCCCGACACCAATGGGGATTGCCTACAACGAGGGCATGAAAATGTCTTACCCTGATACCCTCACACCTCCACACCCCTACACCCATTTCAAAACAGATATAATATCAACCAAAATAACTGGGTGCGTTCTCTGGTTTCCACTTAATATTGCAACCAACACTCGGTTTTTGTTCATCTGTCACAGTTTTATCCGCCAAAACTGCGTCAATAGCAGCGCGTAAATCTGCACCCGTTACGGGTTTACCATTACTAGGACGACTATCATCCAATTGTCCGCGATAGACGAGTTTTCGTTCCTCATCAAATACAAAAAAATCAGGCGTGCAAGCTGCTGTGTAAGCTTTTGCTGTCTCCTGAGTTTCGTCATAGCATAAGGTAAAAGTAAACCCTAGTTCTGTGGCAAATGCCTTTAACGACTCTGGTGCATCATCTGGGTAATTCTTGGCATCATTAGCACTGATGGCAACGATCGCTAAATCACTTGTGAAATAATCTTTTCCTAGCTGCGCTAATTCTTGTTGGACGTGCTTTACAAATGGGCAATGCCGACAAATGAACATTACCAATAGTGCTTTTTTATCTGCAAAAGTAGCAAGTGAAGTTGTCTTTCCAGATACTACTTCTGGTAGATTAAAATCTGGTGCTTTAGTGCCTAACGGCAACATAGTTGAAGTTGTTAAAGCCATGATTCACCCTATATGTTGACTCCGAAAACGATTTTTGTTATCTGTATATTTTCAACATATCACTAAAATTTCCATAAATTAACGTAACTTTGATGTCTTAGGCATGAGTTCCTATACTTCTACGTGGTTGATAGTTTGGGTATTTTTTATTGAATTCTACTTGAAGCGCCAGTATCTCAATCTTTAAATAAATAGCTAGTCAGATTTTTACTCTGTTAAATCTATATTTTTGGAACAGCGATCGCCAGCTTTATTAACTATACATAATGCTTCTTTATAGCATTCTGAAGCTGTCGCATTATGTCTGTAAATAAATGATATTTTATGAGCTACAAATTGAATATAAATAAAGAGCGTTTTTTGATAATCTAATAAAGCATTTTAATATTGAATAATACAATACAAAACACTTATGCTACTACTGATAATAGTCCCTTACTTTTTCAAGTCTTGAATTATTTAAAAATAAGATAGAGCTTGATTGAATTGTTTTAAAGTATCACAACACAGCGCTTGGTTGTATAGGTTAAGTCTAATATTAGAATGTCTTAATCCGTCTACTTAGCATTGCTGTTCGATCGAAAACTTGACTAATGGACGAATTGCTCTCAGAGGTTGTTTGAAAAGTGGTTGGCTGTGATTTTAGGCACTTGTCGATCCCCCCTAGCCTCCCTTAAAAAGGGGGGAAAGCTTCTTAAAGTCCCCCTTTTTAAGGGGGATTTAGAGGGATCTAAAACGTTTTGCTACCAACAAAAGGACTTTTCAAACATCCTCTCAGTGGTATCAGTAAACCTGAAGCTAGCACACGTAGATAAGATAGCACTTGCAACCTCTAAAAGTTAGCTTTTGAACTCATTATTCTTCCCAATTAGTAGATCTAGAGTTACAAAGCACTGAAAGCAGTTCTTAGGTAAATATTGTGGTAGGTTGAATTGACACTATTTTTCAAACTATTTTTTCTCTCCGTACCAGCATTTTGATAAGTTAGTACATAGTCTGAAACAATAGCAGTTAACGCAAACAGAAGAGGGGATTACGTTGAGTCACCATCTAGATGCCATTGCACCGCACGGTGGACAGTTAGTTAATCGCATCGCCACGCCCGAACAAAGGGAAGAATTTCTCTCAAAAGCCGATTTTTTGCCACGACTGCAACTTGATGAGCGAGCGGTTTCTGATTTAGAAATGATTGCGATCGGCGGTTTTAGTCCACTCACGGGTTTTATGAACCAAGCAGACTACGATCGCGTGGTTACAGAAATGCGGTTGGCTAACGGTCTTGTGTGGTCAATTCCGATTACACTTTCGGTAGCAGAAGAAGTAGCTTCCTCCCTCAAGGAAGGCGGCTCGATCCGTCTAGATAACCCCACAGGTCGGTTTATTGGAGTTTTACAACTCACGCAAAAGTATCACTACGACAAGACTCGCGAAGCAATCAATGTCTACCGCACCGATGACGCTAACCATCCTGGCGTGCAAGTAGTTTATAACCAAGGTTCTGTACACCTTGCTGGTGATATCTGGTTATTGCAACGCAATCCCCATCCTCAGTTTCCTGCTTACCAAATAGATCCAGCTGCCTCACGGCAGATATTTCGCGAAAATGGCTGGAAAACCATTGTTGGTTTCCAAACTCGTAACCCCATCCATCGCGCCCATGAATATATCCAAAAGTGCGCTTTGGAAACAGTGGATGCTTTATTTTTGCACCCATTAGTAGGGGCTACGAAAGATGATGACATTCCCGCCGATGTACGGATGCGCTGCTATGAAATTTTGCTGGAACACTACTATCCCCATGACCGGGTGATTTTGGCAATTAATCCCTCGGCAATGCGTTATGCTGGGCCTCGTGAGGCAATTTTTCATGCTTTAGTCCGCAAGAATTACGGTTGTACTCACTTTATTGTCGGACGCGATCATGCTGGCGTTGGTAACTACTACGGCACTTACGATGCTCAATACATCTTTGATGAGTTTGAGCCTGCTGAATTAGGGATCGTGCCGATGAAATTTGAACACGCTTTCTACTGCACGCGCACTAAACAAATGGCGACAACTAAAACGAGTCCCAGCAAACCAGAGGAGCGCATTCACCTGTCAGGAACAAAAGTTAGAGAAATGCTGCGTCGTGGTGAGTTACCTCCACCAGAATTTTCCCGTCCGGAAGTGGCGGCAGAACTGGCGCGGGCAATGCAAATACCAGTCTTGACCTAAGGTAACTTGTTAATTGCAAAAAGTATAAATTTTAACTTTACACTACAGACTTCAGCCCTTTAAGCTGTTAGCTGATGGGCTGAGAACTGATGGCTAATTATGAAGCGTCGGACTTTTTTACAACGGATTGGCTCGATCCTCGCGGTGTTGGGTGTAACTGAGGCTGAATGGTTGACTTTGGGCGATGCCTTCGGCGGGCAAAGCCTACGCTATTACCAAGCTTTAGCACAACCCAGCCCGCGCAAATTAGCATTACTAGTAGGCATCAATCAATACCAAAAAAGTCCATCTTTGAGTGGCTGTCTAACCGATGTAGAACTACAAAGAGAACTGTTGATTCATCGGTTTGGCTTCCAAGCCTCAGATATCCTGACCTTAACCGAGGAACAAGCTAGTAGGGAATTCATTGAGGCGGCTTTTTTAGATCATCTGGGCAAGCAAGCTAAATCTGGTGATGTAGTTGTCTTCCACTTTAGCGGCTACGGTACTCGCATCCAGCTAGAAAAATCGCCAGATACGCTGCAAAACGCTTTGATTCCAGCCAATGAAAATCAAGACGAGAACATAGTCAATTATTTATTAGAAGAAACTCTACTGCTCTTATTGCGATCGCTCTCCACTGACCGCATTACAGCAATATTAGATACCAGCTATCATGCTCTTAGCACAGTCCAGCTACCAGGATTGAAAATTCGTGCCCGTCCAGAACTTCTAGCAGTTCAGCTAACAGCAACAGAACTCGATTTTCTCCAACAACTCAAAACTCAGAATTTCCTCAACACTCCTCTTGTGCTATACGCTACTTCAAAATCGAAGCAGTTCGCCAGGGAAGTCCTATTTTCGGGTTTTAGTGCCGGATTATTTACCTACGCCTTAACGCAATATCTTTGGGAAACCACCCCAGCAACGACAATTCAAGTTAGCCTATCCCATGTGGGAAGTTCGATGTACAAGCTGGGTAGCAAACAGCAGCCAGGTTTATTAACTACTAAGAAAAATCAACAGGAAGTAGAGACATTACCTGTAACCTCCCTGTTCTTAGACAACGGCGTTGGCTCAGAAGGAGCGGTAATAGCAATTGAAGAAGAAGGAAGAACAGCTAATCTGTGGTTGGGAGGACTACCTCCAAAAGTGCTGGAATACTATGGAGTTAATTCTCGACTTACTTTATTGACAGGAGAGCAGTTAGTATTGCGATCGCGTACTGGGTTAACAGCGAAAGCCGAAATTTCCAGAGTTGAAGGTGCAAGTCCCCCACAGATTGGACAATGCCAAGAAGCAGTTCGGGTGTTACCCAGAAATATTAATTTAATAGTTGCCCTAGACACTGGACTCGAAAGAATTGAGCGGGTAGACGCAACAAGTGCTTTTGCTGGAATTGCCCGCGTTTCTACTGTAGTAGCGAAAGAACAATCCGCTGATTATGTATTTGGCAAACTACCACAAACTCCTAGTCGCTATGGTTTGTTTACTTTGAGCGGTGAGCTAATTTTTAATACTGCTGGGGAGGTTGGAGAAGCAGTGAAAGTGGCAGTACAGCGGTTAGCGCCAAAATTTCCCAGCCTGTTAGCAGCAAAGTTATGGGGACTCACAGAGAATGAAGGTTCTTCCCACTTGCAAGTCAAAGGAACCCTAGAGATAATTAGCGGCATATCGCCTCGTGTGGTGATACAACGCGAAACATTGCGAACTCTTGACGCTGGAACTACAACTAAAAAATCTCAAAAATCACTCAGCACTCCGATTCTGCCTATCGGTAGTCGGATGCAGTATCGAGTGCAGAATAATGGCGATCGCCCAGTATATTTAATCTTGGTGGGATTGAAGAACAACAGGACAGCGATCGCCTTTTACCCTTGGCAGACTCCCCAAGAGCCAAACAATTCAGAAACTAAACCTTTACTCAAACAAGTAGTTATCGCCCCCGGCGAAACCCTCACCTTACCACAAAGTATTACTGGATCTGAATGGATGATTTCAGGCCCAGCTTATGACTGCGAACACCAACTCATCTTCAGCACCTCCCCTTTTAGCGAAACTCTCAAAGCCTTAGAAACTGCTAAATATCCTACAGGAGAACAACAGCCCATTGGGCCTTTAGTAAACCCCTTAGAAATTGCCCAAGCTTTGCTGCAAGACTTGGATAACGTCAGTGCAGTCAAAGTTGAAATGAACGGCACAGTAGCTGAATCTTATGTATTAGATGTGAATAATTGGGCAAGTCTCAGCTTTAGTTTTCAAGTGATGTAAAAACAGAATTTATAGGAATCCGCTTTGATTTACCTTTTAAAATACAGCCTGACTACAACCTAATTCTCTCAATACCCCCTGAAGTGATGAAATAAAACTTTGAATATTTTCTAGTGTCACCACTGATTCACCACCAACATAGGTTCGACTAACTTCAACATTGGTTTGACCAACATTGACCATAAACCTAATGCTAAATTCTCCATCGTGAGGCAATGTTTGCGACAAGCCACTAGCGTGTCTACTTCAACAGTCCAGTAACTATTCCTTCTTCCCCCTCAATCACAATGTTATGCTCTGTTGTTTTTCCTCTTGTGCGCTGGATGTAAACTGTAGCACCATCACTTTGAGTAGTCCTGCGTGAATAATTTTCAATAATGTCGTCAACAAGGTCAAATAGCTCTTGAAAACCATGACGCAGAAGGCTTTCTTTTGCGTGTCTTGTCGGTATTCTACCGTTAGGTGTAATGTACTCGCTCATCACCTAGTTATGAGCAAGTCTACAAATACTTCTGCAACAACAACCCCAGCTTCTCCTTCGTGGCGGCTGGTGCTTTATCCAACTGCGTCAAAATTGCATAATTCAACGCCGAATGAGCATCACTGTGCGGTGGATTTTCACTCAACCGCCGCACAGTTTCTTGAATTACCTTTTGAGCATTAACTGCATTTCGCTGCAAATTACCAATCACCATCTCTACCGTGACACTATCGTGGTCGGGATGCCAGCAATCGTAATCAGTCACCAGTGCTAAAGTTGCATAGGCAATTTCTGCTTCCCTAGCCAGCTTTGCCTCTGGTAAATTCGTCATGCCAATAATCGTTGCACCCCAACTGCGGTAAAGATTTGATTCCGCCTTAGTGGAAAATGCTGGGCCTTCCATGCACACATATGTGCCACCGCGATGCAGAGTAACTTCTGGTAAATTGAGAGAAGCGATCGCATCTGCAAGCACTCCAGACAAATTTTTACAAATCGGTTCGCCAAAAGCGATGTGAGCTACAATTCCTTCACCGAAAAAGGTCGAAACTCGATTTTTCGTCCTGTCAATAAATTGATCTGGCACCACCATATCTAGTGGTTTAGCTTCTTCCTTCAAGGAACCCACAGCACTAGCTGAGATTAAATACTCCACACCTAGTTGCTTCATCGCATAAATGTTGGCACGAAATGGTAACTCAGAAGGCAATAAAGTATGATTGCGACCATGACGTGCTAAAAAAGCTACTCGTGTCCCATCCAAAGTTCCCAAAATCAAAGCATCAGAAGGCATACCAAAAGGTGTCTGGACTTGCACCTCTTCTATATCTTTGAGGGCATCCATTTTGTATAGACCACTGCCACCAATAATCCCAATATTAGCTTGAGCCATGAGCCTGAATCTGTTCCTTGCTGAGTTGCCAAGTTATTTTACCGAAAAGGAGAGTATATGCAACGTCAGAATCTGATATTGGTGTTGCATGAAGGAATTCGCTAATTATTTAGCCTTTGAATGATTCGCCAAAGTCGGATGCTTGGCTAACTTGCATGTCTGGTTTGTCAGGGGAAAGTGATAGCAATATCCTTGCCTACCCATTAACTTTTCCATAAAAAAATCCTCTAATTGAGGGGATGCTGTCAAGATGTGATGGGCGATTAAGCGTTTAGTAAACTCAGTACCTCTTCTAGATGCAACTTAGCCTTGTAGAGGTTCAATAACTTTTCTTGGTCATATCTATCTGGGTAGCCCATCCTTCTACCTTCCAGAGATATCCTGATAAGTGCTATTTGTTCATCGGTTGGAGAGTCCATCTCATCAAGTGCTGTACTGATATTCTGGAAGCTTGCAAATGATGGTTTTCTCAATCCTCTAGCATCTTGAAACTGCTGAAGGGCTAATATCGGGAATGCCATCAGGGTGGTGATGTAGCTAGTCTTGTAACCACGGTTCCCAGTTGGACGTACACCGTACCTTTGACACAGTTAACTGAGTTCCTGGATAGTTTTGATTTCCAGTTCTGACCTCGTAAACATAAAATAGAGTTATCCATTTTCTAAAAGTGGTATCGGTGGGTAACAAGTTTTGCAGACACATTGCCTACCGTTTTTAAACTTTATTTTCATGCGCGCACGCTAATCAAGCTATATTTACCTTTCTCAACAAATGCCGAATCCTAAAGGTAATCCAGACAACTTAAATCCATATGAGACAGACAGAGATGAACCGTTAACAGCAAATCTCAGTTTTCGGGTATCAGAGTCGATGAAGGAAGCGGTGAAAGCACAAGATGACCCCCCTGAATTTTGTCGTCAGGCTATCCAAGAGAAACTGGATAGACAGAAGAGTAGTTGAAAGTTTTTGGAGTAATAGTTGGAAAACTACTTACAGCAGCTTTGACTACTAGATTTTATTAGTCATGCTTGGTGAATTTGAAAAGAGTCAAGACCAAAAATCTGACCGTTATTATAGGTTAAATTACCACCTACTACAAGTCGAGTATCTGTACCATTAGAATTGCCTAAACGGTCAACAATTCCAAAATTGGTAAATGTTGCATTACCACATAAGCAATGAAGTTGCAAAAATGCAGAATGAAATAAACACTAATACAGCTAAAGATTCTGATGTAAATTAGTGCGATTCCAATAAAGAAAAAATATTTTAACCCACAGTCTACTGCCGCCGATGCTGTAAAAACCATTCATACAACTCTGGATTATTGTATGTCTGCGTCCATGAATCGTGACCAGCTTCTGGGTAAACTGTAAACTTCACGTTACCGCCACAATCTTTTAGTGCGGAAACCATAATTTCAGATTCTCTTAAGGGGACAACCCGATCTTGCGCTCCGTGGAATGCCCACACAGGAAGATTTTGCAAGTTACGTGCTTTCATTGGATTGTCACCACCGCAGATAGGCGCGATCGCTGCAAAGCGTTCTGGTTCAGCTGCTGCCCAACGCCATGTTCCGTATCCACCCATACTTAAGCCTGTCAGGTAAATGCGATCGCGATCGATAGGATAAGAAGCGATCGCCTCATCTAAAAGCGGACTCAACCGTTCTACTGACCAAGACTGACTTGGTGGACATTGAGGAGAGATGACAATAAAAGGAAAATTTGGCTGTTCCTCTGCAATCTTGGCGAGACCCTGCCGTTTCACGTCCTCTAAGTTCGAGCCACGCTCACCAGCACCGTGTAAAAATACGATCGCTGGTAAAAGAAGTTGCTGTTTTGCTTCGATGTGTTGATACGAAGTGTCTTGTCGTAAAACTTTGGGTAAAAACAGTAAGTAATTGTAAGTACCAGTACTAGTAACTTTTTCTTGTGTTGAGTGCATAATGTTAATAAATTTTGTGAGTTCAACGTTTGCGAACAGCAATTGTATAACTCGGTCGCTGTTTAACTTCGCGTTGACTCTTGACTAATCGAAAGTCATTATCTATATATAGATGCTCTAGAACAGGGGTGTTTAAATAGGCTTTTTCAAATTTTTTGACAGTATTTCTGTCCATCTTGTTTAATTGGAGTTCTCTCTTGAGGTCTATTTTTTCCTCATGTTGCTGAAATTTAGATTTGACTATGGCTGTAAACCACTCGTCAGCCTCATCAATTGTCAGTGCTTTTTCTCTGTTTACCAATGCTTGAAATATGCCTACATTCTGAATGTACCAATTCTCATCTCGAATAGAATATTTTTGCATCACCATTAGGTCGAAAGCTGGTAGTTTCAATGCAAACCTTCGCCATACAGCAGACTGATGTCCTGGTGCATAGCGGGCAATATTGGCATAGTAACCATCATCATGAAAGATTTGGTAAGACTGCTCTTGTAACCTCCCTGGCACAATCTCCTGAAAAGGTATAGTAGACCATATTGGTATCCAAACTCCAACGACAATTGGCAGTTGTTCGCGAACATTTGGAAAGGGGTTGCGTCGAGTTAATTCTTTAAAATATAGTGCTAATTCGGTTTGATAAAAATGTACTTTATCTCTTAGGAATTCTACATTTCGTCCTGTAAATATCTCTAAAATTTTATTTTTAATTTCTTGTATATTCCAATCACCTAAGTCTTTGGCGGCGGTGATATTTACTATCATTATGTACCCTCAAATTATTTGACTAAATTTATTGCCAGGATATTTATTTTTCAGCAAATGGAGTTGAGGGTATCAATGTAGAGACGCAATCCATTACGTCTCTACTTAACTAGCGCAAGCATAGCAAAAGTACCTATGCGGTTATAAATTATGCAAAGGCTGATATTCTCAGCTTTCTGTCTTTCTGCCTGCTTGCACGAGCGCAGAAACTACCACCAAATCCGGTTACCATTCTCGTCAACTCGTGCTTCCCGAATTACATCAGAAATCTCTTCAGCATCTTTGACATGGTGTAATGCTTTCTTTTCACCATCGGGTTCATCCACGACGAAGTAAGTTGGCACTGTAATATGGTCGCCTGTAATGTCTGGTGAATCTACAGCAACTTGTTTAGCTTTTTCTTCGACAGATTCTGATTTCTCGTGAATGCGATCGCCTGGATTTGCTGTTAAGTTTCTCTCTTTAACATTTGGCTCATCTTGGGAATCCCAATCTTTACTGACTGGTTGATGAGTGTCTGGTTGATTATTTTGTTTTTCTACTTCTTTAGTCATGGCTATTCCAGAAATTAAAATCTATGCATTTACTAACCTCCAATCTAGAAAATTCAAGCTGCAAAGCGTTCTTTCTCTGGAGGTAGTTTGCGATTAAAATACAATTTCCATGCCTAAAGTTATATATTAATTTAGAAAATTTCCATACAACCTCTTTCCTGAGAAATAACTAATATGGTCTAATAAACAATAAATCTATCATTCACTAAGGCTGAGACGGGATTTATTTATTTGGTTGAAACGGTGTATATTTACCCCCTAATGCTTCTACAATGGTGCGGGTGTTTGCCTCTATCATTTTGATATAAGAATCTCCATCACTCCCCTTTGCACCAATTGAATCAGAGTATAGTTGACGTGGTGCTAATGTCACCCCTGCTTCTTGGGCAACAGTTTTAATTAAAGCTGGGTTAATTGTAGTTTCAGCAAAAATTGCCGGAACTCCTATTTTTTTAATTGACTCTACCAATCGCTGTACTGTTTGCGCGCTGGGTTGTTCTTCGGTACTGATGCCAATTAAAGTACCTGCGATCGCTATCCCGTAAGCTCGTCCATAATATTGAAAGGCATCGTGCGTTGTCACAAGTTTGCGTTTATCTGCGGGAATAGTTTGAATTTGTTGAATAGTCCAGCTATGTAACTGTTTTAATTCTTTAGTAAGTTGCAATGCTTTTTGGGTAAATTCCTCTTTATCTTCAGGTGATAACTCAATCAAAGCATCTCGTATCGCATTCACCATAGCGATCGCATTTTCTGCACTACCCCAAACGTGCGGATCTGGCACCACTTCGCCTTTGCCTTTATCAAGTTGCAAAGGTTTAACTACTTCCCCTACTGCTAACTGCCGCGCCTTTCCACCAGAGGCTTTCATTAACTTAATTATTCCCGGTTCCAAATTGTAGCCGTTATACAAAATCAAGTTGGCTTCTTCCAAAACCCGACTGTCTGCTGGTACAGGTTCGTAAACATGGGGATCGGTTCCAGGTTTGAGAATTCCAGTTACCTGAATTTCGTCTCCCCCTACCTCTTCAGTCAAATTAGCAAGGATGGTGCTAGTTGCAACTACTCGCGGCTTGCCATCCCTCGCCCGAGAGGTACTGTTAGAGTCTACTTTGGTACATCCACCTATCCAAAGTCCTAATAAAACTACAACCAACGCCTGCCAGCTATATCTAGCTTTTGACTGAGTAATTCCTCTCATAGACTTGTTACAGTTATTTTCATATTTTTCTCATTTTTTAGGGTACATTATTCTCATATTCTTTTCATTATTTACCTTGTCCTCCCACAAATAGCACCATGAGAGCCGTTAACTTTTCCTTAGAAGCGAATTCCAGCTTGGATCGGGTTTATCCTCACAGAGACAACCCAGTAGCAACAACTGCAAGCATTAATATTGCCCGTGTAGGGGTACACTATCGTACACAAGAAGCCTTAAGGGACGTTAACTGTATCGTCAACCTAGGACGACTGACGGGTATTTTTGGCCCCAATGGTGCTGGTAAAAGTACGCTGATGAAAGCGATGCTAGGCTTGGTTCCCCTTAGTAGTGGTAATGTGCTATACCAAGGAAAACCCTTAATGCAGCAACTAGAGAAAGTTGCCTACGTACCACAGCGCAGCCAAATTGACTGGACATACCCCGCCACAGTCTGGGATGTAGTGATGATGGGACGGGTAAAGAAAACAGGTTGGTTACGTAGCTTCTCAGGAGTTAGCCGCCAGGTAGCAAAAAACGCCTTAGAAAGGGTGGGAATGATAGAATATCGCGATCGCCCCATCGGACAACTTTCAGGAGGACAGCAACAACGGGTATTTTTAGCCCGTGCTTTAGCGCAGCAAGCAGAAATTTTCTGCTTTGATGAACCATTAGTGGGCATCGATCAGAAAACCCAATCAGTGATTTTTGAAGTTTTCCATGAACTCGCCGCCGACAACAAAATCGTGCTAGTTGTTAACCACGATTTAGGCGAATCAATTACCCACTTTGATGATTTAATATTACTAAATCGCGAATTAATTGCTACAGGTTCGCGGCAACAAGTACTCACAGAACAGAACTTGTATTCTGCTTATAGTGGTAAAGTAATGTACTATTCTGATGCGGCGTAAGAGTAGGAGTTAGGAGTTTTATCTCCCCCTGCTTCCCCTGCTTCCCCTGCCTCCCCTGCTCTCTTCCTTCGCGGTTCGTATAAATAAATCCTTATGTTCCAAGCATTAATTGAACCGTTGCAGTACGGTTTCATGCAGCGATCGCTTGTGATTGCGATTTTAGTCGGTTTGTTGTGTGCAGTTGTGGGCAGCTATTTGATGGTGCAGCGACTAGCATTGCTAGGTGATGCTATTAGTCACTCGGTTTTACCAGGATTAGCGATCGCCTTTATGCTGGGGGCGAATATCTTTGTTGGGGCATTTATAGCAGGAGTTTTCAGTACAATGGCGATCGCTTGGATTAGAACGCGATCGCCAATTAAAGAAGATGCAGCAATGGGCATAGTTTTCTCAGCATTCTTTGCCCTTGGTATTACTCTCATTACTGTTATTCAAAAGGATAACAAAATAGACCTGAATCACTTTCTTTTCGGCAATATTCTCGGCGTTACCGTTGACGAAGTGCGCGACACCGCCATCATTGCTGCTGTTGTTTTAATAGTCGTTGTTTTAATATACAAAGAGCTTTTATTTTACACCTTTGACCCTTTGGGCGCTCAAGCTGCGGGTTTGCCGGTTAATCGCCTTAACTTTGGATTAATGTTACTGATTGCTTTAACGATTGTTGCCAGCATGAAAGCTGTAGGTGTCATCCTTGTATTATCACTTTTAATTACACCAGGAGCAACTGCTTATCTATTAGTTAAACGCTTGCACCAAGTCATGATTTTAGGTGCAGTAATTGGTGTTTTTTCTAGTATCAGTGGTATGTACCTCAGCTACTTTTATAATTTGCCCTCTGGCCCTGCGATCGTGTTAGTTGTATCGGGATTATTTTTGCTGGCATTACTATTTAGTCCCAAACATGGAGTTTTGATTCCAAGTGTAAATCAGAAATAGATTTTTGCTATTGATTGTACAACCCATAAGATGACTTGACTTCCCATTGTTCGCCAGTGCTTTCCAAATATAGCAAACTCCCATATTGGGGTGGCCCTGCTGGGCAATGGGCAGTTATTTGAATTAATGCCTGAGAAAGATCCTGAGAAAAGCCTGGGCGACTCAAAGTATAAAAAATAGACCATCTATAACCAGACTTGTCTCCAAGTTTGTCAAACTCTTCCTCAGAAATCAGAGTGACTTGAGGATTTGTAATAAATGGAGTTAATAAATAAGTTTGATTGTTGATCGAGATCCAATTCTCGTAAGTCTCTTTTTGCAAACTAGGAAAACCTATAATCCTCATTCCATAAATTAACATTTCTGGAATACAAAGATTTTCCCAAGTGATATCCTTCAAAGAAGTTTTATTTATCAGATAAGTATTCGACATTTCATGCAGAAACTCTCCTTCCATCTGTGAATGTTTAATTACAGCAGAAAAAACCTGTGGTTCGTGTTGCGATCGCATATTACTCTAAATGAGATTTTTCAAAATATAGCTCATAATATTTGTTCTTAAAAATGACATGTTAATATATTTTTATACAAAAATTAATTCTAGTATCGAGTAAGCTGACAAAAGCAGTTTTCATCCTCAAAACAATGATAGCAAGTAGTCCCAGAATTTTAGCCCTAGACTTTGATGGAGTGATTTGCGACGGACTAATTGAATATTTTGAGGTAGCATGGCGCGCCTACTGTCAAATTTGGTCGCCTGCTAACGACACCCCACCAGATGATTTAGCTTTGAGATTCTATCGCTTGCGACCTGTAATTGAAACAGGTTGGGAAATGCCCGTTTTGATCGAAGCGTTAGTAGATGGAATTCCTGACGAAAAGATTCTTCAGGAATGGGTAACTATTGCCCCACAAATTTTGTTAGACAATAAATTACAGGCAAGAGAAATTGCTGCAAAACTAGATAACCTGAGGGACAAATGGATTACCACAGATTTAGATGGTTGGCTAAGTCTGCATAGATTTTATCCAGGAGTGGTGGAAAAAATTAAGGCGACTATTGATAGTGAAATCAAGTTATACATTATCACGACTAAAGAGGGGCGGTTTGTGGAACAGTTATTACAACAAGAAGGAGTTAATTTACCACCAGCTGCAATCTTTGGTAAAGAAGTCAAGCGCCCCAAATACGAAATTCTGCGAGAATTAATCCAGGCAGCAGAAAACCCTGTAAGTTTATGGTTTGTAGAAGATAGACTCAAAACATTGCAGTTAGTCCAACAGCAAACAGATCTTGAAAATGTCAAACTATTCCTGGCAGATTGGGGCTATAATACCCAAGCAGAAAGGAAAGCTGCCCAAAACGATCCGCGAATTCAGCTATTAACACTTTCTCAGTTTGCCAAAAACTTTTCTGCATGGCTTTAATAGACTAAGGCATGAGGAGTTAAATAAAGTAACTCCTCACTCTTAACTCAGCACTCATATATATGCTTGACCTGACAAAACTAGCGCGACAAATGCAAGGTTTAAGTCAGCATCTTACCTTAGAAGCTGCTGCCAGTCGCCAGCGTTTAGAATTAGCGCAACAGCATTTGAAAAATGCTTACAAATCTCAACAAGATTTAATCGATCGCCAGGAAAAATGGCGCGATCGCATTCTCTTTGCCAATGCTACCCCCATTGAGCCACTAGAAACCTGCATTGAGATTCCAGTTCCCCCTAAAATACATACCGTCATCGCTACCGACGGT
Source organism: Nostoc minutum NIES-26 (assembly GCA_003326215.1). Taxonomy (GTDB): domain Bacteria; phylum Cyanobacteriota; class Cyanobacteriia; order Cyanobacteriales; family Nostocaceae; genus Dendronalium; species Dendronalium minutum. The sequence continues at coordinate 16,260 of LXQD01000315.1, read as the reverse complement.
TCGCAAATTGCCCCCAATCACCACGAAATTGCTTACTGTTATCTCCTGAACATTGGCAGAGTCGTCTTACACTACGGACAAAATCGCCACCCATTACTCGATAGTTTGCCAGAAGTATTTTATCGCCCAGAAGATTTATACATGTCTCGGCAGTGGGGAATTAGAACTGAAGAATGGATGAGTTTCCGGCGTACCGCCAGTGAAGCAACGGTGTTAGCAGAACTTGCATGTTCTTCCTTATCCCCCTCCGAGAAAGATATCCCCACCCTGGCAATGGTGGATGGTTCTTTAATTTACTGGTTTTTAGAACAGTTACCTATTGATGCACGCGATCGCATCTTACCCCCTGTTCTGGAAGCTTGGCAGCAGATGCGTGATGCTCAAATTCCTTTGATGGGCTATCTTAGCGCTTCCCGCAACGTTGAAGGCATGAACTTTTTACGTCTATTAGCTTGTACCCATCCAGTACCAGACTGTCTGAGTTTTTGCCCGAATCAGCTAGAAAAAGTTCCTTGTAAAGTTTTTGAACCTTTGCGAGATACTGCCCTTTGGGCAACCCAACTCAAACCAGGACAACGCGGCCCTCTATGGCGCAGTAATGCCCGAATTTTGGAACTCTACGGCGATCAAACCATCTACTTTTGCTATGTCCACGTTGGTACCGAAATTGCCCGCATAGAAGTTCCTGCATGGGTAGCTGAGAATGCAGCGATGTTCGATAGCGCAATGGGACTAATGCTAGCACAGGTACAAAAAGGATATGGCTATCCTGTAGCGATCGCGGAAGCGCATAATCAAGCAGTAGTGAGAGGTGGAGATAAAGCGCGTTTCTTTGCTCTCTTGGAAAGACAAATGATTAAAGCAGGTTTGAGAAATGTGGGAACTTCCTATAAGGAAGCCCGGAAGCGGGGGAGTATTGCTTAAATAAACTGTAGTTCTAAATGAACTGTGAAATCTAATCTTGTATTCGGGTTGTTAACTGTTAATAGTTACAGTCAACAGCTACCAATCATTTTTTTCATAACTGCAATAAGACTGCTATATATAAATTTTCAAATTTCATTTAGTGATATTTATTAAATGATGAATTTTTATCTAAATTACAGCTAAAACATATAGTCTCAACTTTAAGTATACATATATTTTAATAATCACTAAATTTTTTAAGTAAGCACTTTCACTGAACAAGACAGTGAATTAGTAAAACTCTCTAATAATTCATTTTATGTAACACTTCTTATCTTAAATTTTCAAGATAAACGTTTACTTTACAGTTTTTTAGGGAAATCTATATTTATGTAGATTATGTAGAGAATTGAGTAAACCAACAATATTTCTCATCTCTATATATTCAGGTAATTACGTATTTATTCGTATCCCGAACAGACCGTGAAAGTAGATTGGCTGGGTATTGAGCTTGAGATAATTTTATGGGGATGCTTGTTCGAGCGGCGAAGACCTTTTAACGTATACCGCTAACACCTATCAAAAAGGTTTGGTAAACCAAAAATTTATGAAACAAGCTATTGATGAGTACAAGCAAGTGGAAGAAAAATACTCTCGATTTTTCTCCCTTTCCCTAGATTTGCTTTTTATAGCTAATTTTGATGGTTATTTTCTAGATTTGAACCCTGCATGGACAAAAATACTAGGTTGGTCAACTCAAGAATTGATTGGCAAACTATTTATCGAATTTGTTCATCCCCAAGACCGCGAAACTACTCTTTTAGCAGCCCAAAACGTGACAAATTCTATAGATGCGATTTGTTTTGAAAACCGCTATCTTTGTCGGGATGGCTCCTACAAATGGTTATCATGGAATGCGACTCCGTTTCTTGAAGAGAAGTTATTTTATGCAGTAGCTCGTGATATCACTTTAAAGAAAGAAAATGAGATAACGTTACAAAATTCTATCCGTGACTTAGAAGCTTTTAAATTTGCTTTAAATGCTCATTCACTAGTAGCTATAACTGATACAAAAGGGAGGATAACCTATGCTAATGACCTCTTTTGTGAAGTTTCTCAATATTCAAGAGAAGAACTTTTAGGGCAAGATCATCGTATTATTAATTCTGGTTATCATTCCCAAGAATTTTTTAGAAAATTGTGGCAAACTATTGCTCAAGGAAAAATCTGGAAAGGAGAAATAAAAAATAAAGCTAAAGACGGTTCTTTTTATTGGGTGGACACTCTCATTACCCCACTGTTGGGTTCCAATGGAAAACCCGAACAATATGTAGCAATTCGTACAGATATTACTCAGCGTAAGCTTTCAGAGTTAGCTTTATTAGAGCGATCGCGCCTATCAATCTTGAGTGCAGAAGTCAGTTTAGCTTTATCTCAAAGTGGTACGCTGCCAGAAATTCTCCAACATTGTACAAATACGATATCGCAGTACTTGGAGGTTGCTTTTGTTTGTATCTGGACTTTCGAGCGACAAACAAATCAGCTACAATTGCAAGCTGGCGTTCATTGCACAGATGTTACCTGTAGTGCTTTAAGTAACACTCAAGATTTCCCTCATCACATGGTTTTAGCCAACAACTTTATTGGTGTGATGACTAACAATCATCAAGCTATTTTAAACGAAGAAGTCAGAATTAATAATCCACAAGAATTACTCAATGCCACATTCTCAAATTTTTTGTTTTCTGCCTATCCATTGATTGTAGAGCAACAATTAATTGGCATTGTAGCTTTATTTAGCAAACAATTATTTACCGAACCGACTCATAACTTATTAAACTGGATTACCAACAACATTGCCGTTGCCATCGATCGCATCTGGGCCAGAGAAGAACTCCTCAGCCGTCGAGAAGCTTTATTACTGGGTTTAGCAAGCCAAATTCGCAGTTCCCTTGACCTTGATACTATCTTGGAAACAGCCGTCAATGAAATCCGCAGTTTATTGCAAGTCGATCGCTGCTATTTCCTTCAGTACTTGCCCCATTCTTCTCAACCCAGCCTTGCTATCACTCATGAAGCACGGAAACATAATTTACCCACTATGTTAGGTAATATTCCGCTGCAAAACAATGATTTTTTGAGAGAAACCCTTGTTAGTCAAGAGCTAGTTTGCATTGATGATATTAACAGGGAGTCCCAGATCGATCAAAATATGCAAGCACTCCTAAGTGAGTTTGACATTACTTCTTGGCTGTTACTTCCAGTTAAAAGCCATTCTGAGGAATTTGGGGCAATTGTTTGCAGTCATTGCAGTGGCGAACGAATTTGGAGTAACAGTGACATCGGACTGCTGCAAGCTGTTAGCGATCAACTGGCGATCGCGATCGATCATGCCCAACTTTATACTCAAAGTCGTGCTGCAACGCTAGCCGCTCAAACCCACGCAGAAAAACTTACTGAAGCGTTGTATAAGTTACAGCAAACTCAATCTCAACTGATTCAGCACGAAAAAATGTCTAGTTTAGGACAATTAGTAGCTGGAGTTGCCCATGAAATCAACAATCCAGTTAACTTTATTCATGGCAACTTAACTTATGCTAACGAATATTTTCAAGAATTGCTAAACCTTGTACAACTCTATCAAGAAGACTACCCTAATCCAACAATAAAAATTCAAGAGTTTTCTGAAGGAATTGACTTAGATTTTATTATTGATGACTTATCAAAAATTCTGTCATCAATGAAGATGGGTACTAATCGGATTCGTGAAATTGTTCTTAGTCTGCGAAACTTTTCTCGCCTTGATGAAGCAGAGAAAAAGTTAGTTAACATTCACGAAGGAATTGAGAATACTTTGCTGATTTTGCATCATCGATGGAAAGATAACGGGCATGGAATTGGTATATCTTTCATTAAAGAATACGGAAACTTACCTTTAGTCGATTGTTATCCTGGGCAGCTTAATCAGGTATTTATGAATATTCTGACTAATGCAATTGATGCTTTAGAAGAGTCAACGCTCAATAAAAAAACAGATAACAAACAATTGACAATTGATAAACCCCAAATTCGGATTAGTACTGAATTAGATAACAATTTTGTCTTAATTCGGATTGCTGATAACGGTTATGGGATGACAGAAGAAGTTATAACGCGTTTATTCGACCCATTTTTCACAACTAAGCCCGTGGGTAAAGGAACAGGTTTAGGACTCTCAATTAGCTATCAAATTATCGTAGAAAAACACAGTGGCACTTTGAAATGTCTATCAGAAATAGGAAAAGGTACAGAATTTTTTATTAAGATTCCAGTAAAATGAAATTAAATAAAATACAGAATTCGTGGGACTAAATCTAAATCCTCCACGCTCTTGATTCTGACTACTGAATTCTTATTCAATCCTTGAAGTTACCTAAAAAGTTGCATTTACACTTGCAACTGTTACCTTCACATTTTTTTGGGAAATATATATTTAACCGAGTCTATAGACCCGGTATTTTTAGGCTATCTATAATTTGCATAATTTTATGGATAAATGCATAGACACACAGAGGTTGATTCCTAAACATTGCTCATTCAGTAAAAACAGAGTTTTGTATTTAGCAGTGGTTATGGTATTGGTGGGCGCAGGCTGCACTGGAAAGGTAGCTGGTCATTCTCAGACTCTTGCAGATAGTACTTCCACTAGTAGCAAATATCGTTTATCTACTTTAAAAATTGGCGTGCTACCTACGCAAACTCTAACAGAGCAAGAACAGATGATTAAACCTCTAAAAGAATACTTAGAGAGGTCTTTTGGGCAACGCATTGATAACGAATCGCCACCAAATATCTTGGGGGGACAAGGAAGACAAGAGAGACAAGGAGGGTTTCCCTCCGGGCGAACTTTGGGAACACAGAGAGTACAATCGATGAGCGTAACTTCTTTTGATTTCCAGATTGCCAAGGATTACAAAGAAATCATTGACTGGTTAGTACAAGGTAAGCTCGATATGGCTTATTTGTCGCCTTTGGCCTATCTTGAGGCGGTAGACCGGGGTGCTAAAGTTGAACCATTAGTTGCTGCGATCGATATAGATACGCGACAACCTTGGTATCGGGCCTGCATTATCGTCAAACAAGACAGTCCCATCAAAACCTTGAAAGACCTTAAAGGCAGACGCATAGCTTTTGTGGACAAATCATCAACCTCCGGGTATTTAATGCCAGTGGCGACTTTCAATCAAATTGGTATTGATTCCCAGCGGGATTTTGCTCAAGTCCTCTATGCTGGCAGCCATAGCAAGAGTTTGGCAGCACTAGAAGATGGGAGCGTTGATGCTGCGGCGACTAATGTTTCCTCTTACCTGAAGCGGCAAAAAAGCGGCAAGTTAACACCTGAAAACTCCAGAGTTTTGTGGGAATCTGCTCCCATACCTAATTCCCCGATAGTAGTATCTCAGAAACTACCTCCTGAAGTCATCCTAGAGTTGAAGCAGGCTTTTATTAGTAGCCCAGATGGCATTGAGGATATTATGGGAATCGAGTCAACAGGATACACCCTGGTTATCCCTTCAGATTACGCTCCTATTCAGCGACTCCGCAAAAATATCAAATTAAGTTCTATTACGGCACAATGAAAATATCTACAAAGTTTTTCACAGGTGCGACTGTATCTGTCGGACTCATAGTAGCTGTTCTCATTGGCAATACTGTAGTTGTCCAGCAGATTAGACAGATTATTCGTGAGAAAGTCAATCAAAGCACTGAAACTGTCAAAGTTGCTCTAGCAGCAGAAAATGCTTTGAAGTCTGAAATTATTGAACTTAAAGATGCTGTCCTACTTAAGAGTGAGGATCCAGGTAGGGTCAACTCTACAAAACAGTTTCTAGACTCGCTTAATCAGTTAGAACATTTGCTCCCAGAAGCTCCAGAAATTTCGGTGATTCGTCGCCGTCACGAGTTTCTGAGCCAGATGGCAACTCAACTAACCAACTTGAATTCTAGTAAAACCTATCTAGAAGATTCTCAACAGTCTTTCAGAGCCATAAATTCGTTTAGTAGAGATATTGAGTTGTTCCTCAATAAGCTGATTGAACGTAATAATCAACAGCGCCTCGTGATTGAAGATCAGTTGCAAAGTCTCTATCAGGTGCAGAGAATTATCTCTTTTATAGTTGTGCAAATAATTTTAATTTTATTTATTGGTAAGTTTATGGTGATTTGGCGGCCAATGCTCAAGTCTTTGCAGAACTTACAGGTGGGAACCGCAGAAATTGCCGCAGGAAACTTAGACTATCGTCTCGATATTCGGACGGGGGATGAAGTTGAAGACCTTGCTAAAGCATTTAACCACATGGCAGTAAAACTAGCCCAATCTCGCGAAACATTGCTGAAGAACACTGAATTAACACAGATGAACCAACGTCTGGAGGTGGAAATTTCTGAACGCAAACAGGCAGAGGCAGAACTACAAAAAACTTTTAAAGAACTCCAAAGCACTCAAGCTCAACTGATTCAAACCGAGAAAATGTCTAGCTTGGGTCAACTGGTGGCGGGGATAGCACATGAAATTAATAATCCTATAAATTTTATCCACGGTAATATCACTCACACCCATAAATATACCCAAGAACTGCTAGAGCTAGTACACTTATACCAAGAACAATTCCCCAATCCCGGAGAGAAGATTGAAGAAAAGTTGGAGGACATTGACTTGGAGTTTCTGTTGGACGATCTACCGAAAATCCTCAGTTCCATGAAAATCGGATCTGTGCGAATTCAGCAGATTGTTTTGTCTTTACGCAGTTTCTCTCGTCTGGATGAAGCAGACATGAAAGAGGTAGATATTCACGAGGGCATTGATAGTACGCTATTAATTTTGCAGAATCGACTGAAAGTAAAACCAGAGTGTTCCAATATTGAAATTATTAAAGAGTATGGCCAGCTGCCTTTGGTAGAATGCTATCCAGGGCAGTTAAATCAAGTGTTTCTGAACATTATTAATAATGCGATTGATATCTTAGAACAGTCAAAAGTCAACAATTCTGAACTATCGACTATCGACTATCGACTCTTGGCTAAACCGCAGATTCTGATTAATACCCAAGTTGCTAGCAATAATCGAGTAGTAGTGCGAATCGCTGACAATGGCCCTGGTATGACTGAAGAGGTTAAGCAGAAGTTATTTGACCCTTTCTTTACTACTAAACCTGTTGGTCAGGGAACAGGGCTAGGTTTATCGATTAGCTATCAGATTGTTGTGCAGAAACACTGCGGAGTACTGCGGTGTGAGTCGGAATTGGGAAAAGGATCTGAATTTTGGATTGAGATTCCCTTGCGACAGGAGCAAAAACAGGTACTATTTAAAACTGCATCGGAAAAGCTACGGGCGATCGCCTAAACTCAGTAGAAGGCAGCCCCAATGAAAAATTTACCCTTGGCGTGAGGACTTGCGCTTCACTGCGCTATCGATGAGAAGCTTCAAGACGGCGGCTAACTAAGCAATATGCATGAAAGAGGAACTGGTAAAATTTACCTGTAGCACATAAGAGAAAATTGCCATGCCTGCTGAAACGAACCAAGTAGATTCCACAACTAAAGGTGCTGATGCTATTGATGAAGCGATCGCCCAAGGAATAGATTTTGATGGTACTCCAATTCCATCTGCAAAGCTAGAGTTATATAACAGAGTCATGGCATTGGAAGCAAATAGACAGCGCAGCGGTGTTTCCAATACTATGCGATCGCGTATTGTGCGAATTGGTGCAAAGCACATTCCCCAACCAGAACTCGATAAACTGCTGGAAGAAGCAGGTTTTGCACCCCTCAAAGACAAAGAAATAGCCTTTTTTTACAGCGGCAAATAAAGTTAGAAGTCAGGAGTAGAGACACGATTAATCGCGTCTCTACTCCTGACGTTTTATTATTCACTTTTCCAAAGTTCTGACAGTCAGGACTTGAGGTGGCGTGGAATCTGGTGGATAAATAAAATCTACCTGCACCTGACGCTGAGTTGAGGGTGGCATTACAACCTGCAACAAAGGGTCTAAAACTTGACCAGTTCTGTGCCATAAATGCACGTAGCGAGTCTTTTGTTGTCCTTGGTCGTTAATATAACGTAACCGTACTGTGCCTCGGAAAAATGGAAAATCGAGGGATGGTTTACGAAAACGTACACCACCTTGAGATAACTTATTTTCCTTCAGAGGTGTTTCTAGGGTGATGCTAACAGTTTGGGTTTGGTTGGTAGGATTGCTTAAAGGTAGGCTGAGATCGTATTCTACACCATAGTTACCGTGGGCTTCGTATGCTGTATCGGGATAGCGTACCAACATCTTCGCCGTTTGGATTTGTTCAGTACCCAATTGACCACCACGCAAAGTATCTAAAGTATAGGAAATTCCTTTACCACGCTGAGGAATTGTTATTGTGGCTTTAGAGTTATCCACCAGCGTTGCTTGCCATTGAGAACCTTGAGAAACACCAGCTACACGTCCATAAATTAATGCCCCACTAGTAGCGTTTGGCGGTGTTGGCGTTTTATCTCGCGGCCCGGCGAAGTTGCCAGTATTCAGTAAAGCTTGCCATTCTGCAAGAGTGGGAGCGCGATCGCGAAGCGTGCCGGACGGCATCTCGCTACCATTAGAATTTTTCTTAGCAAACATTGTCAAACTAGCTGTGTAAACTTTGCCGCTACTACGCAACCGTATAAAGCTAGACCGACCATTTACTGGCTTTTCTAAATTTCGCACCGGAATCGGATGATTTAGTAACATGCGGCTTTGTCCGGCGGGAATTACTAGCTTTGCCGGAAAATCAGCTTGGCGGACACCTCTAAGTACATCGCCAGCAGCGCGATCGCCTGGACCTGAGTAAGCCTTACCATCATTATTTTCAATATAAGGAGGTAAGGTGACAAAGGGTGCATCTTGCATCAAATAACTCGCCGCTTGTAACACATCTACTGTCACAGGTTTTTTACCAGGGTTTTGCAGAATTACACCTAAGTAAAGCGTTTGTAAATCTTTAGGAGTGTGGGTATAGTGGTGGGCAAATAAGTCAAAGCGTCCTTGAAAAGCAAAATTGAGGTGTGCTGCCGGAACTTTTTTACCATTTGGCGGAAAGGTAGAAAGTAGAATACCCTCGGTTTTAATCCATTCTGGACTGTTGCTGTTGAAGACAGGTATACTATCCAGCTTTCCAGGTAAAGTCCGTACTTCCCCTGGTTGCACAATCTCTTGGGGTGCTGGCTTCGGTGAAGTTTGGGCAACTGCTGAATTATCACTAGGACGATGTGAGTTGAAACTTGTGCATCCAATGCTTTGGGTAATAGCAACTCCTAATAAAAGTATGAATACAGGCGATGCTAGTTTAGCTAACATAAAGTTATTTTTAAAGAAGTTTTAGTGTCAAAGTTGGCCCATTATAACTACAATTTCATAGAAGTAAATTGCGGATTCATCGTGGGGCGATCGCTTTCTATCTGCTGATATTGCCATTCTTTTAGTAACTAGTTGATGTACTCAAATTGGCTTACTCTAAGGCTATAATTATATTTCTGAAAATGACTAAAGCTGTGGCTGAATTAGAAGATAATGAGTGCCACAAAACCAGAACTTTCCCTAAAACAAGACTTCATAAAGTGACAGGTATTAAACAAGCAATATACCGCGCCGATATAGATAAAATATCCGGATGGAGAATTCATCTTCAATACAGTGAAGGAAAAATTCATTTAAAAGATATTATAGAAGGTCAACAACATGATGATGTTGTTAAAGTAATTAAATCCAAAAAGAATAGATATGAGTAGTTTAACTGATTTGTAATAATAAATTTACAAATATTCAAAAAAAACTTCTGGTACTAATCTTAATTCCCCAGATTTAAAGCGAGAAATATTTATCCACAATGCCTTATGGTGATGGTTTACAGACTCAGAAAACATTAAGCTTTCCAATTGATAAAACTTGGGTTCGGCAAAGTCGCATTGATAAAGTTGAATAATTTCGTGACCTTGCCTACCATTGAATATAAACAGATTTTCGATACAACCCAAATAGCGAATATTCGTTAAGTCTGCCTGAATCTCTTCTTGAAATTCTCTTGCTAAAGCGTCGCGGCTGGTTTCGCCAAAGTCAACGCCACCACCTAAAGCCCGATAAAAAGTATCTTGCTTTACTGGGTCGTACCCTTCAGAAACAAAAATCCGATCGCCATCCCGAATCAGGCCCAAGACTAACACTCGAATTTCGCCTGGTTTGTTCATTGTTAAAACTAATTATCGTAAATAGAGTAAGACCGACTGTCACTGTCCTCGACAGGCCAATCTTCATTTTCGCCGCCAATGTACAAATCTTCAATAGTGACATATTCCTCACCGATCTGAGTCAAGGCGTTGATTAGAATATCAAGGGCGATCGCATCACTGGTTCCCAAGTCAAACCAACAACGCGCCCACTGTCCCTCATATTCAAACTCACCCATGTTATGCATCAGCGCTAGCAAGCTTTTGTCATACCCTTGGGAATCATAATCCATGTAGCTGATATCGAGTCCTGTATCCTGTATCTGGAGATTTTCAGCATTAAATGCACCCAACTTACCCAAATAAAACCAGGAATTAAAAACCTCTTCTACATATTGCTTTTCACGTCCAGAAGGAACAGTACTGAACTTCACCCAAATCCAGACATCAAAAGGATTAAACTCACGGAACTGAATGTGCATTGCAGTCAAATATGAAAGTTTATGTTGCTTACAACCAATTTTAGAGTAGTAAGGGCATGAGGTAGATGAAGGGGACAAGGGGCATAAGCAATACCCAGTCCCCAATCCTCAATCCCCAATCCCCTACCTTCTCACCTCAGCAAGGCGATTAACAGCACCGCCGCGTTCACTCTGTATTTGTTTTACCAAACCAGATGGGAGTTGAGATTTTTTACTCAAGGCTTTGTCAAAATTAGCGATCGCTTCTTGAATTAGTTGCTGGCTATTTTCTTTTTGCCCTTGTTCTTTGAGGATTTGAGCCTTGAGATAATAAAGTTCTGGGTTATTAGATGTTGCCTGTAAAGCACGGTTGGTATAATCTAACGCTTGAGAGTACTGTTTTAAATCTCGATAAGCAATAGCAATACCTCGATTCGCTAAATATTGAGGAGCAGCATTTGTCTCTAAGCGTGCGATCGCTTCATCAGGATTAGCAAAAGGTAGACTGACAGCTAGCATCAAATCCATATAACCCTTGAGTAAATTCAATTCTGGATCTTTAGGAGAAATTGCTTCTGCTTTATCTAAATATTGATAGACTTGCCGTAGCCGACTTAAAGCTTGTGGCGCACCTTTGACTGTACCTTCACGAGTGAGAATTACCGCTCCCTCAAAAAAATAACCGACAGCAGTGTATAAATTTCCACGCAATTCGTCACTAGCAATCAGCTTTTGTCCGGTTTCTAGGGTTTTCTTGCTGTAATTGTCTAATGCAGGCATATCTTTTTTCATATATGCCAAGGATGCCCTCATAGCATAGGCTAGAGGTTCATCTGGTTCGCGGGATAATGCTTCTTTGAGATAACGCTCTGCTGCTGGATAATCCCCTTGTTCAAAAATTGCCTTAAAAGCTGCTTCTGTCTTGTCACCAATTTGATGAGGTTCGCTAGTCCGAAACGGATCGCCAGCCAGAGATGGATTTACCAATAAATTCAGTGCGATCGCAACTGCAAAAGTTGCCTGACCAACCTTTCCAGCAAGTCTGGTAAACACCATTGATTGAGGAGTAGAAAACCATTTAGACATTGTTACCCTCAGAATAATTGCGGTTGTAATAGTTGTATGCGTTACTTAAAATGCAAAAAATGGTTAAGTCTAACTTGTGTTGGTTCTAGCCCAAATATTCTATACAGGTTGACTTCAGTAATTTTTTCAAGTTCCCATAATTGTTGTAGCCATTGTTAAAGGGTAGTCTGCCACAATGGAAAAAGAAGGATAATTCTTGGTGCTAGATTAAGGTTTGAACGCAGATAATGCGCTGTAAATCTTTGCGGAATTTTCCAGTTGCTCTCAGTGTAGTTAATAGTAGTTAATTCAGTTCTTCGCCAATTATTTGGTAATCTTAACAAATGCTCTATCTCAGAAATCTGATTTATCATCCGACAGCCTGCCCAACAGCAATTCTCAAATCAATTAATCTGGAACTAGCACCCCAACAACTGGGTCTAATTATTGGCCCTAGTGGTTCTGGCAAAAGTACCTTACTAGAAATTTTATCTGGATTAGCCGAACCAACCTCTGGTGGAGTCTTCTGGCGAGAACAAGCACTCATCGCCGAGCAGCTACAACAATTAGCTGGGTTGGTGTTTCAGTTTCCAGAACGGCACTTTTGCGGTGGTACGATTTTAGAAGAATTGCGTTTGGGGCATCCTGAGTTAGGGTCAGAACGAGTCAGACAGGCACTAACTGAAGTGGGATTAGAACATTTATCTCTCTCGGCAGCACCTTATGCTTTGAGTGGTGGTCAGCAGCGACGTTTAGCCTTGGCAGTACAATTGATTCGCCAGCCCAATTTATTGCTATTGGATGAACCGACAGCCGGATTAGATTGGTCAATGCGTCGGCAACTAGTAAGCTTATTGGCGAAACTGAAACAAGATTGGACGCTGTTGGTGGTGACACACGATGCTGGGGATTTATTGGCGATCGCAGATAGTTGCTGGACACTCAATCATGGAGAATTAAAATCAGTCGACCCGGCATTACTAGTAGCTAAAGTTAAAGAACCACAACCGGCAGTATGAGAGGGGAGCAGGGGAGACGCAATGACGCGGAGAATAAGAGAAATAAGTATTAACTACTGACAACTGACTTTTGACTCCTCACTTATGACTAACTTCACCACTCCCCTACTGCCGGAAATGGCAGAAATATGGCAACAAACTCTAAATTGGAAACCAAATAGCCAACAGCAGGTACAATTCCAGCAGCTTTATGAGTTAATCCTAGAAGGGAATCGTCAGTTGAATTTAACTCGTATCACTGACCCACAAGAGTTTTGGGAAAAACATCTTTGGGATTCTCTACGGGGAATTGCGCCACAGAGGCAATTTATCCCATCTCTTCAAGAGGGTGCGTCTGTGATAGATATTGGCACAGGTGCGGGTTTTCCAGGTGTTCCAGTAAGAATAGTTGCACCCAATTGCAAAATTACGCTTTTAGATTCAACTAAGAAAAAAATTACTTTTCTGGAAAAAGTATTAACTGAACTTGCTTTAACCAATGCAAAAACTATTGTTGGTAGAGCCGAAGAAATAGGACAGCAATCCCAGTACCGACAAACCTACGACCTTGCTCTCATCCGCGCTGTCGGAGCAGCTTCTGTGTGTGCAGAATATGCCCTACCATTACTCAAACAGGGTGGTTTAGCTGTCATCTACCGTGGTAATTGGACAGAAGAGGAAACAACCGCTTTGCAAAATGCTGTTACTCAGCTAGGTGGCGTTATTGAATCAATCGAAAGATTCAGTACTCCTCTAAGCACAAGCATCCGTCACTGTTTGTACTTACGTAAGATAGCGAATACACCAGCTAAGTTTCCCCGTCCTGCTGGGATACCCACTCAAAAGCCACTGTGACAAAAGGGGAGTTTGGAGTTTGGAGTCAGTAGTTATTCTCTTTATCCCCCCTTGTCCCTTTTCTAATAGTCGCGCCTAAACAACCCAAACAAAGGAGCGAGAATCATCCCAAAAACAAAACCACCTATATGTGCCCAGTAAGCTACTCCACCTGCTTCCACACTCATATTGGCGGCTGCTTGCAGGCTGGCTAGACCGGATATAACATTCTGGACAAAGAAAATCCCGATCATTAACATTGCCGGAACGCTGATTGTAGTTGCGAAAAAACCCAAGAAAATTAGGGTCGTGATTCTGGCGTGAGGGAAGCGAATAATATACGCACCCAAAACTCCAGAAATCGCACCACTCGCACCTAAAGAAGGAATTTCCGAATACATGCCAATAAACCACTGGCACAAGGCCGCTAAAGCACCACACGCTAAATAAAAAATCAAATATTTGAAATGACCCAAGCGTTCTTCAATATTGTTGCCAAAGACCCAGAGAAATACCATATTCGATATTAAATGCCACCAACCGCCATGTAAAAATTGCGATGTCAATAATGTTGTCCACTCGCCGGCTAAGTTAGTGGTTAACTGTTCTGGTACTACCGCATAAAGCTGGAAAAACTGCTCTAACTGTCTATTTGACAGACTAACTTCATGAAGAAAAACTAGAATGTTCATTCCAATCAACCCGTAAGTGAAATACGGGGTGATTCGCGTCGGGTTTTCGTCGTAAAGGGGAAACACAGGTGTTTTTTGCTAATTATCCACTAACTGCAATATAGCTTGTGTGGCTGGTAGCTAATGAGTTTTACGTCAATTCACTCTTGAAATCAAACAGCTATCAGGCAAGCTCTCGTGATACCCCAAAAAATTATTTATACCAAGATTCTTCTTGAGTTTTATCGCTAAATAAACCCAACAACGGCCCAAGAATCGCTCCAAAAAGGAAGCCGCCTGCATGTGCCCAGTAAGCGATACCACCGCTTTCCATACCGATATTAGTAGGTGTTTCTAGACTAGCAACTCCGTAAAAAGCCTGTTGGAGAAACCAAAACCCTAGAAAGAAATATGCGGGGACGCGGAAAGTAGGGAAGAAGATCCCCAAAGGTACTACACCGAGAATTTCAGCTAAAGGAAAACGGAGAATATATGCTCCCATGACACCAGCGATCGCACCACTCGCCCCCAAGGAAGGAATGTTAGAATTTTGGGCAAAGTACCATTGGGTTAAAGATGCCAAAACACCACAACTCAAATAGAAAAGCAAAAATTTGGCATGACCTAACTTATCTTCAACGTTGTTACCAAAAATCCAGAGAAACAACATGTTACCAGCTAGGTGCAACAAACCACCGTGCAAAAATTGGGAGGTAATCAATGTTGCCCACTCTGGTACTGGTTGATTAATAGAAACACCAGCAAAGCTGAGGCTGAGTTCTCGGGGGACTACAGCTGTAAGATGTAAAAACCCATTCAATGCTTGCGGGGGAAGACTTGCTTCATAAATAAAAGCTAGGACATTAGCAGCAATCAGTCCATAAGTCACATAAGGCGTGATTGTGATGGGATTATCATCTCTAATTGGAACCACGGGCGTTTTTCCTGATTTTTAAGACTCCAGCCCCAAAGTACTGAATTCTGCTAGTATTTACTTCTACCTCGTGGATAGATTTGGGTTCATTCCAATGGTACTTAAGACGTGCGATCGCTTTACTAAGTTATAGACAAAGCTCTAGGTAATTTTGTATTTAACCAATGAACTGGCTCGCCCACTTGTTTTTGTCTGAACCTAATATTGAGAGTAGGTTAGGTAATCTCCTAGCCGACATTGTTAAGGGATCAGCTCGCCGGACATTAAATTCTCATCTCCAGCGAGGAATTCAATGCCATCAAGTAATTGATCGATTTACAGACGCTCACATAATTGTGCAACGCTCTAAAGAGCGCATTGACTTAAACTACAGGCGATTTTCTGGAGTACTAGTAGATGTTTTTTACGACCACTTCCTGGCGAAGAATTGGTCTGATTATTCTAATGTGACTCTTGATGAATTTACAGCAGAGATTTACGAGTCGTTTCAAGCTTATCAAGGCCAGATACCCGCGATCGTTAGTGAAGTAATTAATCACGTGGCAACTGAAGACTGGTTGGGTTCTTATCGTAATGTGATAGGTGTAGAAAATACTTTAGGAAGGATATCAAAGCGGCTATCAAAAAAATTGAACAGGTCTTTCACACTAACCGAGGCTGTCAGTGAACTAATAACCCACTATGATGCGCTTGAAGATGATTTTCAAGAATTCTTTCCAGAATTATTTTCTCATGTGCATAATTGGTATCTCGCCTAGTTAATCTTCCTCTTTTAATCTTAGATTTATGTGCTATGAGTAAGCTTGTTTTTGGTTTAGTTGTATAGGCGCAATTAGTGAGCGCCCAACGGGCGCGATTACACACCCACAATAAATGAAAGAAACACAGTTAACAAGAGTTTTAAGACTAAGTAACTTATACACTGAAGAAGTACCATGACAGTAGAAGCCGTAATGACACTGGTGCAGTATTCGTCCGAATGTGAGCGTGGTTCTGGGTGTTGTTGGCAATGGTATTGGTGAAGTAGTTAAAGCTACTATCCCGTTTAGGAGACTAGATTTATTTGCCCACCCAGGCATGGTACACCCTATTTAAATCAGCAATGCAATCAATGCAGCCCTCGTCCCATGAGCAAGTACAAAAAGCCAAAAAAACAAGATTT
>LXQD01000314.1 GCA_003326215.1 Nostoc minutum NIES-26 | reverse complement strand
GGAAATACGTGTAAACTGTCTGCCACGGCGGAAAATCCCCAGGCAACCCTCGCCATCTCACTCCTTCTAGCAGGACATAGAAGATCGCGTTTAGAACTTCCCACATATCGACAGAGCGCTTGCGACCACCGGGTTTTGCTTCTGGAAGCATGTCACTCAGAAATTCATATTGTGCATAGGTCAGATTGCTGGGGTATGCTTTACTCATGTTGCTCTTTTGGTGCTGTCTACTATCTATTCACAGCGTATACCGAGAGAGCTTTTTTACAACCTGACCGACTTTTCAAACATCCTCTAAGTCAAGCAGGGTGATGTCTTTAGCTTGTATTGTTTGAACCATAATCCTGGCTCGCTTTTTCCTGTACTTTAACTATAAGTTTCTTTTATTAAAACTGCGGTACTCCCAGGGGTTAGTAAACTTAGCATCACCCCAAACTCCCAGCCGTTGTTGCTTTGCCTCAGCTTCTGCTTGTTCTACTAAATCTCTACTGGGACACTTATTTAAATAAGGGCGATATACCTTTGCTAAACCTTCCCGCAACAACACCTGTTGTATAAAAGTGCCATTTTTTAAGCGGATCTCTGCAATTTTGCGCCCATAACGATCGCTATCTGTGATATTCAACGTCACGCGATCGCCTCCTTGCTGCACCAATTGTTGCACTCTTTGTTGCGCCTTCACTCCCCAGCTAAATTGATTGCGATCGCTAGCACGCTTACTGTTTCTTTCTTTATTGGAATGGGCTATTTCTGGTGCATCCATACAAGCAAAGCGCACAGTGAATTTGTTACCTTGAGTATCTTTGACTGCTAAAGTATCGCCATCACTGACTCGTTCAACTAAATCTCCAGAAACGCCGAAGAAGCGTAGACGCGAAGCGGCTTGTCGTAAGACATCGCAGCCCATCAAACTTAAAATTATGATGGCTGCACCCAGCCAAATAACTATATATTTAATTAATTTCTCCATCCAACCTCACCAAATTACCTCTGAGGGATGATATTAACAAATGGTTGCTGGAATGGAGAATAAGAATAAACAGACAATGGGAATAACCAATACTCCATTTTCAATATTCACATGAATTTCTTGACCTACCTTATGCATCTAGCGGGTTCAGGTGTCAATGCTTATTACTTTGCCACTCAGATCCGCGATTCTAAAACTCGCCCTAACGTTCTCGCAGGGTTTCAATTGGCAGAGTCTGGTTCTGTGCCGTTTTTGTCTGCACTTAGCGATCGCGCAGCGGCTGAGGATGATACATGGCTAGCCCAAAAACTAGCAAAACATGCTTCGGATGAAACTAGGCACGGTCAAATTTTTGCCCACGCTTTGAAGCAGCTGAATAAACAAGTTATAGATTTTAAGAGTCAACCCCAAACCAAATCTGCAAGTAAATCGCAACAGCAGCGCAGTCCCTTCTTTGCAGCCTACTTTGAGGGTTACGCCCAAGAACAGCTAAAACCTGCGGCTATCAACTGGGATGTGTTTATGGCTAGTACTTATATTCTGGAGTTAGATGCTAGCAAAGACTTTACCCGGATGGCAAATGTATTACCCGATGATGAGCCAACATCTCGCAACTTAAAGTTAGGAATGTTGAGTATTGCCCAAGATGAAACTAGTCATGCTGCTTATCTCTACGAAGCAATGTTGCGGCGGATGTCTGCTACCCAAGTCCAAGTATTAGTGGATGAGTGGCGTACCCGCAAGGTAAACGCTACATTTGCCATGATTGGTGGTATTCTGCAACGCAACGGCGAAACCCGTTCTCTAGTCCAAGATGGCGCACCTACTGAAAATGATTCTGAGTTGATGGTTGCTTAAAATATCTTATCAAGAAAGGCAGAAAATATTTATCTCAAACAATCTGATTTAAGAAAGCGCGATCGCACTAAAGTTGACATTTTTGCCAATTCTTTTTTATTGTTGCTGGATATTTCTTTAACCTTCAAAATAGAAGCTAAAAATCAAGATTTTCCTGATTGTATTCTCTATTTTTGAAACTGCTGTTCTCTTTGTTGTAGCTGCTCATTTTCAGTTGGTTGCAATTTCTCAAATAAGGCTGGTGGCGTAGCTTGGCGAAAGGCTCCACAATAATGCATAGTCATCACTGCTTTGAAAGCCCAATGTTCTGGTGACACATCGCTATAGGGATTTGGTAAAGTTTCTGCACGATTTTGAACACAAGCATTCAAAACTTGATTTGATTTTGTCGGCTCACTGTTAGTTTCTTGAGCTTGAACAGGGGCAACTACGCCAGTCGTGCCTAGCACTATGACCAGTGTTGCCAGAATTTTACAGTTCATAAATTGTAAAGATTGATTTGTCTCAATTTTAATTCCTGGGTAGCAAGCCCAGGAACCAAAAGCAGCTAAATGAGATTAAGCGTTAGAAAACATTGCAAGCATGACTAACAATACAACTAATCCACTAATCCAAAGGGCTAACGACCCCCAAGCTACTGAATCTTGTTGGACTCTCTGCCATAAATTGGTAACTAAGTTATTCCGAACTGCCATTTTATAATCTCCAATTTTCAGTGAACCTTTACAGGCAGGATAAATCAAAGCTGGATGATATTAAATCAAGCGCTTGATTTGCTAATTTCTAGGTATTGGAATGAATCAATGCCACCGATAAATGCGTTGATTTCAACACATTTACCAGCCAAAAAAAACAAAAATTTACAAAAAGACATTTTTTGATGCTTACGTTTAATTTTCTCATAAATAAGTGTTTCTAGTTTTCATCTCTGCCATTTTTGACAAAATTCTTAACGTTGAGTTAACTTTGTCTAAAACTTCTATCATTGCAATCACAAACTATGTCAATATTGAGACTCTTACGCTGTCAACCGTGATTATCTAAAGCTATATAGCAGTCTTATTTGATAGTGAGAATTGAAAGCTACAAATCCTCAAATTTACCAAAAATTTGGGAATCTTGTTTCTCGCTAAGAATTTAGGATTGCTATGGATATATTGGAAATAGACAGCTATTATTAGTTAGGTTGGTAAGTAGTAATGGTGCAGCAAATAAGACACAATGAACCACAATATATCTGCATTATTCCAATCGATCGAATTACAGGCAACCCAGATGAAGAAATTATGACCTTTGGTGTATCTGCTAGCGAGGCGAAAAATCAAGGCGAACAATTGTTGGCATCTACCTATAGTTGCCATCAATCGCAAGTTTTGGAATTGATGCAGCAGGCAAGAATTGAACCGATAGCTCAATGGTGTGCCCCCGCAGAGCATTAAATAGTAATGCTGAAGTGGAAAAAATTAAGATAGAGAGAGTTTATCCACTAAAACAGCATCACACTAACGAATAATCCATGCAATCGTTTAAAACTCTACTACGCGTTCGGCACTATGAAATGGATGCCCTTGGACATGTCAATAACGCAGTTTACCAAAACTACTTAGAACAGGCAGCCATTGAACACTCCGAACATCTGGGTGTCAATTTCGATTTCTACCGAGAATTGGGTGGTGTATTTGTGATGCGGCGGGTAGAAATTGAATACTTACGTCCGTCTATAGCAGGCGACACGCTGGAAGTTACCACTTGGCTGAAGCAAATGCGTGGCACTCGTTCCTCCCGATGCTACGAAATTCGCAAACAAAACCAAGATGATTTGTTGGTAACAGCGGAGGCGCTATGGGTATGGGTAGATAGAAAGACAATGCGTCCACGACCAATTCCTAGTGTGATACTAGACAAATTTTTGTGCATCCAGAACTCAGGTGGTGGCGGGTGAAAGGGAAGTTGAAGGGCAGGGGAGCAGAGAGGCAAGGGAGATAACTCACTCAGCACTTCTGACTCCTGGTCAATTTTGCCGTCAAGCCTTTTAATGTGTAAAGTTGATAGAGCATATAGTCACAAATATGATGTTATATATGCAAAATTTCCATTTGTAGGAACTGCAAGCAAGATTACGCAAGTAAATCAGGATTTTCGAGTCAATATTATGGAGCAAAGTCAGCAACCACAGCGCCGTGCCGCTGATGAGGAGTTTCAGGAATCTCTCGACCAATTGGAGGATATCCTACAAGAAAGTTCAACTGAAAATGAACAGACACCAAAATTACACACTGGTAGTAGTGAAGTCGAAGTTGGTGAAGATTTGTCAGGTATTGATTTGGAAGCTTTTGAGGACGCAGTTGCTGATATTGAACAATATCTAGAAGACAGAACGAAATAAAAATACTGAGAGACGCGATTATACTCTTACGAGAAGCCGCTCTTAGGAGCGTCTACGCGTCTGTACAAGGGAGTGCTGAGTTAGGAGTTAGAAGTTATTCTCTCTCTGCTCCCCTGACTCTTTTGCCGCTGTGCTTCGTACAACATTAAAGCAGCGGCGATCGCCACATTTAAAGACTCTACTCCTGGACTGAGAGGAATTTTCACTTGCTTGTCTGCCATCGTTGCTAAATCTGCTGATAAACCAGCACCTTCATTCCCCAGTAAAATCAAACTGGGTTTTCGCCAGTCTACTTCCCAGTAAGTTAAAGTTGCACTGGGCAAGGTTGCCACTACCTGCATTCCCGATCGTTGACACAGTTGCACTGTCGCTTTTAAATCTTCACTAATTGCCGTTGTCAGGCGGAACCACTGGCCTGCCGAAGCACGCAAAACTTTCGGATTATCTAAATCCACACTATCACCGCTTAGCCACAATCCAGATGCACCAGCAGCGGCGGCAGTACGAATTATTGTACCGAGGTTCCCTGGATCTTGTACAGTTTCTAAAGCCAGCACTATACCGTTAATCGGCACTTGAGAGAAGTAATTGCTGCGTTTTGCTGTGGCAACTACACCATCTGGTTGTACTGTAGTAGCGATCGCGCTCAATACTTCCCCACTGACAATTTCTGCCCGTTCGCTGCGGCTACAAGCTTGTTCCCATAATGAAGCATGAGCGGCTTGCCATTGGGAAGTACAACACACTGTGACTAGCGGGTAATTCACCGCACAGGCTTCTTCCAATAAATGCGTCCCTTCCAGTAAAAACAGCTGCTGCTTGTGCCGCTCCTTGGTAGAGTGCAGCTTGCGGATTTGCTTGATTAGGGGATTTTGTAAACTAGTCAACATCAAAAAGTTAGGAGTTAGGAGTTAGGAGTTATGAGTTAATTGAGTTTTCGTTCAACTCCTAACTCTTCACTTATCGCTCCTAACTTGAGAATGCGGAACCCGGGACTTGAACCCGGAAGCCTTGCGGCACTAGAACCTGAATCTAGCGCGTCTGCCAATTCCGCCAGTTCCGCTGGCATTCATTATCGACAATTTACCATTATTGCTTAATTATTGATATTTGTCAAGTGCGATCGCTAAGAGGATTGTATAGATATTATGAAGGGAAAATTGGGAATTATTAATAGTGGTTGAGTTTCCCCTGAACCCAATTCCCAATACTGAAAGAAGATAATCGTACTTTCACTGAGTATTTAGTGTTGCCAAAGGGGTATACTCAAAAGTTCCTCATTGGAATTTTTAAATGTCTATAATCCTTGCTCCAGCTTGTTTTAGGTCTTAAATTTCCACCAAAAAAAATTTTATTGCCGCAAGATGTAACGTCAAAATTGTAGACAAATCGATTCTTTACTGTAGAATCAAAACCAACTTTAACCTATAGAATATGTATTTTTTTGGAGGTAGACTTATTAATCCTTCTAGCAGTTCACCAGATGCCAAACTTGCTCCGGAAGCAGACTCCTCAGTCTTGCAAATATGGGGTGGGCATCCTCTGCGAGGTCATGTAAGAATTAGCGGGGCAAAAAATTCAGCATTGGTGATTATGGCTGGAGCCTTGCTGTGTTCGGGAGATTGTCGCATTCGCAATGTTCCCTTATTAGCGGATGTGGAACGAATGGCTCAGGTTTTGTCAGCTTTGGGTCTTCGCCTAACACGACAGGGCGACATTCTAGATATTAATGCCAGCGAAATTACAACTTCAAAAGCTCCCTACGAACTAGTTACCCAACTGCGGGCAAGTTTTTTTGCCATTGGCTCAATTTTGGCACGGTTAGGGGTAGCACAAATGCCTTTACCAGGTGGTTGTGCGATTGGAGCTAGACCAGTCGATCTGCATGTCCGAGGACTGCAAGCGATGGGAGCTGAAGTGCAGATAGAACACGGGATTTGTAATGCCTATGTTCCAGGTAGCAATAAAAGATTAAAAGGAGCCAAAATCTACCTAGATACTCCCAGTGTAGGAGCGACAGAAACATTGATGATGGCCGCTACCCTAGCTGATGGCGAAACAATCATCGAAAACGCTGCACGGGAACCGGAAGTAGTCGATTTGGCTAACTTCTGTAATGCAATGGGAGCCAAGATTCAAGGTGCAGGCTCTAGTACAATTACAATCGTTGGCGTTCCCAAGTTGCATTCTGTTGACTACAGCATTATTCCCGATCGCATTGAGACAGGAACATTTTTGGTTGCTGGAGCCATCACTCGTTCAGAACTTACCTTGTCACCGGTACAACCAGACCATTTGATCCCAGTGATTGCCAAGCTGCGGGAAATTGGAGTGACCATCATTGAGGAAGCGCCTGACTGCTTACGTGTCTTGCCAGCAGACACTCTCAGGGCAACAGATATTGAAACTTTGCCACATCCAGGCTTTCCCACAGATATGCAAGCGCCGTTCATGGCTTTGCTGACATTGGCTGAAGGTGACAGCCTGATTAATGAATCTGTGTTTGAAAATCGCTTGCGTCATGCCTCTGAGTTGAATCGCTTGGGAGCCGATATTCGCGTCAAAGGCAACGCTGCTTTCGTCCGAGGAGTATCGATGTTATCTGGCGCACCAGTATTAGGTACGGATTTGCGAGCATCGGCAGCCCTAGTCCTAGCAGGATTAGCAGCCGAAGGACAAACTACAATTCAGGGATTGCACCATCTCGATCGTGGCTACGATCGCCTTGATATGAAGTTGCAGCAATTAGGAGCTAGAATCCTGCGTGTGGGAGAAGTCCCAGCAAATGCAGAAGTTACTTCCAGTGCCAGTACTTCCCCATCGCCGATTTCGACTTAGTAGTTATCATCAACTACATACGGTAGCAGGCAGGAGTTAGGAGTCAGTTGTCAATTGTTTTATCTTCCACTGCTCCCCCTGCCCCCAACTATGCACACCCTACTTATCGTTATACTAGCTGTGGGAGGCTGTTGATATTTCGTTTTTCCAGCTTACTTTCTACACCATGTCTTTCTTCAAAACTCCGCTAGTTGGTTTAAAAGCTGACTCATTTCGTCATCCGTTAGACCTAGAAGCAACTAAATCTCTCAAACAGATACCAGGTTTAGACTTGATGGTGCGGAATTGGCTCGGTCCAATGGCAGAGCAGGTTTTCTATGTGGAAAATATTGCCTCCAGTGTTTTGGTGGGTGAAAACCAACTGCCCGATTTACACAAGCTGTTGTTAGAAGCCTGCAAAACTCTGGATATAGAGCCTCCCCAGTTGTATGTCAGGCAACATCCTGCTCCGAACGCCTACACTTTTGCGATGCGGGGTAAGCAACCTTTTATTGTGTTGCACACCTCTTTGATTGATATCCTCACATTAGAGGAAATACAAGCAGTGGTTGCCCATGAGTTAGGGCATCTTAAGTGCGACCACAGCGTTTATTTAACACCTGTAAATTTATTAGTCTTAGCGGCGGCAATTGTCCCCAATGTCGGAGCTTTTATTGCCCAAGCTATACAAGCACAACTTTTAGAATGGGTACGCTGTGCTGAGTTTACTTGCGATCGCGCCGCATTACTAGCAACCCAAAACCCCAAAGTTGTGATGTCAGTATTGATGAAGTTGGCTGGTGGTTCCCCAACTTTAGCACCGCAACTTAACCTTGATGCCTTTGTTGCTCAAGCTCGTGCTTACGATGATATCAGCAAGACTGAACTCGGTGAAATGGTGAAAGCAGCCCGTACAGCACAATTAACTCACCCAGTACCAGTACTGCGGGCACGAGAAATTGACCGTTGGGCAAGCAGTACAGAATATCAAACCCTGTTGCACAGTCACGGGCTGAAGCATAATAGTGAAGTTGCATCCAAAGGCGGGTGGCGAAATTGGTAAACCCACTAGAATCATAACCTGCATGAATGCTGCACCCCACCCATCCTACGAATATCAGGTTGGTGGTAGTTTGCCAATTGATGCTCAAACCTATGTAGAACGGCAAGCAGACTCAGACTTGCATGAAGCCTTGCAGACAGGAGGGTTTTGTTATGCGCTGAATGGGCAAATAGGCAAATCAATGCGGGTACGAACCATGCAACAACAGCAGGCGATGGCATTGCTTGTGTCGATATCGCAATAGTGCAGATTAAATAAATAAAATTCTTGTCAGTTCGACACTTAGGAACGCGAGCGCATTTACCCATATTCTTCAGATTGGGTATGGGCGATCGCACTTTCTGGGTTTCGTCTATCGTTACGGTAGATTTTAGGCGATCGCATCACTCCAAAGGGATTTATCATAACTCTGGTCGGATGAAATTACACCTCTTTGGTTAAGCCACAACCGCCACCATGACAGATGTATCAAATAACAATCACTTCCAACCGATTAACTTATTTGAATACGAACAGCTAGCAAAGCGTTATCTATCGCAGATGGCTTTTGATTACTATAGCAGTGGTGCTTGGGATGAAATCACACTGCGAGATAATCGTGCTGCCTTTGAGCGAATTAAGCTACGACCTCGGATGCTAGTGGATGTGAGCGATCGCAACTTGAGTACTTCTATTTTAGGACAACCTCTGCAACTACCCCTACTCATTGCACCGATGGCTTTCCAATGTTTGGCTCATCCAGATGGTGAAGTTGCTACAGCACTAGCTGCGGCATCAGCAGGTGTAGGCATGGTGCTGAGTACATTAGCCACTAAGAGTATAGAAGAAGTAGCAGCTGCAGGACACAAAAAAAATGCCTTGCAATGGTTTCAGCTTTACATCCATAAAGACCGGGGTTTGACTCGTGCTTTAGTAGAAAGGGCTTACGCCGCAGGCTACAAAGCGCTTTGTCTAACAGTAGATGCTCCTATACTAGGACAGCGGGAACGAGATCGGCGTAATGAGTTTGCTTTGCCACCAGGACTGCATCCGGCTAATCTTGCAACTATCTCAGGACTAGATATTTACCATCAACAAGGAGAATCTGGGTTATTTACCTATTTTGCCCAACAACTCAACCCAGGAGTAACTTGGCGTGACTTGGAATGGTTGCAATCTATCTGCCCATTACCTTTGGTACTTAAAGGAATTTTACGGGAAGATGATGCTGTGCGTGCTGTAGAGTATGGAGCCAAAGCAATTGTTGTTTCCAATCATGGTGGCAGACAACTTGATGGTGCGATCGCGTCCTTAGATGCTCTAGCTGAGATAGTAGCAGCAGTAGATGGTAGAGCAGAAGTGCTTTTAGATGGAGGTATCCGGCGGGGTACAGATATACTTAAAGCTTTAGCAATAGGAGCAAAAGCAGTACTCATTGGGCGACCTGTTTTGTGGGGACTGGCGGTAGGAGGACAAGCAGGTGTATCTCAAATCGTAACCCTGCTACAAGATGAGTTAGATGTGACAATGGCTCTCAGCGGCTGTTCTAGGCTACAAGATATCGATCGTAGTTTAGTTAAATCAGTCAATCCCCAAAAGGGTATAGACAACTAGCTTGAGAGTGAAGCAAGTGTGAGACTTCAACTGCCATGATAAAATCATACGAGCGCAAATTTATTCAAATATCGCTTTTCTACTAATATAAATAGTATTATCTATGAAATAGATTTAAATTCATAATTAGGAACGATTAATATGATAACAACGCCTAGATTCAACTATATAATTACAATTCACAACAAGGAATTTTTAATTGAAAAAGTTTTAACATCTATCTTGATGTGCTGTCGCAATAATAGCCATATTTATCCAGTTTTAGATGGTTGCACTGACAAGACAGAAGCAATTGTAGATACGCTGATCGAGAAATTCGCCAATGTACCAATAACAAAAGTACATACTCCAGACGTGCATGAAATTATGTCTATAAATGCAGGATTATGTGCAGCAAATCAAGACAATAATGGCTACAATATTATTTTGCAAGATGATGTTATATTAGCAGATTTTATGTTAGAAGAAAAAGTCACAAAACTCTATGAATGGGTAGGATCAAATTTAGGATTTGTATCGTTTCGGCTGGGTGCTAACTTTGCTAAAAATGCTGCAACAAGTGAAACAGGCTTTTTCACAGATTATGTTGAAAATGCCTATGGGCATGGCATACCTGCAAAAGTTCTACTCCCAGGTCATTTTGCATATAGAACAGTACCCATTAAAAGCCCAGTTTGTATTCCGTCTGCATTAATTCGCTCAGTAGGAATGCTTGAAGAACGCCTAGCGCCATATATGTATGACGATCTCGAATATGCAATACGTTGTATTAAAGCAGGTTTCATGAATGGAGTTTTTGCAATTCGTTTTTATTCAGATATTAAGTGGGGAACCACAAGAGCAAAACCAGATATTCAAATGGGCACAATTGCCAAAAGAAATCTTGAGAAAATTAGAGAGTGGCATAGTGATGAAATCAAAAAAATTTGTGAAGTCAGCCAAAATCAGGAAATAGTTCAAATACCACATATGGTCAGTGAAGTTGAAAACAAATTAGCATTAGATACTTGGGAAAAAAATCATCAAGAATTGGAGCGTTTTTCTAATACATTAGGTAGGCGAATGATTAGGATGATTAAATCTATAGTAAAGCGTTAGAATCAATCCGAGCCGAAAGCTGAAAACCAAGTTGAGTATCACAGATGTACATAGCAAATATCGCACTTTTCTTATTTTGTAAGAATCCGAGTAATATCGTTGGGTAAACTACCCTCAAAACTGGTCAGCTAAATTTTCACTTATGGTAGAAAACAAAGTTATTGTCATTATTGATATGGTCATAAATTAAAACCACGAAACGTGCATTGAAA
Source organism: Nostoc minutum NIES-26 (assembly GCA_003326215.1). GTDB lineage: Bacteria > Cyanobacteriota > Cyanobacteriia > Cyanobacteriales > Nostocaceae > Dendronalium > Dendronalium minutum. The sequence continues at coordinate 40,657 of LXQD01000314.1, read as the reverse complement.
AAATTTATTTGAGACTGTTGCTGGCTTGCAGGAAAACATTTATATCTCATAGGATGAGAATTTATACCACGTTTATGTAGTTCTGTCAACAAAATGCTTAGACTTTATTAAAAGTGAAAAATTTAAGATTATTTATCAATGCTTGTTACAAATTCGCTAAATAGAGTATAATAGTAAAGTTGCAATCCAAGGGCGGGTGGCGAAACTGGTAGACGCACCACACTCAAAATGTGGCGACCTTGCGGTCATAGGAGTTCGATTCTCCTCCTGCCCACTTGAAACAGCATTAATCTCAGTGATAGTTTCTACGCAGGTATTTGTCTAGTATCACCTGTAGGTTTACTGAAATAAAAGGTTAGTAAAGTTATTACTAAACAGGTGCTAAGACTTAAGAAGCAAGTTCTTAGTCATAGATATTGTCTTAAACGATTGCTAAAAGTTGTTGGTCAATAAAATAAAAACCCTCAAGTATGAAGTTATGTCTATCTTTAGATAGATGAAATTTATTATTTTTAGATATAGTTTTATACATAAAATTGCTCTTAGTAAAGCTATAAACCTTAATACTTAAGTAGATTTACGCTTTAAGGGAAATTGCTGTAAATTTACACCCTTCATAAAGGGTATGTTAAAGATGTAGACAGAACTATAAGCTAAAATACTAAACTTAGTAATTGATAGGTGCAATAAATAAAAATTATCCACACAATTAAACAACAAAACCAGAGTTATATTGCTCTGCTATATTATCTTGTATAAAATTTGAATGTAATAAATGCATCCAAACTATTTATCTTACATTAGCAAGTTTTTGAATGTTCGCATATTTTATAAATTTATAAGAGGTTAGATAAAGTGCAATCCATAAATTTAAAAACTAAACCAAGCATCAAATTTTTTATTTATGAAGTAGTAAAACCTCTAATACAGGTTAGGTTTTTTGGAAATGGTCGTTTCTGTCCAGTTTGCCAGAGCAATGTACAGAATTTTAGTCCAGCACCCGCTACTCTACCACAGTCAATGTGTCCAGTTTGCCATTCAGTGATGCGACATAGGCTGGTCTGGATATTCTTTGAAAGATGTACTAATCTTTTCGATTCAAATAAGAAAAAAATGCTTCACGTTGCGCCAGAATATTGTTTTCAACGGCGTTTAAGTCGAATCAAAGGTATAGACTATTTGACCGCAGATATTTCTATGCCTTCGGCTATGGTGAAGATGGATATTACAGATATTCAATATCCAGATAATACTTTTGATGTAATTTATTGTAGTCACGTCCTCGAACACGTCGTAGATGATAGAAAAGCTATGCGTGAGTTTCATCGAGTCCTAACTAATAAAGGTTGGGCTGTGCTACAGGTTCCAATTGAAAGGCCCGAGACTACATATGAAGATCCATCAATTACAGATCCGGCCGAACGGCTAAAAGCATTTGGTCACCCAGACCATGTTAGATGCTACAGCGCCAAAGATTACGAGCAACGTCTCATTGATGCAGGCTTTAGTGTAAAACGTATCAAACCCCTTGAATTTGCAAGTATAGAGGAAATAGAAAAGATGAGGATTTCAAAAAATGAAGATATTTTCTTATGCACCAAGTTATAGAACTAGTGTAATAAGGCAAAAGTAAAAAAGAGCCATTGCTTTATTGGGCTTTATCGATTTATAGATATGCTCGATGTAGTTTCCCGCAGGATAGCAACTAAGTTCAAAAGGTAAAAAAGACTTACATCGTAAACTTTTGCTTGCTTGACATGTTAAGTTTATTTACGCCATGTTATACTAATAAATTAAGGAAGCTAAAAAATTTAAGATTATGCAACTTAAAAGATGGGAGTCTCCCCGCCGAGAGGGTAGAAACGATAAAGGTCGAGGTAGTTCAGCAAGAAAGCGTCAACTTAAAAAACAAAGGCAGATGTTACGCCAAAGACTAAAAGAAGACAGCAAGCCAGAAAAAAGTACCGATAATAAACAGGGGGAAGACAAACAAATCTTCCCTTTTTTTTTAGCAGAAAAGCTAAAAATAACAATCAAGCACATAAAATCTAGATTAAAAGTTATGTAGATGACATTTTCGTAATTAATTATAAAAAATATTACTACTTATAAAAATATACTATTTAAAATAAAAATAACCAAAAAATTGTTCAATTAACTGTTTGTGATTGCGTCATAATACAGGGTTATTTTACGGTATAAAGTGTTTTCATAACTATATTTAATGCAAATGTAATGCTAGCGTAAATAAATGAAAAATCAATTATGAAGTAAATGTGAACTTTGTTATTAAGAGTGTAACAACCATTAGTTAAGCCAGTAAACTAATATACGGTTACAGATAATCCTAGTAGTTTCAGGGAAGTACGAAAGTTACAAAAAAGTATTACAAGTGTTTGGGTGTGAACACGCTATAAGTACCAAAAAATTAAAAACTCATACTTATTGATTTTTTGGGTGCGAAAAATTCCCTCAAATAACGGATTTTTATCTTTGACACAAGGGGTGATTTATGGTAGGAGGAATGTTTCTGCCTACTCAAAAGGTACTTGATTTTCCTATTACGGCTTTACGCTTTGACGATCAGATACAAACAATCTTGAAGTGGGCGATCGCTCGAGAGAGTAAAACTGTATGTGTAGCTAATGTACATATGCTCATGGAGGCCCACTGGAATTCAGAATTTGCAAGCGTATTGCAAAGCGCAGATATAGTCACTCCTGATGGTATGCCTTTAGTTTGGATGATGCGGCAAATGGGAGCGCATTACCAAGACCGGGTAGCAGGTATGGATATCTTTCTGGCATTGTGTCAGCAAGCTCAGGTGCAAAATATTAGTATTTTCTGTGTAGGTTCGCAAACGGAAGTTCTTTCTAGAATGAGAAAAAGGTTAGAGCAGGAATTTCCAAGGCTGAAAATAGCAGCCATGGAACCCTTACCTTTTCGCCCCCTAACTGAGACTGAAGACGAAGCTTTGATTAATAAGATTAACTCCAGTGGTGCTGGCGTGGTACTTGTATCTTTAGGATGTCCAAAACAAGAAAATTGGATGGCTCAGCATAAAGGTAAAGTTCAGGCAGTCATGATTGGATTGGGTGGAGTTTTCCCAGTTTATGCAGGTATTCAGAAGCGCGCCCCAAGAATAGTACGAGACTTAGGACTGGAATGGCTTTATCGCTGGATTCAAGAACCGCGACGACTGTGGCGGCGCTATGCTACAACAATTCCACCTTTTATGTGGTTAGCCACAAAACAACTACTATTATCAAGTCCTCTTAGAGGAGTCTTCTTAAACGGAACTGGAGATTGAAGACTTAGTATTTGGTGATTTAAGGTGAAATACAACATAAGTCTTCGCTATTGTGCATTTTACCCTTAGATAAATGAAGATACTAATCATCTTCCAGAAGTGTAAAATAAGCGCTGGGATTTAATAATAGACATTGATCACCAAAAATTACTTAGTTCAACAACTTAGGAGAACCTTGCTAATGGATAGATTCATCGTTGCTGTTTTGGTAGCTTTGTTACCATCTAAACTGAAAATTTTAGTTTTAAGAATGATGGGGCATGAAATTGGAAAAAACGTTCATATTGGAATGTCAGTGTTAAATATTAAGAAAATAACTCTAAAAGATGGGGTAAGAATTAATAATTTTAACTACTTAAAAAATCTTTCGCATCTAAATATGATGGAAAGATCGGCTATCGAAGGATGGCTGAATTGGTTGACTGCTTCAAACACACATAATTATGGACAAGAAGGCTTTGGATGTTTAGAAATTGGTGAGGGAACTCGGATATTAAGTAGGCATTATATAGATATTCAAGAGCGAGTAACAATCGGAAAATATAGTCTGATAGCCGGTAGCAATTCAGTTTTCTATACACATACTCTAATTGCAGACCCAAATTCTAGAGGAATCAATAAGCCAATTTTTATTGGCGATCGCTGTTATGTTGGCAGTCATTGTATCATCTTACCGGGGTCAGCTATCGGCTCATTTACATTAGTAGGTGCTGGTTCGGTAATCACGAAAAATTTCTCGGATAAAAATTATGTTTTAGTAGCTGGAAATCCCGCAACTGTAAAGAAAAGCTACTCCGAAAAATCTAAGTTTTTTGGTTACTCCAAGCTTGCAGAAACAAATGCTGTTTTGGAAATGTCTGAGAAGTAAGAACTTAAGTCTTAGTTCATACTTAAGTAAATAAAGTTAAAAATAGAACTAAGTGTATTCTCTTAGTACTGGGGCGATCGCGATACATTAATATCTTTTGTGCAAGTTTACTGTGCCAGTATCTGCTGCAAGATCTCGCAAAACATCACAGGAAAATTAGAACTTTATAAAATCTTAATAAATAGCGACCTAGGCTAAAGAGCATTTAAAGCTCAAGAATATAAGAAATAGGCTGTTTTGTAATGAAATTAAATCCATACTCAGTAGATTTTCTTATAAAACTTTCTTGAATGCTGCCAATTTGCCAAAAGATTGTGGCAATATAAACTTGACAGTAGTTACAAAACGCAATAATAATTTTTGTAACCAAAAGTAGTCATTTGATGTTATGTATATATCTCAGTGACATATTTTCAGCACAAGACTACACCGATAGATAGGAATTCAATAAATAGGATGAGACTTACTTGCATGAAATGAAAAACAACTTGTTACTTACTGAGCTTGGAATATGACAAATAGATACTGCCAGTCCTTTCATTGGTAAAACCTGTAATGGAATCACCAAAACAATCATCAAATTTTCGAGAGAAAGCAGTTAAACGGGTGTTCTGGTCTGCAATAGAGAGTTGGCGATGCCAGACAATTTCCTTTAGTGTTTTCTGGTTAGTGGCAGGTATACTAGGTTCGGAAAGATTTAGGTTAATTGCTTTACTTGGGTTATTTGTAGCTTTTGTAGGACTTATTATTGAACGAGGATTTGCTACAGCGATCGTTCAAGGTCAGAAATTAAAACTAGAGTATTTCAACACTGGCTTCAAGGCTAATTTAATATTGACTGTTTTTCAAGTAACGCTGAGTCTAGCTTGTGCTGATTGGACAAAATCTGCACTGAGAGATCGCCAAGCTATAAATTTTTTGAGTGTTTCAGCTTAAATGTAATGATTGTTAGCCTTATGGACTTCATGGAACCGAATTATGGGTCAATCAATCAATAACAGTAGAAATTCAGCAAAAATCCAAGGAACAAATCGACGAATACCTAGAGTGGTGTATCGACCTGAGAGTCAAATGCGGCATCCACTGCAACTATTCAAAGAAATGTGGCGGGACTTGCTGGGATCACGAGAATTAGCTTGGCGTTTATTAATACGGGATATTAGAGCTAAATACCGTCAGTCATTGTTAGGAGTTTTTTGGGCATTTATACCTCCAGTTATATTGGCAGCTGGTTTTACCTTTGCTAAAGGTAGCGGCGTAGTCAATCTGGGTAATACAGACTTACCTTACCCTGCCTACGTTATGTTTAGCATGACCTTGTGGCAAACGTTTGTAGAAGCGCTAAATGGACCCATCCAAGCGGTAACATCTGCAAAATCAATGTTAGCAAGGATTAACTTCCCTCGTGAAGCTATAATTCTTGCCAAACTAGGCGAAGTATTTTTCAACTTTGGCATCAAACTAATTCTAATTTTCGGATTGTTTATTTGGTTTAAGATACCAGTTACTTGGAACGTAATTTTAGCACCAGTAGCATTAATTCATTTAATATTACTAGGAACGTTTATTGGTTTACTGTTAGCTCCCATGTCAGGTTTATACCAGGATATTACAATGGGAATTACCCTAATTACTGGACTTTGGTTGTTTATCACCCCAGTTGTATATCCCGTTCCTAATGGTGGAGTATTTGGCAGCATAGTAAAGCTTAATCCTGTTACACCTTTGTTAGTCACAACAAGAGAATTAGCAACAACAGGTGTAATATCAGACCCTCAAGGATTTTGGATTGCAAGTTTGATTGCAATATTAGGATTGCTGCTGGCTTGGATTATTTATCGTCTATCAATGCCCTTTGTAATTGAGAGGATTAGTTCGTAATTATGATAAGTATCAATGAGCAAGATATAACACTAAAGCCGCAAGATAATGAAAGTGATATTGTCCTTTCAGTTAATGGAGTTTCTAAAAAGTTTTGTCGTGATTTAAAGCGGTCTTTGATGTATGGCGTTCAAGATATGACCTCTGAACTACTCGGACTGCGGGAAAAAAGTGATAAATTGCGACCCAAAGAATTTTGGGCTTTGGATAACGTCAGCTTCCAGTTACGTCGAGGAGAAGCATTAGGTTTAGTAGGGAAGAATGGTAGTGGTAAATCAACGCTATTAAGGATTATCGCTGGATTGATTAAACCAGATACTGGATTTGTAGAAGTTAACGGTCGGGTAGCACCATTGATTGCATTAGGAGCGGGATTTAATCCAATTTTGACAGGACGAGAAAATATTTATGCCAATATGTCAATTTTGGGTTTGTCTAAAAAGGAAATTGATGAGCGATTTGACGAAGTTATAGATTTTGCAGAAATTGGAGATGCAATTGATGCACCTGTGCAAACTTACAGTTCTGGAATGGCCGCGCGGTTGGGGTTTGCTAGTGCGATTCACACAGATCCCGATATTCTTTTAATTGATGAAGTATTAGCTGTGGGAGATATCAGATTTAGAGCTAAATGCAATCGTAAGTTACATGAGCTACGTAACAAAGGTACTTCTTTTATACTAGTTAGCCACCAAACTCAGTCGATGCTAAATGTATGTAGTACTGCAATTTATCTATTAAAAGGCAAATTCGTAATGTCTGGTGACACCAGTTCAGTGATGCATAAATATGAAGAAGATCTATTTACGAACGGGGTAAAAGAAAACATCGGATTTATAGCATTACCCCAAAAAGCAGAAATGGAAAGTTTTGGTGTAGATATTACTTCTATTTTTTTTAGAAATCATGAACAAACTATTACTGAATTTCCTATAACTGGTGAATCTATTTATCTTTGTATAACTTGTAAAGCTCATAAGTATGTTAGTAATTATGGTGTTACTCTTACAATCCAGGAAATTTCTGGTGATGGTGAAAACACACTTATTTTGAGTAGCTTTAACGATAAAAAGGTATTGAATGTATCACCAGGAGAACACGAGTTGCAAGTTCATATGCCTTATCTTGGACTCAGACCAGGTTCATATACGATGCAGGTTCACATTAGACAAGATTTGATTCATACTCTCGATTCCATTGAATCTTTTATGTTTGCAGTTAAGAGTAAGGAAACTATGGGTCGATCTTCATTTTACCAACCAAGAGAATGGGAAATCATTAGTACTAACAACAAAAAATAGAGTTTATGTCAATACAGACTTAATTAATAATTATGTTGATAAAATATACATTTACTATAATGGTTTACTGGCAAAAACTTTTAAATAAAGGTAAGCTATATACTCAGTTTGCTAGAAGTTTATTAGCTAATAGATTTTTGTTTTGGTCTATTTATGTTATTAATACAAAGCTGAGATATAAATTTGATGCTTTGTATTATGGATTGCTAATAAATAAAAACTCACAAGCAAACTTGTATAACTTTAGGAGAAATATTCATAGACTTGAGAAAGGACTTTCATATCAGCATATCAAAAGTTTGTTTGCTGAAGATTATATATGGGAAACAGTCTACTATCTAAAAGAAGATGAAGAACTGGGTCTTTTTGACGCAAATACAAAAAAATGGGGAGAGTCTGTTCTTGACCTCTACTTCCAGACTTGTCAGCATTCAGATAAAATTCGCGAAGCATACGAACTCTATCAAACTATCAAATATGAAACTAATGAAAGTAATTGTTTAGATTGGATACCATATACAAGTGATTCTAGACCAGCACTCTCAATAAATTACGAAGCTTTGTATCAACTTGCTCTTCGGAGAAGAAGTATCCGTTTTTATCTTAAAAATGAAGTAGATCCTGTTTTAATTAAAAAGGCTATGGATGTTGCTGCACTTTCTCCAAGTGCATGTAATAGACAATCTTTCAAGTATCTATTTTTTAATGAAAAAAGGTTAGTTAAAGAAATTGCTCAAATTCCTGGTGGCGTAACTGGATATGAAATTCCAAGTGTTGTTGTTGTTATTGGTAGTTATCGCGGGTACTTCGACGAGCGAGATATTAATGCTCCACTAATTGACTCAAGCCTATCTGTAATGGCATTTTTATTTGCTCTAGAAACTCTGGGTTTATCTTCGGTGTGTATTAACTGGCCTAACCTTCCAGATAGAGAGAAGAAAATGCGACAGCTGATTTACCTTGAACCAGATGAATTTATAGTTATGCTTATTGGAGTAGGTTATCCATTTTCTGAAGGGAAAATACCTTATTCTGCAAAAAGAAGCATTGAAAACTTAATTATGGTAAATGAAAGGATAATAAAAAATTAAGAGCAAACACAGTATTTTATATACAAGCATAACTCTATACTATGCTAAAAAACATTTTGATTTGAATAGAGAAGCAAAATAATTATGATTATAGAAATTCATGGTGCTGGGTTCCAAAATAAAGGTGCTGAAATGATGCTCCGCACCACTGTTGATGAATTAAGGAATCGAATTAGCGATTTAACGTTGGCAGTAGACACTTACTATGGTGTTTACGAAGAAAGATCTAAGCTGGGACTATGGCAGTTATTTCCATCGCGTTCTCATGTAGGTACACCCGATTATTCTAAACGTTTATTTCAACAAAAATTATTTACAAACTTAAAGATAGAGAAGTTTATTAATCGTTTTGTAGGCATAAATATTAAAAGATATGGCTGTGTAAGTTTATCGGAGACAGGAGCATTGATAGATATCGCTGGATTTGCATATAGCGATCAATGGGGAACTCAACCTACTAAAGACTTTGCAGAACTTACTACTTATTATAAAGCTTCTAAGAAACCGATAATACTTTTACCCCAAGCTTTTGGACCATTTCACAAACAAGAAACAAAATCAGCTTTTAAGAGAATCATTGATAATGCTAATCTAATTTTTCCTAGAGATAGGATCTCATATCAATATGTTAAGGAACTTTGTTCAGATTCGACGAAAGTTTTAAAAGTACCAGATATAACTCTTTTTTATCCACATATTCCTAATATTAGTGTCTCTTCATCTAGTGACTATGTTTGTATTATCCCTAATGGTCGAATGCTCGATCAAGGTTATGAGTCTTGGAGTGAAAAATATGAACCATATTTAATTAAGATTGCACAAGAAATTATTCAACTAGGACTCAAGGTTTATGTGATCGTACATGATTCCTCTGGTTTAGATTTACCGATTGCCACGAGTATTATTAATAAGCTTAATTCTGATAATGTGATTCTCATTACTGAGTCAAACCCTATTACTATCAAGGATATGATTGGTAGCAGTAGGATGATAATTGGATCTCGTTATCATAGCTTAGTAGCTTCATTTTCAAAAGCTGTCCCAGCAATTGCACTAGGTTGGTCACATAAATATGAAATGCTTTTTGAAGACTTTGGATGCGAACAAATGATTGTATCACATGATACTAAAATTGATTCTGTACTTGAACTTGTCCACAAACTGACTGATAAAGATACAAACTTGCATTTTAGAAAACAAATAATAGAAAAACTTCAAACAATGTATTGTGCTAATCAGCAAATGTGGGATCTTGTTATCAAGACTCTCAATATTTAATAAAAAATCGATAATTTTTATAAGTAGGAAATTATATTAATTATAATAAAATCAAATTTTAATTGTCTTCAACACTTTGGCAGTTAGCAAAAATCCAATAGTTATCAAAAGATGGTAGTTTTAAAAGTAGTTTTTATTACTCACTATGTAAATCTATACGGTGCAAATCGGTCGCTTTTGAATCTTATAGATGGATTGAAGCATTATAATGTTGAACCTTTTGTTGTAGCTCCTTCAGAGGGCAAAATTAGTGATGCTCTTAGGACTCGTAATGTGCAATTTGCTACTATTCCTATTCAATATTGGGTTGGTAGTCGTACAGATGAAAATCATAGTGGAAATAATTTATATCAAACTGCCTTATATCGTCGTGAGGCTACTAAACGTTTGTATAAAAACTTAAAAATATTACCATCCTTGAAAAATCAATTACAAGCATGGAATGTTGATATAGTTTATACAAATTCTTCAGTTACTCCTGTAGGTGCATTAGTTGCTCGAATGCTCAAAATTCCACATGTTTGGCATCTACGGGAATTCATAGACATAGACTATAACTTTCATCACGATTGGGGAAAAACTATTTTCAACTATTTTCTTAGTCAAGCTGATGCACAAATCGCTATTTCTGAATCTATTCGCTCCCATTTTATAAGTGGTCTTTCACCTGAACGCGTTCATGTTATCTATAATGGCATTGCTTCAATTGCAGATTTTGACAGATTCTTCAAAATTAGAAATTCAATAATAAGTAATGATAAACCATATACATTTGCGTTAATTGGGTTAATTCATCCTAATAAAGGTCAAGATGTAGCTATTAAAGCCTTATCCATATTAGTCAAATATTTTTCACAAGTACGTCTATTAATAGTTGGCCACGGTGACAATACTAAACTTAAGAAACTAGCTGAAGATTTGGGCGTTGCAAATAAGGTTGAATTTTGGGGTCATGTAGATGATCCATATAAAGCTTATTTAGCTTCAGATGTTGTTCTGATGTGTTCAAAAAATGAAGGAATGGGTAGAGTTACAGTAGAAGCAATGTCTGCTTGTCGACCTGTGATTGGTTATGATAATGCCGGTACATCCGAGATTATCCAACATGAATACACAGGTATGCTATACCAAGGAGGACATGAAGAACTTGCCATCTGTATGAGGCGATTTGTTGAAAATCCTGCTTGGGCAAAGCAGCTTGGAGAAAACGCATGGCATGTTGCTCGTAAAGAGTACAGTATAGAAATGTATTCTAAGAGAATATACGAGGTTTTGTTATCAATTCTTGCAAAAAAATCTGAAAAATCTAAGTACTATATAAAACACTAATATTAAACAATAAGAAACCTTAGTAACCTGTTATGTCATATTCCAATAATACCAATATTTGTAGTAAGAGAAATATGATTAGTGTCATTACTCCAGTTTATAACGGCGAAAAATTTATCGAAGGCTGCATCAAAGTTGTTATTGACCAAAAATGTCCTAACATTGAACACATTATTATAGATGGAGGTTCAACAGATAAGACTGTATCAATTATTAAAAACTATGCGGAGAATTATCCACATATCCGATGGATTTCTGAGAATGATAAAGGACAATCCGATGCTATGAATAAAGGTATCCTCACCGCAAAAGGAGAAATAATTGGTATTTTGAACGTTGATGATTTTTATAATTTCAATGTATTAAATCGCATTTTAGAAATTTTTAAAGACTTGCCAGAGTCTAGTTTTGTGGTTGGAAATTGTAATGTATTAAATGAAGAAGATGTTATCCAGTATGTCAACAAACCAAAAGAATTAAATATCATACCTTTGTTACTTAATAAAGTTCCTCATCCTTTTAATCCTTCTGCTTATTTTTATCATAAAAAGCTGCATGAGGTTATAGGTTTATATGATATCAATGAGCATTATGTTATGGACTTAGATTTCATATTTAAAGCAGTTCAAGGAGCAATCCAAGTAAAATATGTAGACGAAACCTGGGGAAACTATCGTTCAATACAAGGTACAAAAACTAATTTATCTAAGGCTAGTGGTCAACATATCCAGCTTGCTAAATACATCAGGAAGAAGCATATAAGGAAATTACCATTACTTCAACAGTGTCAGGTGGCTGTAGAATCAAGCTATTTATATAAAGCAATTAGAAAAGTAGTTAAAATTTTTAAATCCTCTCCAAATTATTAGTTCTATAGCTATCCAATATCCAATTTATCCACAAATAAAACAGGAGTAGTCAACAATTGTTAAAAACTATTATAAGGGAAGAATATAAAGATAATATGAGTAATCTAAAAGTTGCCTTTGCACCTTGGTATACTAAGGAAAATCCTTATCAAATCCAATTGTATGAAAACCTAACATCGTTAGGAGTTAAAATAGAACCCACTAATTGTAGTACCTTATATCTTTTATCTACTATTAAGCAGAGTAAAGTACATATTTTACACCTGCATTGGCTAGATCATTTTTTCTTAACACGAACAAATAAATTAAAGAGTTTTTTAAAATTAATTTTATTTATTAGCCAACTATTTATTCTTAGGCTAATGAATATCAAAATTATTTGGACAGTTCATAATGTTAAGAACCATCAAAATAAGCATTTAGGACTAGATAGACTTGGATCAATTCTAGTTTCTAGACTAGCTCATGGATTGATTGTTCACAGCAAGTCAGCAAAAAATGAAATCCTTAAAGTATTTAATATAAGGCAAGATAAAAAAATATTTATAGTTCCACATGGTAACTACATTGATGTTTATAAAAATAAAATTAGTCAAATAGAAGCTAGGAAGTGTTTAAATATTCCAGATTCAAGTTTAGTTCTGCTATTTTTTGGCTTGATTCATCCTTATAAAGGAGTACTTGATCTAACCAAAGCCTTGAAGCAACTCAACTACGAGGACGTATGTCTGGTAATTGCAGGTAAACCATGCAATGAGGTAATGGCTAAACACTTAGCTCAAGAGGCAGAGGATAACAAAAAAATTAAATTTATATCTGGTTTAGTGCCTGATGAACAGGTTCAGGTATATATGAATGCTTGTGATGTAGTAGTGCTTCCATATAAAGAATTCCTAACATCCGGGGCAGTGATCTTAGCAATGTCATTTGGTAAAGCATGTGTTGCGCCACGGAAAGGTTGTATAAATGAAGTCTTAGATGATACTGGATCGTTTCTATATAACCCAGATATTGAAGATGGATTATTGCAGGCTTTGAACAGTGTACTTCAAAAACGAGATTATTTATCCAACATGGGAATACATAACTATAAGTTAGCCAATCAATGGAATTGGAACTATGTTGCTCAAAAAACGCTAAATGTTTATCAAAATTATTTAAGCTTTTAAGTACTGTCAATTACTATGATATTGAGCGATACCCATATTCTCCTAAGCTGAAAATACATATAACAAGAACATGCTTTAAATTGAGAACAATTAGAGAAAATACAATAAGTAATTAAGTGTTAATAAATATAATTATGCCTGAAACCCTTAAAGATTAAAAAATTAAAAATGACTACCCTTACGAGTTGGTTTTAATTGTGCCCACATACTTATGTATACTTCTTTTGTCAGTGTAATGATTCCGGTTTTTAATGACTCTGAACGCCTGGAACTTTGCTTACAAGCTTTAGAAAATCAAACCTACTCAAAAACATTATATGAGTTAATTGTTGTTGATAATGCCTCTGAAGAGGATATAAAAAGTTTAGTTAGTCAATTTAGCCAAGCAAAGTTAACTTATGAAAGCCAACCTGGCTCCTATGTTGCTCGCAATCAAGGGATATCAATCGCGAAAGGTGAAATCTTAGCTTTTACAGATTCTGATTGTATTCCAGCTTCGGATTGGATTGAAAAAGGTGTAAAAAATTTACTGAGTACACCTAATTGTGGATTAGTAGCTGGTCGAATAGACTTTTTCTTTAAAAATCCTGAAAAATTAACTCCAGTAGAGCTTTATGAAAATATTGAAATGCCTTTTAATCAGGAACTTAATGTGCAGGAGACTCACTTTGGGGTAACTGCAAATCTTTTCACATTCAAACACGTAATTGACAATGTTGGCAGTTTTGACGAAAAGCTAAAATCTGGTGGCGATCGCGAGTGGGGAGAACGAGTTTTTCAAGCTGGTTATAAACAGATTTACGCAGATGATACTTGTGTCAAACATCCTGCTAGAAACTCATTTTCCCAACTTTATAAGCGAACAGCTCGTTTTGAAGGTGGTAAGTACGATTTAATGATGAGGACAAAGACTTCATCTTTTGAGCTAGTCATTAGTATGTTATATGCTTTAATACCACCATTTGGAAATGCTTATAAAGCTTGGAATAATTCAAAATTAAATGGAACAAGCCAAAAAATAAAATTTATCCTAGTAATTTTTTTTATTAGATATGTAATTATTATTGAGAGAATGCGGCTTTATTTGGGTGGTAATTCTAGAAGAGATTAGTTTGAATTCATAGTTTTTATTTATGTCAATAAATCAAACAGTTTATCCAGAAAGCCCAACGACTATGGACAACCAACTACATAATCTTGAAAGCAATCCCTTGGTTAGCATAGTGATAGGCAACTATAATTATGAAAGATTTCTCAACGAAGCAATAGATAGCGCGCTTAACCAAACTTATCAAAATATTGAAATTATTGTTGTAGATGATGGATCGAAAGACAAATCTCGAGGCATTATTGCTAGCTATGGTGATCGACTAATTCCTATCTTAAAAGAAAATGGCGGACAGCCATCTAACTATAATGCAGGTTTTGCGGCTAGCCGAGGCGACCTCATTTGCTTTCTAGATTCTGATGATATTTTCTTACCCAACAAAGTGGCTGATATTGTAAGAATATTTGAATCTAACGAGGAAGTTGGTTGGTGTTTCCACAGTCTCCAGTTAGTTGATGCAAAGTGTAATCCTTTAGAGCTAAAAATAGGCACAGACTACATATCTGGTGTGTGCGATTTTCGTAACAGAATTAAAGCAGGTAAAATTCCTCCCTATCTTCCTCCATCATCTGCACTGTGTTTTAGAAGATCGCTACTAGAGAAAATTCTTCCTATGCCTACTACCAAATTAACTCCAGGCAGTGACCATTATGTCAAATTCATGGCAGTGGCCCTTACTAAGGGTTTTCTACTTGGTAGTAACCTAACTTTGCAAAGAATACACGATAGTAATATGGGAACTTTGAGGAGCGATGTACAGCGAGTAAGAGCTAGAGAATATTTATTCACCAGTAAATGGATAAGAGCAGAGTTTCCACAATTTAAAAAATTTGCTAACAAGCTGTTCGCTGTTGGTATTATGTTTAACAATAATGCACATAATAATGATTTTGAAAACCATCAATTAATTCAAAATTATTTAAAAACTATTTCTATGGTTGAAAAAATTAATATTAATACTATATTAATGTACTATTTTCTCAGGAGTCGAATAGAATTGATGCTGAAAAAAGCAAAAAAAACTCTTGAATTATCAAAAGTATAATTGAAATAGCTCCATTTCACAAAATATTGAAACAGCTTGAGTTCAGGAGCTATATCTTAAAGTTCAGCATCAGTATTAAGTATAATCATTAGGAATAATCATGCGCGTTGCAATTCTCCGCAGGACACCACAAGTTTCTTTCAGTATGGATGTTTACGCTGATGGTTTAATCAGTGGATTAAAGGCTGTTCGACCAACATGGGAAATTGTGGAATTTGCACCAGCATCATATCCAGCAGATAAAAAAAATAGTGTTTGGTTGGTAGGACTGTGGAAGTACTACGAACGTTATTGGCGCTATCCACGCATGATAGAAAAACAGAATGCCGATATCTTCCATATCATCGATCATAGTGATGGTCACTTAGCCCGCTGGCTTAAAAGAAAAGCTCAACCAAAGATAGTGACCTGTCATGATTTGATCAACTTATTTCAACCGGAAAACATTTACAGTCGGACACCTTTACCGTTTGTCAGTATGGCAGCTTGGAAATTTGCTATCAGAGGAATGGAAAAAGCCGATCGCATTATCAGTGTTTCTGCTCATACAGCAAAAGATGTAGTTAACAATTTAAAGATTGTCAAAGAGAATATTACGGTTGTGCCTGACGCAATTGAGTCAATCTTTCGCATCCTTCCAAAAACGGTAGTTGAACCCTTTCGTCAGCAAAATGGTGTTTCACCAGAAACATTATGTTTACTCAATGTAGGTTCAAATCATCCACGCAAGAATGTTTTTACTATCTTAAAGGTAATGAAAGCCCTTAAGGAGCAGGGATTGCCTGTTTACTTTTGGAAAACAGGCGCTGACTTTACACCTGAGCAAAAAATTTTTATTCAAACCCACGATCTCCAAAATTTTGTTGCTTATTTGGGCAAGCCAGATAAAGAGAAGCTAGTTCAAATTTATAATGCTGCTGATGTACTCATAGCTCCATCACTTTACGAGGGGTTTGGTATGACGATTCTTGAAGCTATGGCCTGTGGAACACCAGTCATCACTTCAAATGTTACATCACTTCCGGAAGTAGCAGGCAATGCAGCTATTTTAGTTGAGCCGTTAGATGTTCAGGCAATGGTAAAAGCAGTGTGTTGTCTTCTGGAAGACTCCATCTACCGTCAGTCATTAATTGAGGCAGGTCTAGCTAGAGTAAAACCTTTTACTTGGGAGAATACCGCTGAACAAATTGCTACTGTTTATGAAACAATGCTGAAGGAAAGATAAATTGCCTATAAGTGTTCTTTCCTGCTTACCCGATAATCAAAACAATTAAAGAAACTAGCTATGACAAATCCTCCACAATTTACCATTCTTGTAAATAGTACAGATAGTTTTGAAGATTGTTGGCAGGCTTTTTTCACTCTTTTCTCTATCTACTGGCCCAATTGTCCACATCCAATAGTACTAAATACTGAGACTAAATGTTTTTCTTATCCTGGGCTAAATATTCAGTGTTCTCAAATAGGATCTAACGAGTCGGGTAAAAGGCTAAGTTGGAGTGACTGCCTAATTCGTTGTCTTGATAAAATTGATTCAAAATATATTCTTTATTTACAAGAAGACTACTTTTTGAACGATTATGTCAATACAGATGTTATCTATGATTTTCTCCAAATCATGGAGCGTGAAGGATATTCCCATATTCGGCTGAAGGCAACCCTTGCAAACAATCCCCATGAACCATCCTCTAAATATCCTCAACTCTGGAAAATACCTCAAAGATCTAATTATCGTATTGGTTTGCAAGCTGGGCTATGGCTTAAAGACCAACTAAAATTTTATCTGAAACCAAATGAGACAGGATGGGAATTTGAGCGCTGGGGTAGTCGTAGGGCACGGAAAATAAATGACTCTTTTTTCTGTGAAAACTCTGATTACTTCAAGCGCCAAAATAAAGATATTTTTCCATATTATCCTACGGGAATTGTGAAAGGCAAATGGTTTGAACCTGCCGTTGGCGATCTGTTTAAACAACACAACATTGAGGTTGATTACTCAGTCCGAGGATTTTATAAACTAGATAAAACACAAAATCTGATACAACTATTGAGGAGTAAAGTCCGAAAATTACTCATGCTTTATATTCCCTAAAGATTATAGTAGTACATTAAGAAATGAAAAGTTTCAATATTTTAGTATCTGCCTACGCCTGTAGACCAAATATGGGTTCTGAGCCTGGAGTGGGTTGGAATACAGTTCGGCAATTAGGTAAATACCATAAAGTATGGGTGCTTACTCGCGAGGATAATCGCTCGTTCATCGAAGCTGAGTTGACCAATAGCCAAATTCCTGGGCTGGAATTTGTGTATGTAGACTTGCCTGGGTCTCAGTTATGGAAAAATGGTCTTGGGGGAGTACATCTTCACTATTATTTGTGGCAGATCAAAGCCTATTTAGTTGCTCGCAAGCTACATAGCGAGATCGGTTTCGATGTGGCACATCATGTGACTTATGTTAGGTATTCGTCGGCGACTTTTCTGCCACTTTTACCAATTCCCTTCATCTGGGGACCTGTGGGAGGTGGAGAATCTGCCCCAAAAGCTTTCTGGAAAGATTTCAGTTTTCGCGGCAAAGTTTATGAAATTGTACGAAGTGTGGCTCACCGAATAGGCGAACGCGATCCATTTGTAAACCTAACTATAAAAAATAGTACTCTGATTCGGGCAACAACTGAGGATACTGCCCAGCGGCTACGGCAAATGGGCGCAATAAATGTCCAAGTTTTTTCTGAATCAGGTCTATCAGAAGCAGAAATTCTGCAACTTGCCCGGCGCGCTATTCCTAATAGTTCCCCAATTAGGTTTATTAGCATGGCAAGATTATTGCATTGGAAGGGGCTTCACCTAGGGGTGCAAGCATTTGCTCAAGCAGATTTACCTGATGATGCAGAGTATTGGATTTTGGGGGATGGACCTGAACGGGAACGACTACAAATTCTTGCTGAGAAACTTGGTGTTGCTAATCGAGTGAAATTTTGGGGTAGGCTATCAAGAGATGAAACCTTATGTAAACTCAGAGAGTGCCATATATTGCTTCACCCCAGTTTACATGATTCTGGAGGATGGGTTTGTTTAGAAGCAATGGCAGCAGGCTGTCCAGTGATTTGCTTAGATTTAGGAGGTCCAGCCGTTCAAGTTACAGAAGAAACTGGCTTTAAGATCCAGGCACATACACCTGAGCAGGCAGTGCGTGACCTAGCTGAAGCTATGGCTTGTTTGGCTCAAGACTCAGAATTACAGGTAAGCATGGGTCATGCAGGAGAAAAGCGGGTTGCCCAATTTTTTAACTGGGATATGAAAGCGAAATCTTTAGCGCAGCTCTATGAAGAAATAATCGGCGATCGCAAGTGCAGTGGTAAAGTTTTAGCTTAAAGACGCGGTAACTAAAACAATGCGTATCCTAAGTATACATAACAACTATCAAATTCGTGGTGGCGAGGACGAATCTCGTGAGTCAGAAGAAAGACTGTTACGAGAAATGGGTCATGAAGTTGACGTATACCAAGAGCATAACGATCGGGTAGCAGAACTAGGAGCCTTACCAATGGCACTTAGAACCGTCTGGTCAACAGAGTCTTACAACATAGTCAAACAAAAACTCAATAGCTCAAATTACGATATAGTTCATATACAGAATTTTTTTCCCTTAATTTCACCCTCTGTTTACTATGCTGCAAAGTCTGTAGGCGTGCCTGTAGTCCAAACCTTGCGAAATT
The DNA here is from genome assembly GCA_003326215.1 of Nostoc minutum NIES-26. GTDB lineage: Bacteria > Cyanobacteriota > Cyanobacteriia > Cyanobacteriales > Nostocaceae > Dendronalium > Dendronalium minutum. Next base: position 21,692 of record LXQD01000314.1, on the reverse strand, counting down.
ACCGCCTACTATGTCCTAATGGCTTATTTTTCCGCGATGGGGAAGTCTGTGAAGATTGCATGGGTAAATTCATTCCCTATCCTGGAGTCTTGCATGGCTGCTACCGCGAAAACCGACCAGCAACTGGAGCGGTAGCAACCATGCTAACTGTACACCGTGCTATGCGTACTTGGATAGAGATGGTAGATGTGTACATTTCTCTAACTGAGTTTGCGCGGCAGAAATTTATCGCAGGTGGTCTGCCACCAGAGAAAATCGTAGTTAAACCTAACTTTGTGAATCCCGACCCAGGTGTAGGGTCAGGTTCAGGTGGTTATGCGCTTTTCGTCGGAAGGCTTTCTACAGAAAAGGGATTAGACACTTTACTAGCTGCTTGGGAACATCTGGACGGCAAAGTGCCTCTAAAGATTGTTGGGGATGGTCCTCTAAGCTCTCGAGTGATGGAATCAGTAAAAAGACTACCCCAAGTAGAGTGGCTAGGACGTAGACCTATGTCAGAAGTACATCACTTGATGGGAGAAGCAATGTTTTTAATCTTCCCCTCCAAATGGTATGAAACTTTTGGTCGCGTTGCAGTTGAAGCTTTTGCTAAAGGTACTCCCGTAATTGCTGCTAATATTGGAGCGATCGCAGAATTGGTAGACTCTGGTCGAACAGGCTTACATTTTTCACCTGGTAACTCAGAAGAACTAGCTGCCAAAGTGGAATGGGCTTTAGCAAATCCAACTATACTTGCCCAGATGCGTCATCAAGCACGAATTGAGTTTGAAGATAAGTATACTTCTAAGGAAAACTACCGAAGAATAATGGAAATTTACAAGAGAGCTTCTACTTGTAGATTCTCCATAACCTGACTAGGAGAATGAAAACATAGGGAAAAACATGAATGCAGAAATAGTATCTCGTACAAAACGAGAAGGATATATCCAAAACTCAAGCTTAATACTGCTAGCATTTTCCAGTGCTTTTTTTTCCCGTCTTCTTGAAACTGTAGGTTTTCCCTCAATCATTAATTTTCTGCACTTTGCCATTGTTCCTTTAGCTGTTGGAATTGTACTACTCAATAGCAAAACAAAAAATCGCTATCAAATAGCAACTACCTGGACTCTTTTATCTGGTCTAGCGATCTTATTAGGAGTGATGTTGGTTAGCGCTCTAGTGAATAAAGCAGGGTTGATTAATGTAGTTCTTGATTTCTTACTTCTTGGCGAACCTTTTCTACTATTGGTGGCAGTAATTAGTATTCCCATGTCCATAAAAAGGTGGGAACGACTAGAAACTTGGTTAATCCGTTTTGGCTTTATTAATATCATTTTATCTTATCTCCAGCAATATATTATAGTGCCTTATTTTCGTCAGTATTTAAGGACTGGCTTGAGTGGCGCAGATCTAGTTCAAGGAGTTTTCTTTATATCTGGAGGTGGTAATACTTTAGCCGGTGGTATTTCAATGTTTTTTAGTGCGTATTACTTTCAAAAAGCCAATGATGTTCCTCTTTGGCAGCGAGTAATGGTGCTACTTGCTTCGTTATGGCAAGTGATATTTAGCGATACGAAGCAGGTAATTTTAGTATTTCTCATAGCTTGGTCTATTTTGTCACTGATTAAAATTAAGAATATTAGAAAGGTACTAATGTCGGTAATAGGTATAGTTTTACTCGTAAGCATGATTATTTGGGGGACGGAAAATTTAGAAGCCTTTCGTGCTTTCAAAACTTACCTAAGCCCAGAAGTCTTAAATCCTAGTAATGATACAACGCAAATTAAACTTCTACCACTGAGTATGATCCCTTCATACTATCAGTCATCCTTAAATTGGTTGTTCGGGCTGGGACCTGGTCATACTGTTGGACGCTTGGGACAAGGAATGCTTAGTAAGTATGATTCTTTGTTCACCCCTCTGGGAGCTACATATAGTCCTATTGGATCGGCTGTTTGGGATAAATTTGCATTACTTGCAGGGGGTAACGGTACATCTTCTATCAGTACTGTTTTCTCTCCTTTTTGGGGCTGGGCTGGTATATGGGGTGACTTAGGATTTGTGGGCTTAGGAGCATACTTGTATCTCGGATATTTAGTCTGGAGTAGACTATGGGGTGACGATTTCGCTCAGTTTTTGCTGCTCAATGTATTAATCTTCGGTTTTATGTCTACTCAACTAGAAGAACCAGGTTTTATGCTCTATATAGCCATCATGGTTGGTCTGCGATGGCAAGAAAAAAGGCTAGAAAATTACAAATCTTAAGTTCGGATTTTCCCACAGCAGATAGTCGCTATAATACTATTTCTTTTTAGTAACGCTGCAAATACCATTGCTAATAATCCTTATAAACAAGATTTTCAGTTCCAAAGGGATAGCTGAAACATAAATTTTTACGCCAACGATAATAACATTTACGGTGTTGTTTTATTAAGTATTTTTAGTTAAGAAATTCTGGGTTATGTTGTTTTTATATGTTTAATATTATAGTTATTTTCTCAAGTAGCCAAATTAACAATAAAAAAGTGGTAAAGGGATAAAAAATCTCATTATAGAAGTATATTTTTTATGAAAATTCTGATTTCTGCATATGCCTGCGAACCAGGTCAAGGTTCTGAGCCAGAGGTAGGCTGGAATGTCGTCCGAGAAGTCAGCAAATATCACCATGTCTGGGTATTGACCTCAAACTGCCACCGACTAGGTATTGAAACTGAATTAGAAAGCAATCCATTGCCTAACCTAAACTTTGTTTACCTCGATCCCTTTGGCTGGGTAATAGATTGGAGCCTGAAAGGGAAGCAAACGCAAAAGTGGGTTCAGTTTCACTACTACATCTGGCAAATTAAAGCTTATTTTGTCAGTTACTTACTCTACCAGGAAATTCACTTTGATATAGTACATCATGTAACGTACGTTAAGTATTCGTCACCAAGTTTTCTTTCACTGTTACCGATTCCATTTATCTGGGGTCCTGTAGGTGGTGGAGAATCAACTCCCAAAGCTTTTTACAAAGATTTCAGTCTTCATAGCAGAATCTACGAATTGTTGAGAAATTTGGCTCGCTGGCTTGGGGAACAAGACCCTTTTGTACGTCTGACTGCGCGACGTAGCATCCTAGCTTGGGCTACAACTGATGATACAGCTCAAAGGTTGCATCACATCGGTGCAAAAAATGTTCAAATACGTTCTCAGTTGGGTATCTCTCAGGAGGAATTAGTCAAACTTGCAAATTACACAATGCCCCTTCATTCTCCTATAAGGTTCATTAGCGTAGGTAGGCTTCTGCACTGGAAAGGATTTCATCTAGGATTAGCTGCATTTGCCAAAGCAAATCTACCCGATTGTGAGTATTGGATTGTGGGCGAAGGATCTGAGGAACAACAACTACAAATCATCACTCAAGAACTAGGTATTACTGAGCAAGTGAAATTTTGGGGTAGTTTGTCGCGTGACCAGACCTGGAGTAAGATAGGACACTGCCATATACTAGTTCATCCTAGCTTGCATGAATCAGGGGGGTTTGTATGTTTAGAAGCAATGGCTCTAGGGCAGCCAGTGATTTGTTTAGATTTAGGTGGACCAGCTATTCAGGTGACATCAGAAACTGGCTTCAAAATCCAGGCGCGTACACCTGAGCAAGCAGTACAAGATATTGCTAAAGCGATGAGGTGTTTGGCTTCAGACCCAGAGTTGAGGTTGCGTATGGGTCATGCTGGTCAACAACGGGTAAAAGAGTTTTTTAGTTGGGAAATTCAAGGTTTTTTCTTATCTGAATTATATAAAGAAGTTTGTACTCAGCGATAGATACCTGACTTGACAAACCCAAACTTTACCAGTTTCTACCCTTCTAGCTTAATTAATAGACTATTTATCAAAATCCAGCTTAGAGAAACAAGCATGAAGCTGTTAATTTTACATAATCGCTACCGATTTGCTGGTGGTGAAGATAGGGTAGTTCAGGCAGAAAAAAGGTTGTTAGAGGCGAATGGCCATGAAGTGATTTTATTAGAAGAAAATAATCACAGTATAATCAGTGTTTGGGATACATTTGTAGCAGCAGGAGGAGCTATCTATTCTTTTGCAGCTAAAAACCGGGTCGAAGCAGAAATCAGTCGATTTTGTCCGGAAATAGTGCATGTGCATAATTTTTTTCCGCTACTTTCTCCTGCTGTGTACGATGCTTGTTATAGTGCGGGAGTACCTGTTGTCCAAACTCTTCACAACTATCGACTTGCTTGTCCTAAAGCAATGCCGTTTCGAGATGGCAAGACTTGTGAAGATTGCATTGGTAAACTGATACCTTGGTCTAGTGTTGTTCATGCTTGCTACCGCAACTCCCATCTCCAAAGTTCAGTTGTAGCAACAATGAGTACCTGGCATAGACTGCGAGGTACTTGGCACAAGCGAGTAGATGCTTATATTGTTTTTACCCATTTTCAAAAAGAAAAAATGGTTCAAGCTGGACTACCGACAGAAAAAATCTATATTAAACCAAATTTTGTTTTTCATGCCGATTTCCCACACAAAGATAGTCAGTATGGTAAAGGTAACTACATACTTTTTGTTGGAAGACTTTCAGAAGAAAAAGGAGTTTCAGTTCTGATTGATGCCTACATTCAGAACAACTTATCCATACCACTAAAAATTGTTGGTGACGGGCCCTTACGTCAAGTATTACAGGCAAAAGCCCAAAATGCAGGCTATGAAAATTTGATTGAATTTTTAGGATTTCAGGATAAATCAAAAGTTTTGAGACTAATGCATAATGCAAACTTTTTAGTGATACCTTCTATTTGGTATGAGGGCTTTCCTTTAACTATTGTAGAAGCTTTTGCTTGCAGTCTCCCTGTACTAGCTCCAAAATTAGGAAGTATGGCAGAGATAGTAGAAGATGGGGTAAATGGTTTGCACTTTGAGGCTGGAAATTCTCAGGATTTAGCTGCTAAAATTAACTGGGCGATAAAGCACCCAGAAGTGATGGCTGCTACTGGTAAAAATTGTCGTTCCACCTACGAATCTCAGTACACTTCAGAAGCTAATTACAACCAGTTAATGAAAATTTATCAAGAAGTAATTGATAAAGCAAAGTTTAAATTCAGAAATAAGTTATAGTTGATTGTGTCCAGAAATAAAGAAATGTACAATACGAAATATTATTAAGTTTATATATCTTAATTAGCTAATTTTACTACTTTATGATATGGGCTGTCATTAAACGAATTGGTCTTATTAAATAGTATAAAAATGATAAAAATTTAGGTAAATGTACAAAACTGCGGTCTGCAATTGTTGGGACAACTATATGTTCATAACAATAGTAAGTTTTGTCCCAAGGGTATTCTATTAACTTTAAATGAAACAATGCAATTTTCAACTGGCTATTTGGTAAAGAATCTGCGGTTGGATAATAAAATTGCATAATAATCTGAGAATGAAGGGATTTAACTACTGGCTCATCTGCTATTTTTTGTATGATTGTTTCGGGAACCTCTGCATCCAAAAGTTCATGAGCTAGTGAAAGACCAAGCAACAGCATTCGTCTCATCCGTAGTTTGGTTGCGCCTTCCCAAAGCTTTTCCCAATTCACCTCAGAATGAGCACGAATTGCCTCGGCTAAATCGCAAATCCGATTCAGCGATCGCCAACAATCTTTACCGCCTTGTGAACAGAGAATTATAATCAGATTCTCTGCTGAAAAGCTAAGTATCTGCTTATCTGCAAAAGAAATAACTTTTGTATCTTCCCAGATCCATTCTGTATTATATGTAGCTGAAAATTGCTTTGATAAGATTCCTTGGTGAACGTCTAAAGTAATCTGCTCTTTTGGATTTTTTAAATGCAGTTCCCAATGAGAACGTAGATAAGCGTTCTGTTCTTGAATAGTGAGAGATTTCAAGTAAGCTGCTTCTTTTTCATTACTATCAGCATATGGTTCAAATCCTTGAGCCATCAAAATTTCTTTGGTCTTGAGAAAATCTTTTCTATGAACTAGAAGATCCAAATCGCCGAAAGTCCGACGCGCGATATCTCCGTAAGTTGCAGCAGCCAATACGGGACCTTTAAAAGGAATTACAGGAATTGCATTCTCTTCAAAAATATTTAAAATTTTGACCAGTTTACTTGACTTAAAAAGACTGCGTTGAGTATTAGCAAAGTAATAACGCTGTAAATAATTTAGGACATCTTTTGGTACAAATTGTGGACAAGTTTTACTGAGATTAAAAAATAATAGTGGTAATACTCGATGCCAATAAGCAATTTCCAGGAGATATTTCCAGTCAATATCTTCTTGTATTAATATTTTAATGCGCTTACGATTTTTCTCATTGATGAAAGTGCGAGTACAACAAAGTAATAATTGAATTTCAGGACGAATATCTGTATTTTGATACTGAATTTCTTTTTCTAAAAAAACTTTATTCATAGATAACACTTATTTTTTTGATTATTTTTGTGCAAACGCATCATATGTTTTGACTAAAGTGTAGTTAATTGAAAATAATTAATCATTTTCTCAAACGAATTGCTAAGTTAGGCTGTTTTCAACCAAGGTTGATGAACCAGCTTCCATCTGATCTCGCCAAGACTGTGCATAAAGACCGTTTAAATTCAACAATTCGTTATGGCTACCAGATTCCACAATGCAGCCAGCACGCATAACGTGAATAATATCCGCCTGCATCGCCAGGGTGAAGCGGTGAGTAATCACGATCGCAGTACGATCGCTTGCTAAACTACGGAATCTCTCCAGCCAATCGTGTTCAGCCCAAGGGTCCATAGCACTAGTTGGTTCATCCAAGATAATGATTTGGGCACGTCGAAAAAATGCCCGTGCTAGGGCCAGACGCTGCCATTGTCCGCCACTCAAATCAGTTCCATCTGGAAACAACTTACCTAACATCGTGTTATATCCTAAGGGCAAGCGTAAAATCTTCTCATGGATACCTGATGCTTGAGCCGCTGCTTCAATTTCTGCCTGATTTGATGCTGCTGACACATCACCCAAGGCAATATTTTCACCAGCCGTTGTGTAGTAGGAGGTTGGAGATTGAAACAAAACGGTAATTAATCGGCGGAGTTCTTTCACAGAAAAGTCACGCAGATCTACCCCATCTAGTTCAATACTTCCCGAATTAGGGTCGTAAAAACGGCATAAAAGCTTAATTAGCGTGCTTTTTCCAGCACCATTATCACCAACGATCGCCACAATTTTACCAGATGGGATTGTCAGATTAAAATTCTCTAGTACTGCTTCCTCAGTCCCAGGGTAGCGAAAGTTTATCTGCCGAAAACGAATTCCCTGTTTAGGTGTTGCAGGCACTGGTACTGGGTTGGGTGGGTCTACAATTTTGGGCTGGATCTTTAAAAAATCAAACAAATTAGCAATAAATAAGCTATTGCGATAAATTTGCCCCAGATTCCCTAAAATATCCTTGACAATTCCCTGCCCCTGACGGAATGCTTGGAAAAATAGGGCTAAATCTCCTAAAGTTAAAATCCCTAGTAATACTTGTCGTCCCATCCAAGCCAAGGCAATACCAGAAATAGTTAATGCAATTATTGCAGCAACGAAGCGACCTATAGTTTGATCTCGCAGTAGCTTTAGCTGTTCTTGTCTGAGCCGACGACGCAGATTTCTATAAGATGATTGAAAGTAATCAGCAGAGTCAAACAATCTGACTTCTGCTGCCATCGCACTGTTTGTTAGCAGATAGTCGTAGTACGTCAGCCATCTGCGATCGGTTGTGGTTCTTTGTGACCATTGATACTGAACTTTATTTAGGTAAATTAGCACATAAAATGCAGGGAAGGCGCTGATGACCAGAATGGTGGGCAGCCATAGACCGTAAGGAAGCAAAACCGCAGCCATGGCCAACAAAGTAACGCTATTTTGCAATAACCCTCCAGTACTTTCTAGTAAAGCAAGCGATCGCCCACTAGCCCCCTCCCTAGCTCTATTTAGTTTGTCGTTATACTCAGAGTATTCATAAAATCCATAATCGACAGCAACAGACTGTTTTTGAATCAAATTAGTGATATGGTCGCTGACCAATTCTGATTGAGCTGTCCGAATCCATTCCGCGGCACTATTCAAAAACTCTCCCACGAGCATAATCCCCGCCATCAACCCTACTGGTAAAAGAATTTTTTGAATACTGGCCGCAGAGATCCCAGAACCAGTAACTTGCACTAAAGCATTCACCGCCCATGGAGTTAGAGAAATGGAAACTGCGGGGAGCAATCCTTGGACAAACAGCAAAACCATCCAGACTAATGTCCAATACCTAGACGCACTCCACACCAAGCTGAGAGTTTTGACCAAATGGGAAAATATAGTGTTTGCACTGCGAAGTTTGCTAATCAAAATATCAAAACCCTATAAATTGTCGAAGCAAATTACAAAGAACTAGAGACAGTGGTGAAGGTATCGGCGCTGTCTGCCAAGTCATGTTCAACGAGCTTCACCAGTTCGGGTAAGTCTGCTAAAGCAGGTTTGCGAGTGAAGCGACGAAAGCTAACGTTTTTTACAAGCTCAGTACAAAGACGCAGATGGGAAGCGACAAATCCTGTCTCTGTCACTGCCATCATGGCACGGGTGTGACGTACTAGTTCGATAAAGGCATCTTGTGGTTGTAAACTAGCAATTTCGTGATTTGTTCCCTTGGACAATACATAAATCCGATGTAGCGGTAGAGGATTCTGTTGGAAACCACGACGAGGAAATTTGTAGGCTAGCTTGAATGAGTTTTGGGAAACCGGAGACAAACTTTCGGCATTGTGTCCTAGAGAAGCTACTGCTTCCGGCCAAAGCTTGAACTGAGGATAGGCAGGAAAAACTGTTGGGCAACCTGCGGCTATTTCTACAGGCATGACATCATCAGTTAAAGTATCATAGCCCTGAGTGTGGAATGCTGCTGCTAAAGTTGACTTACCCCATCCGGAACCACCCATAAATGCGACTGCTTTGTTGTTGATGTCAACACAACTAGCATGAAGAACCAGCAATCCTCGCTGCCGCAGCAATACACATAGTATGGGTCCCAGCACTAAATTGCGGAGTAAAGCTTCTTCCACTCCAGGCAAGGTATCAACAATCACTTCACATCCTTTGTGTATGACAAACTTACCAACTCCTGGTAAATCTCCCAGAAAATTACTACCGCGGTCAAATTCCACCCCAGTTACATCGCCGACTTTACCAAACCGTACAATCACATCTGGATTGCCCTGGCTCTCAATCAGTTCGGGCAAAAGCAGTTCAGAAGCAATGCATAAATTGTAGGCTTGATAAACTTTCATATTTAGCTATATGTCAACGTTTCTTCAGAGTCTGGCAATTAAAATCAATATGTAAAACTCAGATTTCGCCAAAAATATATTTGTCAGATGAAATGCCACGGGGACTTACCATAAATTTTGGTGAGATCCCTGCGGCAATTTACCTGATTCGTTTTTACAGATGCAATCCGAAGATTTTGCACAGAGAACTAGTAGAACTATTTCTCCTGCAATTTTCCAGGTGGATACCCTTTATTGGTAGAGGTCTACAGAACCATCACCAGTGATTGGGTTATTTGTAGCAGGGTTGGTTGCGGGAGAGGAACTGCCGGGAAAGAACAAGAAATCATCCTTATCAGATTTGCCAAGCAGTTGGGTAATCTCCGCAACGTTGCCGTGAGTTGTTAAAGTGGGTGTACTGTACTGTTTTTTCACGATCGATCTCCTCTTTTTGAGTTTGATTTGTAATTCAGGGTAATAACCCTTAATACTTGGACTTACAGCGTGCAAATAAAGCCACAACCTGCCAAGAATTGGACTTACAGCATCACTTGCTTGTGGTCAAGCCACAAAGCCAAAGTGACAGCCTGCCAAACTACCGTACTGTCATCATTGCTAGCTTTGTCATCGGCTGATATCAGTCGCTGATAAGCTGTTCGTAAGAAATCTACATTTATATACTTTTCAATACTTTCTAGTTTGTTGCACATCACTTCATCAAGAAGTTGGCGATCGCGATGCACTAGACCATGCAGAAAATTCGGTGTTAAATTTGTTTTTCCCCCACGCCATTGAATTGTTTCCGGCAGGATACCGTCTAAGGCACGACGCATCACCATGCGACCCCATCCTTGGTACAACTTCTGCTCAGAAGGTAACGCTAGACAAAATTCAATTAGTCGCTTGTCCATAAACGGATGACGAGCTTCTAAGGAAAACATCGCTGCATATTGATCCATCTGCTCTAAGGTGTAAACTAGTATCCCTTGTGTGAGACTACGCCAATGTTCTTCTCTAAGGGTGAGCGGCGATTCGGTGGAGTTATCTAGTGTCTGAATCCGCTCCTCTAAATGAATTCGTTCGGCAAATTGACGCTTAACTAAAGGAATTTGCGAAATCAAGGATTTGGGGGAATTTTCTTGTTTGCGCCAAAGCTGCAAGACTTGCTCTACCAAGGGTTTAATTCCGTGATGGATAATCAATAGTTTGCGGGAAATACCAAAATATTGATGGATTTTCTGCACTCCTTGAGCAAATGCTATCCACCGGAACTGTTTTGCTAAATCCCGCAGATGTGGCAGCCCATAATTTCGCAACACAGCGGTGTGTGAAACATTATGATGTGGTGATAGAGCTTTGACTTCTTGTGCAAAAGTGTTCCACTTTCCTGCGCGTGCAAGTTCGGTGAGTCTAGTTGTACCGTGACTGACGGTGGTATCTCCATCAAAACCATCTAGAGAAATCCGCAGTCCCAGTTCCTTTGCAGCGTCATTGATCGTCCAAGGATAAAAATGACTTGGGCCTAACAAAGCTTCATCTTCATACTGGAAAATACTATCCAAGTTAGATAGCGGGCCAAACCGATCGCCGTGAACGTAGTGGGGAATTAATCCTCCCTGTTCGAGTACCGCATTGATGAAGGGACGCTCGTCACATTCAGAAATTTTGTCAAAAATACTTGAAATGGTATGTAGCGGAGTTTTTCCTTCTCGAGCAAGTAAATTCCGCGCTACACAGGTAATGGCAGAAGAGTCTAATCCACCGCTTAAGTGAGTTGCGATCGCAAAGGCACTACGCAAGCGACAATTTACTGCCTCTGTAAATATCTTGCGAAATTCTGCTGCATAAGCTTCATTCGATTCTAATCGTAATTCCCGCTGCTCAAGTGTCCAATATGACCATATATTTAGTCCTGACTGGTCAACAAACATACTGTGAGCAGGAGGAAGCCGCAAAATTTCTTGGTATGTAGTGATGGCTTTATCTTCCATCATCAATGCTAAATAATCAGCAATTCTTACCTCATTCAGTCGGCACGGTACTTGTGGTAAACCCAAGAGTGCTTTAATTTCTGAGGCGAATATAAAGCATTTACCTGGTTGGTAATGGTAATAGAAAGGCTTAACTCCAAAATGATCTCTTGCACAAAAAAGAGATTGTTGGCGTTTATCCCAAATGGCAAAAGCAAAGTCACCTAAAAGATGTTCTGGGCAAGATTTGCCCCACTTTTCATAGGCAGCTAATATAAACTCACTATCTGTAATCTTTTCTATTGGGCGTTTAGGCAGTTTCAATAAGGGTATCAGTTCCTCTCGATTATCAATTCGGGCATCTGCTGTAATTACAAGATTTCCTGCTTGATTGACTAGAGGTAATTTTTCTATTAGTGATTCGGGGGTTGTCCACAGCATTCGATGCCCAAAACCAACAGACTCTTCTACCCAGATATCTGCACTATCAGGACCTCGGTGTGCAAGTATATCAACCATTTTTTCTAGGTCTTGATAACTCACAAATTGATTGTTGAGATTCTGAACACCCATAATGCCACTCATAATTTCACTCCCTCCAAGGATGGCAGTGGCATATAACGAGACAAATTTTGGAGATTGCCAATAACAACCCTTCCTTGGTACTCGATCCAAGCATGAGCTTCCAGTTTTCCTGTTTCTCCTTTTGTAACACCAATGCGGAGTTCAGGAGAGTAGCTGTGGCGATTCATCAGTACTTGAGTAGCCAAGGCACGCGCCAAACACTTCGCACCAGGTACGTAACGGGTCGCTGCGTTGACAGCCCAAACAATCTTGCTTATGGAGACTCTATGGGAAATCTGCCCTTGTTGGTTAATTCTATTTAAGATTTTCAATAAGGTGCTAAACCGTAGTAACCACAACCCTAGCCTAATTGCTGCCAGTAAAATCAAGGTCTTGATTAAAAAATAGCGATCGCCTGCACTCAAACGCAGGAAATTACGCATTCGTCTCATTTTTAACCTCAATGAGTCCAGCAGCTAGCAGGTCATTCAGCAAAGCGATGAGGTCGCGATCGCAACGTTCAGTTTCAACTTCATATTCTTCTAAAAGAATATACTTAATATCTTTTACAGCTTTTGGTTCTTGAATTAAAGTCCAAATCCTTGCTCCTATCTCATTGAGTCCATGATAAATTCCAGTCTTGAGATGCAGAATGACCGCTTCACCGCCAATATCTGAAAAGATTTGCTCTTTATCTGCTACTACTACTGAAGAGTCTGAGATGTAGGTTTCTAATTCTGTAAATTTCATCTTTTCTCAATTTCCTCTGATTACCTATCTAAGACTTTGCATAGCTCATGCGTCTTATGTATTGCTTGTTACATTCATATCTGGTATATAAAACAGTTTTTTTATACACAAGCCTTATTTAGACCATCTTGCTAAAGTAGTATTCAAAATCAGCAACGTACTTAATCAGACGACATCTGTCTCAGTAATAGCAGACTTTTTCAGCATAAAGAGTTACACTATATAGCTCTTTAAATAATTTTTTCTGCTGATATACCCGAAAATTTTGTATAAAAAGTGTTAACTCTATAAACCAGCGTGATTTGGCAGAAGCACTTATTCGCATAGTCTTGTATCCAAAATGTTGGATAAGCTAGGAAATTTACTCACTGTATCCAAATGTTATTCTACATACGTGTATTCTTTTTTAAAGACAGATTCATCAAAAAAACACAGAAATGTCAAATTTTTGTAAAGTTAAGTTGAATTTACGCAGTTATTAAGCAGCTACAATGAATTGCATAGACCCCTTCGGAGTTCGGCAGTCACTCATGGGGGAAACCACGCCACTTGCTACCCTTCTCCTACGGTCGCTGCTGCGCGTAGCTTGCTTAAAAGCAGGGATACGTGAGTGAATGCTTTCAGCAAACAAGTTGCAAAGCCGATGGCAGTCGCTTTATGCCGAGGAAACCTTTCGCCAGTTCCTCTTTGGGGAAACCACCAAGACCGGACTGCCTCCCCAACGCAGTGGCTCCCTAATACTGAAGTTGCCTCACCAGAACAAATGAAAGTTTACCTTGCTGACTAAATTCATTCACTACAGTGTTTTTTCTGAATTTCCTCTTCAAGTACTTGACACTGTCCTAGGATAAGCTGTTATATTAATGAAGGCATGGCTTTGGGGCGTAGCCAAGTGGTAAGGCAGCGGGTTTTGGTCCCGCCATTCCTAGGTTCGAATCCTAGCGCCCCAGTACACAGAGAAACTACATTTATCAGCTACTCTAGGATTATTGAGTCAGACAGTTTTTTTAGGTGTTTCCCGTCAATCACCCATCACAAAAGCTTCAGTTGAGATGGGTAACTTTACCCCGACTTATTATCTTTAGTCTTTAGCCACAAAATTAAAACAGTCAAGCAGCAAGCTGGAAAATAATGTTGGTTGTAACTCAGGATTACTATTGGCTGGTAAAAATTATGTATGACTTTGATTCAAGGTCAGATGAACTCATAAATAAATTTATCCTAGGCAATGTTACTGTAGTTATATTGCGCTGCTCTGATTAAGCCTGTATTTTAAAGACTGTAGTCAGAATTATGAGTACATTAGCCTGGTTTTTAACAACACCCATAACATTGAGGGTACTTGGGCTATATAATTAACCAATTAATTTACTAGTTTGTTTGAGTACACTAGCGATCCAAGGTAATTTGCGGAAAGTCCAACTACCTACGCCAACATCAAATCGAAGGACCCACTTGTGTAAAAAGTTTTGGTAGTTTAATTTACAAAATACTATGCAAAAGTTAGAGAAATATCCTCACCTGTTGTCAGAAGCTAACGCTGCTCAATTAAATGACAGTGATGAGGGTGGATTGAATCTGGGCCAAATAGGAGCGGTTCTGCGTCGCCGAATCCTGCTAATTCTTGGTATAACAGGCTTATTAGCAACGGCGGCAGTGTTGAAGGCAGAAACAGATCCACCAGTATATCTGGGGACGTTTGACATTTTAACTAGACCAGTAACAGGTGAGAGCAAAGTTATACAAGATGTTCCTCAAGCTTTAGGTGGCGAAGAAGCAGCAGGAAAGTTAAGCAATACAACGATTCTAGTTTTGCAAAGTCATCGAGTTCTCGATCCTATTATTGAAAAACTGCAACCTAAATACCCAGACCTGACTTATAAATCACTTCTCAGTAGCTTAGTTATTCAACCCGCGGTCAAGAACGGACAGATTTTACAAGTCCAATATACTGATGAAGACCAACAAAAAGTTATTGATGTTTCAAGTTTACTAGCTGATGCTTATCTGAAGTATAGTCTCGAGGAGCGTCAGTCAGACGTGGATCAGGCTATTAAATTTGTTATAGAACAAAGAAAACCATTGGAAGAGCGAGTTAAATACTGGCAAAACCAATTGCGAAACTTGAGATGGGAAAATAGCTTAATTGACCCGACACAGAAAGCTAATGAATTAGCTGGTCAAATTGCTAGTTTTCAAAAAGAGCAAATAGCTAATCGGGTGGAAATAGAAGAATTAGTAGCCAGATATGAAGATTTGCGAAGGGAATTAGTGCAACAGCCAGGTGAAAGGGCTGGTAATTCTGTGCTGAGTGAAAATGCTAGATATCAAAGGATACTCGATCAAATTCAAGCAGCAGACATTGAAATTACAAGACAGTCAGCTGTGTTCACGGATGATAATCCAGCAATGGAGACATTAAGGCAAAGGAAAGCTTATTTACTTCCCTTGCTTGCACAAGAAGAGATGCGAGTTCAAAGAGATTTTCAAAGCCGCATCCGTTCCCTGATAGCACGCGATCGCGCCCTCGATGAGAAAATAAAAAATCTCAACAATAGTGTGAGAGCCTTGGCAACTATTAGCCGTAATCACGATAACATTCAACGGGAATTACAAATTGCCAACAATGGACTCACGCAATTTACAGCTAAACAACAAGCGTTGCAAATTGAGAAATCTCAAAAGCTACAACCTTGGTCGTTACTCGATCCCAAACTAACTCAAGTAAATGAACCTAGTGCTGTTTCAGACAGTGCTAAGAGAAACTTAGCCTTAGGAGGTCTTTTAGGTTTACTGTTAGGTGTCGGAGCAGCTTTAGTTGTAGATAAACTCAGCGACATATTCTACTCTGCTCAAGAACTTAAAGAAAACACTAGACTGCCATTATTAGGAATAGTTCCTTTAAGAAAAGAACTTGAAGGAGCAGGAGCAAATTTATCAAGAAGTGTACAACAACCACTTCGCGCTTCCTTTTTTGAAGTTTTTCGCTCTCTGTACACCAATATTCTGCTTTTGGGTTCAGATACGGCAATTCGTTCTCTCGTAATTAGCTCAGCGGGACAGGGAGACGGTAAGTCTACCATTGCTATACAGCTAGCGCAAGCAGCCGCTGCCATGGGTCAAAGAGTATTACTAGTGGATGCTAATCTACGTTGTCCTAGCCTACACAATCGAGTAGGACTGATGAACATTCAAGGATTGACAGATGTAATTTCACAAGATCTAGACTGGCACAACGTGATAGAGCGATCGCCCCTTGAGGAAAATTTGTTTGTCATGACTGCCGGACCAACTCCACCAGACTCAATTAGGTTACTTGCATCTCATAAAATGCAAGATTTGATGAATGACCTACAAGCAAGTTTCGATTTAGTGATTTATGACACTCCACCTCTGTTAGGATTTGCAGATGCCTACCTTCTAGCTAATAATACCAATGGCATTGTGCTAGTAGCTGGTTTAGGCAAGCTAAAACGCACTGCACTACAGCAAGTCTTAGAAGAGATTAAAATATCAGGCACTCCCTTCTTAGGCATGATAGCCAACAAGTCCAAAGACGCTACACATGTTTCTCATAACTACTATCAGCAATATTACAAACAGAGCGGGAGTGCTGAGAGTGTCAGTGTAGAAGTAGTAAATGAAAATAATTCCTCAGCTTCTTATGCTTTGAGAAAAACTAGAAGACCTTAGATTGGGTAATTAATAAAGTCAAAAGTCAAAAGTTTTTTCTTTTGACTTTTGACTCTTGTATTACTCAATAGCAATAACAAGTTACTTTTCAGGCGATTTTAAAGCCTCGTCTAAAACTTGCCTAGCTTGCTCTGCCCTAGCTCGCGCTTCTTGATAACGCACATTAGCTTGGGCAAAATTTTTGAGAACTTTAAAACCTTCCTTGAGGCGTGTAATTTCCTCTTCAGTTACCGATTTATCTGAAAAGAGAACATCAACAGCCTTGCGAATTTCTAAAGCTTCTGTGCGAGATTCCTGAACTTTAAGCTTGAGTGTAGCTAGGTTGTTAAGAACCTGGACAGCTTGTGTAATAGCGTCCTCACCGCTAGTAGAATCAGTAGTTGGTTCTTTCACCTCAATTAATTGTTGAGGGCCAAATCCCTCTTCTAATTCTGTGGATAGCTTACCCGCATCCATCAGTTCCACCAACTGATCCATCGCTTTTTCACGGGCTTTAGCTGAATCTTTGCCAGGAACAGTGAGGATAATTTCTGGGCTTTGAGCGAGAGTATACTGAGCCATATGCTAGGACAGAAAAGTTGCTGGTTAACCAAGCCAAGGTAGATAATTTTAACATGAAGATAGTGGCAAATAGCAGCTTAATTCTCATCCAACTAATCTAATCGTCTCTGGCAAGCTGCCATCTGTTTTTTGCCCGCGTGAAATCAATTAAATCTGAACTCCACCACTGAGGGTAGCCAAAAGCGTCATTATTGTATTGCAAGCTGTGACCATCGCTAAAGGACAATGTTGCTGTTTCTAGATATTGGCAAGCATCAAGCTTAAAATCGAAGTAGGCTGGACGATCGCAAACAAGACAAACCTGATGCTAAGGATAGATCCAACCGCAATGATGTAGAGCAATTGGAGTAGTTGCCATCGAGTTGAGTCATGGGTACAACGCAACACTGAGATGCAAAAATCTAGCATTGCGGAAATTTGCATCTTTCTCGAGCGCTTGCGATTGGTATCCTGACAAGGTACTCAAAATAAAACTTTATACTTAAGAGAGAAAGTGAATTTCAATAGGAGGGGAGAGCTATGGCTCCTAATCCCACCATTATGCAAGCTGTGGAACAACTGGGCTACCGCGTTACCATTGGTGATGTGGCAACTCAGGCAGGATTAAATGTTGCTGAGGCTGGACAAGGATTACTAGCTCTAGCTTCTGATGCTGGTGGACATTTACAAGTAGCAGAAACTGGTGATATTGTTTACCAATTTCCGCGCAATTTTAGAGAGATTTTACGTAATAAATACTTGCAGTTACGATTGCAGGAATGGTGGAAAAAGGTTTGGGGAATTATGTTTTACCTCATTCGCATTTCCTTTGGAATTTTCTTAATTGCTTCTATCGCCCTAATTACTATTACCATCATTATCATCGCCACTGCTGCCAACTCAGACCGTGATAGCAACGATCGAGGCAGCAATTTTGGTGGGGGGTTTTTCTTTTTCCCAGATTTGTTCTGGTACTTTAGCCCAAATTATGACACTCACTACCAAGAACGGCGGCGCGAAAGGCATCAACAAAGCAATCTGAATTTTTTTGAGGCTGTATTTTCGTTTTTATTTGGCGATGGTAATCCTAACGCCAACTTAGAAGAACGCCGCTGGCAAGAAATTGCGACTGTAATTCGTAGTCACCGTGGCGCAGTAGCAGCAGAACAAATCGCTCCGTATTTAGATAATATTGGTGAGATATATACACAACAGTACGAAGATTATATGTTGCCCGTTCTCATCCGATTTAACGGGCAACCAACGGTAAGTTCTGAGGGGCAGATTGTATATTACTTCCCAGAATTGCAAGTGCGTGCAGCCAAACAGCATCGTCAGTCAGTGTCAGTGTATCTAGAGGAATTGCCTTGGCGTTTTAGTGCGGCCAGTTCTGGGCAAATTACCTTAAGTGCTGGGTTAGGCATACTCAATTTTGTCGGTGCATTAGTCTTGGGAAGTTTGTTAAGAGATGGCACAGTTGCCGCCCAATTGGGTGGACTAGTAGCTTTTGCACAAGGGATTTATTGGTTACTGTTGGCTTACGGAATAGGTTTTTTAGGCATACCACTGGTGCGTTATTTCTGGATTCAGTGGCGCAATCGCAAAATTGTTGCACGCAACCGCGATCGCCTTTCCCGAGCTAGGCTATTGACAAACCCAGATATAGCTTTACAGCAAAAAATTGACTACGCCCGTCAGTTTGCAACCGAAAAAGTCATCGGGCAAGAAGATTTAGTATACTCCACCGAAACCGACTTACTCGAACAAGAAGTGGAGCGTTCTGCACAAATTGACGCTGAATGGCAAAAGCGTCTCCAGCAAGGGAGTGGGGAGTAGGGGACATCCAATAATTAAATTACTCAATTCCTGCATCCAATACCAGTATCCAATTTCTTCTCCCCCTCCTCCCCCTGCTCACCCAAGCGATTGATTATTTTTTTATTTGGAAGTCCCTAGGGATTGGGGATTGGTAATTGGTAAATTATATTTTTCTTCCTCATTACCCATTACCCAGTCCCTAGTCCCCAGTCCCCAATTACTTCGCCTTAATTGGTGTTAGAGCTACACCTTGGTAATAATGCCCTAAAATTTGTAGGTGGTTTGCTCCTTGGCGAGCTAGATTGTATGCACCCCACTGACTCATGCCTAAAGCGTGGCCAAAGCCAAGTCCTTGCAGTACAAAACCGCCATTCGCTCCCTTAGAAACGCTAAAACGGGTGCTTTTAAGTTTAAGCGCAGTCCGCACTTCCTCGCCTTGTAGCACCTTTGTACCTTTGTCACCAACAATTTTTAAGACTTTAACACTGCGGAAAGGAGAATAACTCTCTGGAATCATCTCCTTGACATTGCCCACACCAGAAATTCTGGCGCTAATTTCCGTAGGTGAGAAGGTTTTCACCCAATTACACTCACTGATATTTTGATCGTAGTCCTGAACGGCACGCAAGTAAGGTAAGCTATTTCCCCAAACATCTTCCACATTTTCGGTGTGTCCCCCTGAACAAGCGTGGAAGACTGAAAGAATAATTTTGTTTTGATAAGTTAGTACCTGCCCTGCTGTGCCATCAACTGCGGTATATGTGGAAGGAGATTCACTGCTGACACCTTTGTATATTTGCCAGCGATCGGGAGTATCACCTAAATCGTAAATGGGATTATTGCGCTGTTTTTCCCGCTCGTAAAGGGCATAAGTACGAGCTGCGATCGCTTGAGCTTTTAAAGCTTCTTGAGGCCAGCGGGCATCCATTTCCCCACCGATGACGCTGTAGAGATATTCTTGCACATCAACCCAGTTAACGGCTGTTAAGCCTTTTTCTGTGGGGACAACCAGAGTTCTACCTCGAAACCAGCGATCGCCAATATAAACGAATCCTTTACCTGTCGGTTCAATCCAAAACAAACCAGACTGCCACTTATCCAAAGCAACTCCGCCAGGAATAGCTTGGGCATAAAAGGCATTCATCCCCGGCAATTGTCCGAGAGTACGACCGGTACTGTCCTTAACAACCGCAGTCGTGGAACTGCCGACTTTTACTTGATTAACTCCCCTTTCAATTGCCACACGCAGAATTACAGAGGCTTGAGCGGGAGCAACCAAAGCAATCCACAAGAAGATACTGAGCCACCAATGACGTACTTTGATCTGGGAAAATAAAGAGCCGAGGTACAGTTGGAATTTCATACCGATCATTTAAATCAAAATTGGTATCTGCTTGACGCTTTAAAATCTAGCGTCTACTACTCAACATGAGACAGTTCTCCAACACAGGAGGTTGCCACTTCACTCTAAAGTTTAACCCCACTTGATTAAAGTGGGGTTTGGCATCAGGTATTTACGATCGTTGAGCTTTGACAGCCGTTTGCCACTTGATTTTGCAATGAGGACAGTTAGTAAACAGTAGACCTCTTGCATAAATCCTTAAAGTGTCATGTTAAGCAAAGCGACACATTGGGTGAGATTCTTCACTACACTACGTTTCGTTCAGAATGACATTCCTAATTTCTTGACTTTTGCAAGAGGTCTAGTGATGAAATTTCAAAGCAACTGACTACTTCGCCGCAAATAGCCTCTACGTAGGCTTGTCCGTTCCAATGCCCAGGAACGTAATGGATTATTTTTTCTTCACTCATTTGCGATCGCGTAGCGCGCCTCGCACGGGCTTGCATCCAAAAGGGATGCAAGCTAGCAGCTTCGCTGCTGCTGTAGAGCGAAGCGCTCTTCAGCTAACCATGCATGAGGCGATCGCTCCTCGGCATAGTACAAGCGTTCCCAAGTGCGATCGCATTTCAAAACTTTGGGTTAGTTAAAAAGGATTGTTGTCTGGGCCTACTGGCTTATCCTGGTCTGCGGTCATTGGCTCAACTGGATAAAGTTGAGCGCGGACAAAGGCCATGAAAGAGCAACTTGTTCTGGCTGGTCTGATTGTTCAACTGTGGCGGTTGCTTCCATTGTTTCTGTTTGGTAATTGCCCAGGTTTTTCACCCGCTTGTAAGTGATGGTTTCGATTTTCATAGATGTGTGATATTTTTTACATATTCAAGGTTGAATTAGCTGAATTGATTTCAAGCGATCGCGCCACTTGATAAACGCGATCGCTTTTGATTTAGATGAGCTATCCTTGGGTAACTTCCTGGAGCTGCCTGTCGAAAAGTACCTCAAAGCTCCCGCCTCCAGAGCGCAGAATGCTCATGTAAGCATAGGCATTAGAACGGGTACGGAATCGGGCAACGCAGACATTCTCACCGTCGGGCGTATATTAAGAAATTGCCCACGGTCTTAGGTCATCGCGGTTCATAATTTCAATTTCCAATTGTTTTCAAAAAAACACCAGCGCAAACTAACCAGCTAGCTGACGCTGGTGTATTACCTATATTTAACCTGAGTTCGGGTTAAGCAGTCTGAGATAAAAGCCATTCCATCTGAAGGCTTGGTTTCTTCGGTTGATGGCAATAAGCGATTAATCCGCACAGAACGTTAACGCAAAAATTAACAGGACTACGGTGTCTGGAATGCTCAATCTGAGAAATGTTCTTAAGTTGGTCATTAATGGTTTCAATGATTGAGCGTTTACGCGATAAAAGCTTGTCATGGAGAAGCATGAGCTTGTTTTTCATGTTACGGCGGGGTTTAGCAAAAAACTGAATTCCGAAGTCTTGCAAAAGCTGAGAAGCAAGTTTTTCACAAACATATGCGCGATCGCCAAATATTTTGCCAAAAAGCTCATGCAGTAAATCCGGTACTGGTTTACGGTCATCAATGTTACCAGGAGTAAGAGTCACATTTAAAAGTTGACCAAGTTCATTGACGACAAGATGAAGCTTAAAACCAAAGAACCAATCCACGGAAGTTTTGCCACGAGCAGCTAAACCTTCAAATACTTTATGGCGAGAAATCCGACGATTATGGCAGACTTGGAG
>LXQD01000313.1 GCA_003326215.1 Nostoc minutum NIES-26 | reverse complement strand
AAAGGTTTTTAATCAGACAGATAACTGGTATCCGGGAGTTTTTAAACTGGGGATGTGGTTAGCGAAAGCTAAAAAATATTTTCCCAAAAGCAACAATACTATTATCCGTTGGTTTGATGAGATAATCGCTTATTTTGATAATGGGACAACTAGTGGTGTTGTGGAAGGTATTAATAACAAACTTAAGCTAATTAAACGTTCTGGCTATGGATTTAGAAACTTTGAAAATTTCCGAGCTAGATGCTTGTTGAGTTGGCATTTCACTTGTTAATTAAGCATACTATGTACCGAAGAACCTGTATTTATTAGTATAGGATTATCCTCAAATTGGCGATCGCTGGGAGTATCCACTTTTAGAAGAAACACTGGGCGATTGGAAATCGCGGCTATACAAACCCTGAGTTTTTACGAGATTTGGATAGTTAAATAATCTTAGCTGTCCTACCGTAAAACACAATTGTGAGACTAGAACTTGACATTTAAACATTTGGCAAAATTTGCTTTATGTTAGTCTCTGAAGAAAGGTAGCCGCTAAACTCTCACCCATTTCAACACTTTGGGATCTTTATCATAGCGATAGCTAACACCATCAACGATAGGAAGCCGACATGAATCATATCGTGTCCAGTTAAAGACTTATCATTAAGACCGCACAGGGGCAGAGGAGAGGGGTTTTTAGGCTTTCTGCATAGATCGGGAATTGTAACTAATTAGCCGGACTTGAGATCAGAGGTTTGGAGAGGGGTTTTCCAGATCCCGTGAAAAGTCCGAGGAGCGATCGCAGCAAAATAAATTATCCCGATCGTTTATTTGTCAAAAAACCTAATTTTTACTCATATATCTCAGCATACTTGCAAAAGTCGGCAAATTGGCATTACAGCTTGCTCTGGTTTTAGTATCACATTAAAAGTAAAGTATTTTTAGTCGTTAGTACTTATATATGCAACTGAGGTTATTTGCTCACATATTAACAGGGGTCGCAACAGCTTCTGTGATTTCAGCTTTAGCTTTGGCAGTTGCCACTATTACAAGCAACCAGCCAAGTTATGCTCTGAGAAACAAATTTTTTTGCGACCAAGAAGGTGATATACCTGTCACCAAGGTACGCACCTCAAGGGGAAATGAGACATTCATTCGTTGGATAGTTCAAGATTTTAAAAATTTTCCACCTGCAAAGCGCTGTCAGATTGTTTCTGCCAAGTTCCAACGCTATTACGATAACGGTTCCCTTTTAATCACTAGCAGAGATAATTTTAATAACTATCCAGTTTTGTGCATTGTCAATCGTAAAGGCGCACCTTGCACGTCACAAAATGTACTAGTCACCCTTAAACCAGGAACTGATACAGGAAGAGTTTTGCAGCAGATACTTGATTTTCGTCGTGGTGTTGGCAGTTCTGTTGTTAATTTGAGTGGATGTCAAACTTTCACCTACGACGAGCAAGGTGATTTATATCTTGACGTTAAGCAACTTGTAGACGCTAAAGAGTGTGGTGAATCGACTTCTATTACTAACACTCCCAAAACAGAACCTGTAGAACCTAGCTTTTAGTTTGCAGTTCTTTGGGGAGTTTACTTGAAGATGAATCGGCAATGGCTAAGAAGCAAACTTGGGTATACAGTGTGTTTGATGGCTTGTCTTGGTGGTATTTCGTTAGCGCTGCCGAGACAGCAAAGCAATTCTAGTGAATCTACCAAATTTTTGCGATCGTCAACTCCCCTTTCGGTCAAGCAATTGCAGCAATTGTCAAAGACAATTACTGTCAAAATATCTGCAAAAGAGTTACTAGGTTCAGGAACTTTGCTGCAACGAAAAGGACAAATTTATACAGTAATCACCAATGCTCATGTCCTGAGAGCAGCAAAACCTCCTTATCAAATTCAAACACCAGATGGGCGTGTCTATCAAGCTTCTGTATTGCAAGTTACGGAATTTCAGAAGGACGATTTGGCTGTATTACAGTTTCGTAGCTCAGATGTAGTTTATCCAGTAGCTAATGTCAAAGATACATCTAGCTTGCAAGTTGGCGATGAGGTTTTTGTAGGTGGATTTACCTCTAATGTAACTGCTCAAAAACTGTCTACCCAAACAGATAAAGACTTTATGTTTACCTCTGGTCGTATTTCCCTGCTGCTAGACAAAGCTTTAGACCAAGGCTACCAGATTGGGTATACCAATGATGTCCGTAAAGGAATGAGTGGGGCACCATTGCTAAATAGACATGGTGAAGTGGTGGGTATAAATAGCTTACATAAAGACCCAATTTGGGACACACCAGAAGTTTATCAAGACGGTTCCCAGCCTGAGCAACGCTTACAGGAACTTATTACACGCTCTAGTATGGCTGTACCCATTAGGGAACTTCCAAATGAATAAATCATCACTGTTAAAGCAGAGGGGTAAAGGGGCAGGGGAGCAGGGGAGCAGAGGGACAGGGGGAGATTAAGGTGATATTAATGTTGCAAAATCATCGGGAGAATCAATTATGAGGGTTGCTGATGGACTTGGGGCAGTATTATTTGGCGCAGCAATTGCGATTGTACAGCCGCAAGTCGCCACAGCGTTGACAGCTACACAAGTTAGTGCGATCGCTGAACAAATTACAGTCCGCATTGATGGAGCAAATACAGGTTCTGGAGTAATTATCGATCGCCAAGGCAATAATTACACTGTTATTACTTGCTGGCATGTAGTACAACTCCAAGGTAGCTACACAGTCTACACACCAGATGGTAAGCAATACACCATCAACCACAGCCAAGTGAAACGATTAGCAAATGTTGATTTAGCAGTATTTCAGTTTAGTAGTAACCAAAATTACCGTATTGCAGAAAAAGGAAATTCTGAACAAGTAAAATTGGGTACAACTGTTCATGTAGCAGGTTATCCTCAAGGAACATCAGACATAGATTTTCGTAGCGGCTCAATTTCTCGTCTGGTAACAAAACCAAAAGATGGTTATGCGTTTGTTTATGACGTGGGTGGTTTTCCAGGGATGAGTGGAGGAGCGATACTGGATGAACAAGGGAAATTAGTAGCAATTCATGGACGCGCTTCAACTTATCCAAACACGGGTTCTACTAATGTATTTGGAATTCCCTTAAAAACTTATTTGAGTCTTATCCCATCCGCATTGTCTACACAAACAATTGCCACTGCAACAACTCCCAAGCCACAGAATACGCCTACACAACCAATTGTCGCTGCACCAACTCCCAAGCCACGGAATATCCCGCTATCAGCACCACCTGTTAAAACTTCATCACCTGTAAATGTCAACAATGCATCTGCTAAATTTGCTCTGTTACAAACGCTAACTGGGCATTCTGAAAAAGCCATAGGTTCCAACATCAAAGGACATGTGACATCAGTGGCATTTAGCCCAGATGGTAAAACTTTAGCTAGTGGCAGTTGGGACAAAACAATCAAAATATGGGATGTCGCCACAGGGGAAGAAATTCGTACTCTCCAAAGTAATTCTTATTGGGCTGAGTCAGTGGCATTTAGCCCAGATGGCAAAACCTTAGCTAGTGGCGGTGGTATCTTTGACAAAACTATCAAACTATGGAATTTAATCACAGGTCAAGAAATTCGTACCCTCAAAGGTAATCTTGATACTGTGACATCAGTAGCATTTAGCCCAGATGGCAAGAGTTTAGCCAGTCGTGGTGATTACTCAACAATCAAAATATGGGATGTCGCCACAGGCAAAGAAATTCGTACTCTCAAAGGTCATTCTGGTGTGCTTTGTTCAGTGGCTTTTAACCCAGACGGCAAAACATTAGCCAGTGGTAGCGGTGATGGCACGATCAAATTATGGAATGTTGCTACTGGAGAAGAAATTGGTACTCTCAAAAGTAATTCTTATGTTCAATCAATCGCCATTAGCTCAGATGGCAAAATTTTAGTTAGTGGTGGTGATTGGACTATCAAAATATGGGATATCGTTACTGGAGAGGAAATCCGTACTCTTAACAGTTATTATAAAGTTAATTCAGTTGCCATTAGCCCAGATGGCAAAACTTTGGCTAGTAGTAGCGGAGACAATACTATCAAAATATGGGATCTACGCACTGGGGAAGAAATTGGTACTCTCAAAGGTCATTCTGATTTAGTTACGTCAGTAGCATTCAGCCCAGATGGTAAAACTTTAGCTAGCGGTAGTTGGGACGCGACTGTTAAAATTTGGCGGTTATCTGAGTAGTTATTTGATAGTGTGCAGTTCAAAGGTAATTTATATTAAGTGCAAGTTTAGAGAAAATTGGTATTAATTATTTCTCTATAATTTTAAATGACTGAATCATCGCTTCAGCAGTAGGTAAATACTGAGAATATTTTGCCGACTCTGCTGTAAACGTAATAAAGTAAGCTTTGCCATTTCTGACGGTTCCAACTTCTGTAACTTTGAGTTTGCATTCTCCTTCTTGGCGAGTATAAATTAATTTATAGGCATTAAAATCTGATAGTGTTGTTGATGGTTTAGAGTCATCAATAACTTGTTGATTTGGGTTATTGTTTTTGATTTTTTGCACTGCTAAATTTTTATATTCTTCTAAAGATAACATTTGCTGAGATAAGTCATTTACATTAATTGTTATTTCTAAATTACAAGAATTCACTTGCTTTTGATTTTTCGGGATAAATTGAACGATCTCACCGCCAAAATCATCACCTGGTTTTATTGGTTGCCAGTTATCTGATGGATATTTGATTGTGATACCAGACTTAGGCTCTTCGTAATTTGAAAAAGTAGCTTTGGGATTAATAAATTGATATAAAATCCATAAAATTAGAAAAAATATAGGAATAATTACTACTACACCCATACCTAGCCACACTACACCCCCATCTAGCCACACTTTCCAAGGTGGAGATTTGGAGGATAGTGCTTTAACAGCCTGCAATGCTTTTGCTGCTGAAGGATAACGCTGGCGGTAGTCATAGCGCACCATTTTATCGATGATATTTGCTAGTTTAGGACTAACTTGAGTGCGATCGCGCCAAACAATTTCTCCTGTTTGAGGATTTGTCGGTAGTCCTCCGGGATAAGGATTGATTCCCGTTAATGCTTGAATAGCAATAATTCCGACTGCATAAATATCACTGTGGAAAGTAGGTTGACCTTTTGCTTGTTCGCCAGGTACATAACCAGGAGTACCAATACCAACAGTCAAAGCTGTCTTTCTAAGAGGATTTATCAGCTGAGTACTAACTTCTTTAACTGCACCAAAATCAATTAACACAATTTTGCCATCAGACCGACGGCGAATATTCGAGGGTTTGAGATCCCGATGGATTAAATTATCTTGATGAACAAAAGCTAAAACTTCTAAAATATCTTCTAAAAGTTTAATTACTGTACGTTCGCTCAGTTTTTCACCCGGAATTAATTCTTTAGTTAAGTCGTGACCTTCTATATATTCTTGTACGAGATAAAATTCTTCGTTTTCTTGAAAAAACGCCAGTAAGCGGGGTATTTGGTCGTGATGTCCTAATCTTTCTAGATTTGCGGCTTCAGTGTCAAACAATCTTTTCCCAACTGCCAAAGTGTCTGGGTCGATGGAAACTGGTTTAAACTGTTTCACAATACATTGAGGATTCCCAGGTCGTCCGATGTCAATGGCTGTGGAAGTAATGCTAAATCCTCCTTTGCTAATGTGCGCCTGAATTTGGTAGCGTCCACCGAGAACTTGGCCTATCATCTCAGTCACCAATGTACCCTGCAATTTTTATATCATTTATCCTGGAGACTAGAGACTAAGAACTGGATACTCAGAAAGATATATAATTGCACCAACTATCTCTGCAAAAATGCGATCGCTCTGACTATTATTCTTCACCCCAAGCACTCAAAAACTCTACCTGATTTTGCATATCCTCTGCTGACTTAGCTGCAATTAACTTTAAAAGACGGCGCATTTGTTCACCTATTGAATAATTCTGCTGTCCAAAAATCATACCAGCGTGGGACTCTCCCTCTTCCAGAAAAGTCGTGTGCAATCGATAAAAATCTCTAAGATCAAAGCTGTAGATTACACACTGATTTTCTCAGGTCCACTTCAATTGCTCTTCATCACTACGAGATAGCATTTTGGCTTATGCAACAGTTATCACATCTACACCACGGGCACGCAAAGCTTGTAATAGTCCATTACTCCTTGCATCCTCATCCAAATACAAACGAATAAGGCTCATTGTTGAATCTGAGTTTTGTTTGGATGTAATGCTGCTAACCGCTCATACTCAGCTTGTTCTTGTGCTAAATCAGCCTCAATTTCTTCTCGGTTTGCGTGATAGTAGGTCAGTGCTGCATAAACTTGTACTAGCGTTAGATGGGGTTTATCAACAGCAATCTCTTCTGCACTGTAACCTTGTTTGTACAAAGCTGCTATTCGGCGCACAGATGTAACTGTCCCTACAATAATTGGACGAACTCCATGCATAGGATCTCTTGTGATTAATGTACCGATATCAGTAATAGTTGGCAAAGCTTGTGCCCCACAATCTCTCGATCTTTATATAGTCTAGGCTAGCATTACTGTATGTAGCAGTACTCCCGTACTGTTTAAAAGTATAGCGATCGCCTACTTTCTCACCAATCAAGTAACATAGATTATGTCAGCGCTGGCTATCTAGCATTTAAAAAGCCATGTCAGAAACTATAGCTGCACCTGATGTAACCCTCCCCCCAACCCAAGCGGAACTGCCCTATGATGACGGTATCCCGATGGAAAGCCAACGGCATAAAATGCAAATGGATTTGCTGATTGATACCTTTGTGACTTGGTTGGCAGAACGAGAGGACGGGTATGCAAGTGGCAATATGTTTGTCTACTTCAGTTTGGCGCAGCTGAAAAACCAAGATTTCCGAGGCCCTGACTTTTTTGCTGTGTTAGGAGTCCCCAAAGTAGAACGCCGTAGTTGGGTTGTTTGGGAAGAAGGTAAAGGCCCAGATGTAGTCATTGAACTACTTTCTCCAAAAACTGCAGCCACTGATAAGAATGAGAAAAAGCTGATTTATCAAAATCAAATGCGCGTTTCGGACTATTTCTGGTTCGATCCTTTTAACCCCGATGACTGGGCTGGTTTTTCTCTAGAACATGGAATTTATCAACCAATAACGCCTAATGCAGAAAATCAATTAGTCAGTCAAGCAGTAGGTTTAGCCTTGCTACGCTGGCAAGGTAGTTACAAAGGAGTTGACACAACTTGGTTGCGTTGGGCAACTTTAACCGGAGAATTGTTACCAACTGCTGAGGAAAAAGAGCGACAAAAGGCAGATGAGGCTCAACAACAAGCACAGCAGGCTCAACAAAGGGCAGAACGTGCCGAGTCGCAGTTGCAGCAAACAGCAAAAAACTTACTTCAATCAGGGATGACAGTAGAACAGGTAGCTAATATAACAGGTTTGTCTAACTCGGAAATAGCGGCACTAGATATTTAATATTAATACATAACGTTGTTAAAGATAGCGTTGCAATAAACCAATGACAATTTCTGGTATTTCTAGATGAGGTAACACTCCAGCATCTGCGATCGCATAAAATTTTTGAATCGCATCTATATTTAAGTTAGCTAGACGCCTCCCTAGTTTAATGCTAGTAAATTGTGCCTTCTCTCCCCAAAACACAACTGTGGGAATTGTCAGTTGTTGAATGTATAAACTTAAATCAAAGTAAAGGTCGCCTCGCAAAAACGCCAAGGCAGCAAACTTAGCATTCGGCTGTTGTGCAGAGGTTAAATAAGCCTCAACCATTTCTTCGGAAACTCGTTCTGGTTTGGCAAACAAAAAACTTTGCAAAAAGTTTCTCACTGCAAATTCATTTTCAGCACCTAGGGCATAAATTAAATTATCCAACAAAGGTGTATTAATTACTGATAGTGGAAGTCTGCGTCCAGCACCTTGGCCAAAGTCATCAAACCCAGAGGGACAAACCAAAAATAGTTTTTGGAACAAGTCAGGTTGAGTAATAGCTAAGCGGATAGTAAAAGCAGCTGTTAAAGAAGAGGCGACTACCGTTACAGGTTGGCGACAAGTTTGACTAATGAATTGGGCGATCGCGCTAAGATAATCACTAATTTGATAATCCCGCACTGGATGAGCTGACTCTCCCCAACCAATTAAATCCGGAGCTAAGATGCGGTGTGTAAAAGCAAAAGCCGAGTAAACTTTAGACCATTCATAAGCTGATGCTCCGCCACCAAAGTTGTGCAGGAACAGTAGCAGGGGTAAATCTTCAATGTCAGTATCAAGCCAAGGTGTAGTCGTCTGGGTATAGTAAACCATTTTCCCCAGAGATGTATTAATGACTTTATGCCCAAAGCCAGGAGGTTGAAACTGAAGCATAAATTTCACCCTTTTTTATCTCCTGTGATTTGAACGAGTCGATCGAGGTTATCGCCGCTAATGTGATAAGCTGCTCCAAAGCCAATAACAAAACGACCTTCACTAGGAGTTAGCTGAAAAATCCGAAAGTCAGCCAAGCCGCGTAAAACTCCAATAATTTCACCAAAACGTTCTTGAAATTGGTCAACAATTTGATTCCAAGTTGCAGTTTCACGCTCAATGAGAGTAGCTGTACAATCAAAACTCAAACGGCGACGAGCAAAGATTTGGTCAGCTTTAGCTTCATCCTCAATCAGTAAAACACTAACATGAGGATTGCTTTCAAGATTTTGGGTATGGGTGGAAAGACCACTGACATAAATGTAGATATTTTTGGAATCATCCATCACAAAAGGAGCGTAGCTAGCATTTGGTATTCCTTCCTGACTAATAGTGCTAATGATTACACTTTCTAATTCTTGAGGAAAACTTTCGTACTCAGTTTGAGCTTTTTCGAGTTGGTTCATAAATTTTTGTTTAATTAATAGTTTATTCCTAAGTATCCTAACGCTTGTCAGTTGTCAGTAGTACAGACGCGATTATACTCTTACGAGAAGCCGCTCTTACGAGCGTCTACGCGTCTGTACAGGAGGTATTTGTCAGTTGTCTCCCTTGTCTCTCCATCCCTTTTCGCTTCTGCCTTCTTCCACTAGCAACTGTTCCGTTATCATGTAGCAATATGATGTTATTAGTTTTACTAATATTAAGATGGCTCGGTTTGGTCACGGATAAAATTTACGTTTACAGATACTTAGTTTTGCCTTATTATCAACAATAACTGGATAAAACCCTGATTTAGCGTTGAAATTAGCTGATTTTTCCATAAAGCGATATCGCTTTAAAAGTCAGTTATACAGAGATATTGGCATTTTTTGGAGATGCCAATCGAGTTAAATAAAATATGTTGCGTCATTCCATATTTTATTTAATTAGTCAAGTTTGAAGTGCTGTTCCCCAACTATATCCTTCTACTCTCCTTTGAGAATTTACTCAATGGAGATGCATCTACTTTGTTTTAGGTGACGTTGATGAAACAACCAAGCAAACGCAGACGGGGTATAATCCTTACCATAAAAGGCTGGGATAAATTTCAAGCCGCCAAAACTCAAGTCGAATTTGATGAGAATGCTGGAGATAGCTTTTCTTGAGAAGAACTGAGCGATCGCTCTTTGAAAATAATTCATCCAATACAAATAACCGAATTCCTGAAACCTAACGCAAACGGTTCTTCGGATCTTGGGCAAGCATTTTATTTCATGAGAACAAAAAATCCTGAATTGCTGCTAAAACATCTGTTGGATATTCCTCATGCAGTCCTAAGGAACCAGGAATTATAACGCTGCTTATTCCTGGTAAAGCTGCTAAAGCGTCCATTTCTTCTCGTGATTTTAGTGGACTGGATTCCCCAATTACTATCATTAGGGGCACGGATAACGACTCCACAAGTGCTAGAAAATCAGATTGTTCGCGTACAGCATCGAGATTACCAGTCACAAAAGCAGCAGAAGCAAATCTCGCTCCTGGTTGTTGAGTTGTTTGCCACTTTTTCTCAATGAAACTGGGGGTAAGTTTAGCCACATCGGTAAAGACGTGACGACGGTACATAAAATCTAGGAAAGATGGCAGAGTGTTAAGTTTATAGAGGATTTGACCAACAATAGGCGATCGCACCAATCCTCTAACCATACCAGCTATCTGTTGATTTGCCCCCATTGTCGGCAAAGGACCGCGCCAAGTAGGAGCTAATAGCACAATTCGAGAAAAAACAGCAGGCTGTTTCACCGCTAGTTGCAACACGTAACTAGCAGCATGACCAGCCGCAACCACAGTAATTGGCGTATTAAAGACAGCTTTGACAAAATCTTCTAAAAATCGCTGATATATTTCCGGTCGGTAATTTAAACTAGGGCGAGAAGATTCTCCAAATCCAGGCCAATCTACTGCTACAACTTGAAAGTGGGGAGCTAATAATCTAGCAAGTTCGCCCATTTCCAAACGTGTCGAAACGCTACTGAAAGCTGGCAATAGCAATAGTGGTGAACCTTTGCCTAGGGTTTCATAGACGACGTGTAGGGCTTGGTTTTCCCAGTTCCAGAGATATTCTTGAACTACTCCGCCAAATCCCACAGCGTCATTAGTTGATAATAAATTGGTTGACATCACACTAAATTTTTAAAGTTAGCAGTTAGCAGTTATCAGCATCTCTATTAAGGTGGTATCCTTGAACTTTGAATAAGAGGAA
Organism: Nostoc minutum NIES-26; assembly: GCA_003326215.1. Taxonomy (GTDB): domain Bacteria; phylum Cyanobacteriota; class Cyanobacteriia; order Cyanobacteriales; family Nostocaceae; genus Dendronalium; species Dendronalium minutum. Next base: position 41,997 of record LXQD01000313.1, on the reverse strand, counting down.
GAACTATTAAGATATTAATTTTTAAAGGGTTAGAGTTATGAATTCAAAACTTATAACTCACAACTCTTAACTTTTTAGTTTGGCAAGTCTAACTTACATTCCAACGCTTTTTTTTGCATGGTTTTAAAAATATTGTAAAATCCATTAGCGCGGGAAGGTGTTAGGCTGACATTTAAACCAGTGGCTTGAATAAAATCTGGGGTAAGTTGGACAATTTCTGTGGGAGTTAATCCATTCAACCCTTCAACCAAAAGTCCTACTAATCCTTTGGTTAATTGGGAATCAGAATCACCCTGAAACACAACCTTACCATCGTCCAGCACTGCTGTAACATAGACCTGAGAAACGCAGCCAGGAACTTTGTTTTCTGGTACTTTATCAGCTTCTGAGAAGTCATTGAGCTTCTGAGCATACCAGATCAGTTGTTCGTAGCGTCGCTTCGGATCGGCAGCGCGTTGAAAGCGCTGGACAATTTTAGCGAGAGCAGGTGGTAAAGAATCTAGAGTAGAAGACATAACAGAAGCTGCAAATAATCGGCATCACCTTGAGTGTAAATTATCTTTAGCGCGATCGCGCTTGCACTTCACCTTGATGTATGAGCTAGCCATAACAACTATTGTTAACTATATGCTGTTCTAGCTAGGGAATTTATGCGATCGCATAAATATGAGTCATGTTTTTTAATCAGTGCGATCGGAAAAACTCAATTATTCTGATTGCCAGGCTTGACAGCAACTATGGAGAATATACCGCTGTATCTAGCAATACTAAATAGCTAAGACATGCGTTCGTCAAGAAAATTTTTTTGGTTTACTACTTCTATTTTAGCGATTTTAGCGATCGCAGCTTCCGGTGTCAGACATAAAATCTCAACCCTTAATTTATGAAGCAACAGGACAATAGTTTTATTAAGTATTGAAAATAACTGTTAAATATTGATGCAAAAACAGGCTTTTTCTTGAATTGGCTTCAGGAATTCTCAGATTATGTTTTCAATCATTAATAAACTTCAGGAGCAAATCAGGTGTTGACTTCAACCTTACTCGCTGCTGCAACCACACCCCTGCAATGGAATCCCACAGTTGGGGTAATTATGATTCTCGCCAATATTATTGCCATTGCCTTTGGCAAATCTACGATTAAGTATCCCAACGCAGAACCAGCCCTACCATCACCGAATTTATTTGGTGGTTTTGGTCTGCCTGCACTATTGGCAACTACCGCCTTTGGTCACATCTTAGGAGTAGGTATTATCTTAGGGCTGCATAACTTGGGGAGAATCTAGGGCAAGAATGCTAAAGGCTAAAAGTTGAAGGTAAGAAAGCTTGTATAGTAAGCTTTTTAACTTTTTCGACTAGAGAGTTATTTCCGCGCCCGCTGTACTAGGTTGTTAGCGAAGTTAGCTGTTATTTGATTATTTTTTGTCTGATTTCATGAGCTAGAGAGTTAATTCTTTAGCTCTTTCATACTAAATATACAGTTGCAACAAATTCTGTCAACTATCTAAAGACTCAAGCATAGATAATAAAATCGGTGTAAAAAATAAAGGTTTGTGGTAAGCGCTTTAACGCTAAAGTGCTTACTAAGAGACAATTACAGGGTTTTACTTTTCTTTACATAGTTAGGTTTGTTCGCACCGACTTACTTATCAAAAATTAGTCTGTGGAAAAATCAGAGGGTATTAAGGTGTAGCGAGACTTTCAAAATACACTACTGCAACAAGGCAGTCCCAATGAAAAAATTTCACCCCTTTAGGGTTCGGCAGTCATGAAAATTGGTCTTTCCTTACACCCCTACATCCACTTTGGTAACGGCAATTCGGTCATTATTCAGTACTTTTCAAACATCCTCATTAATTAATTTCATTTGATATGCATAATCTCGCTTGTTTTTACTGTAATTAATACAGACACAGAACAGCACTAACTAATCTGAGCATGGAACTTCCTTGCTCAGATTTTCTTATGCATATAGATGACGCACAACAAAAGCATATCCCTCTTTTAAGGTCACCGCTCTTGCTAGGGGACATCCAATAATTAAATTACTCAATTCCTGCATCCAATACTAGTATCTAATTTCTTCTCCCCCTGCTCACCCAAGCGATTGATTATTTTTTTATTTGGAAGTCCCTAGCTTGCTTCCCCGCAGAGGTACGAGACCGACTTTGCCGAACGAGTTCTCTCAAGGAGTACCCACAACGCCACTGGCTTGTACCGCTAAAGCGGAACCCGCAGGGTAGTAAGTGACATCCAAGACGGGGCGACCTCACCGCAGTGACTCCTCAGCAGCACGAGCGCTGCGGCCTTGCACTCGGCACTTTTCCCCTACCTCCTATATTCAACCCATGAGTTAAAATGGCTATATTTTAATTTGATGATATGAAAAGAATAGAAGTTGAACAAAGAACTATTTTAATTGGTTTAGCAGGTAGCCACGGCTATGGGTTAAATCGTCCTGAATCGGACTTTGATTTTCGGGGAGTGTTTATAGCACCCAAAAGATACTACTTGGGATTTGACCACATAGAACAAAAAGATACTGGTTGGGACGAACCTGGTATATTTCCTTTTCTCGATAGCAATAAAGACACGGTTATATACGAATTAAAAAAAATTTTACAATTATTGTCTGGTGCTAATCCCAATGTTTTAGAGTTGTTGTGGTTAAATAACTATCCTGTATTAACTTCACTAGGTCAACACTTAATTAGCCACAGAAAGTTATTCTTAAGTAAAAAAGTAAAGCATACTTACTCTGGTTATGCTTTTGCTCAAATTAAAAAAATGGAAACCCATCGCAAATGGTTGTTAAATCCGCCGCAAAAGAAGCCACTACCATCAGATTTTGGCATAGAAGATGAAGCCCCACTAATCAAAGATGAGCTAAATGCTTTTCTAGAGTATCTTTATAACTTAATTAGAGGACGAATTGAGTTTCTGGAAGAAGCTGAACAATTATATCAATTGCTGACGGCAGATATTGATTTTAAAGGAGTGCTGAAACAATATTCTTTGCCTGATGCAACTTTGGACTATACTCAAAAATTAACTAATAGCCGTAAGGATTTTATTCGACTGCTGCAAAAAAGTCAAAACTATCAAATAGCTTTGAGAGAATGGAAAGCTTATTTGTCATGGCAAGAGAATAGAAATCCGGTGAGGGCGAAAATGGAAAGAAAGTCTGGTTTTGACCTCAAGCATGGGATGCACTGCATTAGATTGCTACGTAGTGGGCTAGAAATATTACAAAAAGGGGAAGTAATTGTAGACAGGAGGATAGCTGGTGATGTTGAGGATTTAAGAGCTATCCTCAAAGGAGAGTATTCTTATGAACAGGTGATGAAGATGGCAGAAGATTTGGTTGCTCAAATGGAAATTTTTTATGAACAATCAAGCTTGCCTGCTAAACCTGATTTAGAACAAATTAATCGGTTGTGTATGGAACTGGTAGAAATGCAGGGGTGGAGTTAGTTAGTAGTCAGTAGTCAGTGGTCAGTAGTGAGCCAGCGCGGTTTTGGGGGTTTCCACGCCACTTGCTTCAACGGGGGGAACCCCCGCAACGCAGTGGCTCCCCATGAGCGACTGGCGTTAGCGAAGCGCTAGCGACGCAGGAGCGTCACCCCGAAGGGGTCAGTGGTCAGCAAGCGATAGCAACTAGCAACTAACAACTGACGAATAACTAATTAGAGAGTTTGAAGCAAATCAGCAAAGCCATAAAGGCTAATTAAAAGTAACAATAATGCTGTGAGTTGGGTGACTCGCGTTTGGGGTGAGGGTGCGATCGCTTCCCGTACTAAAATAGAAATAGATGCCCCTACTACTAGACTTAAGCCTAGTACTAAATAAGGTCTATCTGGTGAAATAGTCGCAATTGCCAACATTGCGATCGCTAGCATGAGCATTAGTAACTCTACAAACCGAGGTGGGTTGTATTGGCTAGCTAAAATAAAGCTGTTTAACCAAAAATTCCAAAATCTCATCATATCAGTGCTGAGTGCTGAGTTAGGAGGTAGCTTTTCATTCAAAACTCCTAACTCCTGTACAGACGCGTAGACGCTCGTAAGAGCGGCTTCTCGTAAGAGTATAATCGCGTCTTTTTGTACAGACGCGATTAATCGCGTCTCTACTCCTAACTCCTAACCCCTAACTTTTGACCTACACCGTTTTTCTGTGCAGCATCATCGTCTGATAATTCCACACCAAAGATACGGGCAAAAGCTTTTTCTACTTTGTAGCCGGAATCTATTGACTCTAAAGGGTCTTTCCGCAGTCTGTGACGCAGAGATAAAGTTATTACACGCCGAACATCATCAACTGTAACTTCAGTACGCCCTTCAAATGCTGTTAACGCTTTGGCGGCACGGTTAGTAACAATGTCACCCCGTAAACCATCTACATCTAGTTCTGAACAGACCTCAGAAATTTTTACTCGCAGATCGTAGTCACTTTTCACTTCGCTCAATAGCTGTTGAGCGCTAACTATTTTCTGTTGCAGCGCTTCTTGCTCTGATTTATATTTTTCCAGAAATACTGGGGGATTTTGGTCAAATTCTGCTCGTTGTTCGACGATTTGCACCCGCAAAGTCGGTTCTTTTACTGTGTGTATTTCTGCGTGCATCCCAAAGCGGTCTAATAGTTGAGGACGCAATTCGCCTTCTTCTGGGTTACCTGAACCGACAAGCACAAATCGGGCCGGGTGACGGATAGAAATACCTTCACGTTCTACAGTGTTCCATCCACTGGCTGCCGAGTCAAGTAACACGTCAACTAAGTGGTCATCCAGCAAGTTGACTTCATCCACGTAGAGAATGCCACGGTTTGCCTTAGCCAGCAGTCCCGGTTCAAAAGCTTTTACACCCTCAGATAAAGCTTTTTCAATGTCAATGGTGCCGCAAACTCGGTCTTCTGTAGCTCCTAAGGGCAGATCTACCATCTGGACTTTTTTATGATCTACAGGGATTTCTTCCCCTTGTTCCAACTTTTGGCGGACTTCATCGCTCATCAAATCGGGGTCGCTGGGGTCACTGCTGAAGGGGTCATTGGCAACCACGGGGATTTCTGGCAATAGGTCAGCCAGCGCCCGAATAGTTGTGGATTTGCCGGTGCCGCGATCGCCCATAATCATTACACCACCGATTTTGGGGTCAATCACGTTCAACAGCAGCGCCAGTTTCATTTCTTCCTGGCCCACAATTGCCGTAAATGGAAATACCACGCGACGCACACTTGACGTGGATTGAGCAGTTGGAGTCACTAAATTACCTTAATAATATTTTTCTTATTACAATTTTTTATTGTGCCACAGTTAGGGTGTGGGGGGATGAGGGGGGTGAGGAAGATGAGAGAGAGCAGGGGGAGAGAAATTACAACTGACCACTGACAACTAACTCTTAACTCAGCACTGTCCTGGTGATAGCATATTGTAGTCGGCGCTCTGATCCCCGGTGTAGATGAACAAAGCATTGGATGAAACGCTTTCTATCAAAATTGCTGAAAGCATTAAAAGCAAGGCTAATCGGCCCTTTGAGAATGCTTACAGAGCAGCATTGGCGACTAAAGGGGCAATTTATGTCCAAGGGTTTTTAGCTGTTGCTGAGAAACCATACCAACCCATTGAACACGGTTGGATTGAACTAGGCAATGTCTCCGACAATGAACCGACTGTAAGCATTATCGATCCCACATTACCATACCTGCACAAAAGCCCCCAGGAACTTTGGTACTTTGCCGCACAAAGTTTAAATGTTAAACAATTAAAAGCATTAATAGAAGAATCAAAAGAAGATTATCCAGAAGACGATCCCCTACCAATTTATGGTGATGCGCCCTATGAGTATTACGGTGATGTAATGTTAGGTGGTCAGGAATACTTAGCAGCATATCAAGCAGCAGAAGCAAAGTGCAGAGAACTTAAAGAATTCAACCCTGAAAATAACTAACAACAGTCATCAGTTATCTAAAGATGACTTTCCATCGCTACCAAAGTATTCTCGATAGCCACAAATTTTGTTTCCACACACATCAAAGGAAACCGCTACTCGATTTTTGTAAGGCAGTCCGAATAAAACTCCCTCATCATGAAATTCAAAAACAACCGTTGTCTCATTGCTAGTAAAGCGGTCTAAAGTCAGGATAATTCCACCCGGAAAAGATGCAGAAACGTATTGAAAAAATTCTCTAGCTCGCTCTTTTCCCACATTCAAACCTTGGAATTTTCCTGTTGGGAACCAAAAGGTAAAATCTTCTGTAAGCACATCCAGAAATGCTTGCCATTCACCTGTTGCTAAACCTTGGGTGAAATGCTCAAAACCCTGCCGAGCAACTTTTAAACTATTTTCGGAATTCTCTGTCATCTTCATTCCTTTACAATCTAACAACTACTTTGCCGCAATTTTTACCACTCAGCAGATATTCGACAGCATCAGGAATAGATTCTACACCGTTAAATTGAGTTGGATCGATAGCAACTTTGAGTTTGCCAGAGTAGAAGAGGTGAATCAAGCGATCGCGTGCTTGTGCCATGTGTTCTTTATAATGAGGCATAAGAAAGCCGCGAACGGAAGCAGCTTTCCAAAATAGCTGGTGATAAATGCGGGGTTGGCTAATTTTTTCTGGGGTTTTTGCATATTCAGAAATAAAACCAACCACCACTAACCGTCCCCGCACCGCTAAGTTTTCCACGCAGGTATCAAAAACCTGTTTCCCCACACAGTCAAAAATCAAATCAATGCCATTGGGATATTCTTCCTTGAGAATTTGATTGAGGTTTTCTGTGCGATAGTTAATAATGCGATCGCATCCTAATTCCCTGAGTAACTTTGCCTTCGCCTCAGAACTGCAAGTACCAATGACATGATTCCCTGCTAACTTTGCCAATTGCACCGCAATATGACCAGTTCCCCCGGCGGCAGCTGTCACTAAAACCACTTCATTATTTTTCATCTCCCCTGCTTGTTCCAATGCAACCAAAGCGGATACACCTGTAGGCATTAGTGTGAGCAATTCTGGTGTTGCTTGGCGCACCTTCACCACTGAGTTGGCATCAATAACTTGATATTCTCGATAACCACCACCACGCGCTGTAGTAATGACAGCATCACCAATTTGAACATCTTTCACATCTTCACCCATAGCTACAATCTCTCCCACTGCTTCCACACCCAAATCAAAGGGAGAAATTAAGTTTACATAGGGAACATCACCACGACAAAGTAAAGTATCAAATCCACCATTAATGCCAGCAAATTTATTTTTAATTAAAACTTGGCTTGCAGCAGGTTTGGCAATAGGAACTTCGACAACTTCAACAGCAGATCTAAAATCTTGATTGAGTTGCTTTGCTATTAACTTTCTGTATGTTTCTGCGTTCATTTCCAAACTTTAGTTTTACCTTATTCTTGATTTATTAGTTTTAACGTATGTAGCAATCCTCAATCATTTATAAAAATTTCTTTGCGTTATATCATTATTTTCAATCCGCGTAGGCGGTGAGTCCAGTGCTGCAAAGAGAAGTTGCCATAGCGTAGCGCGAGTCTTCTCCCAAGGGGAGACGCTACGCGACCGAGCGTCGGAGGGTTTTCCTCCAAGCAAACTTCGGGGAGGCTTTCCCTCCAGAGCCACTTCTGTGCGGGGGTTCCCACGCCACTTGCTCCACTTGGGGAAACCCCAAGACCACAGAGGCTCCCCGTTGTAGGCGGAACGCCTTCCCGCAGGTTAGAAAGTGGCATCAGGCAACTGGCGAACCCGTTAGCGTAGCGTTAGCAAGTCATCCAGCGTTAGGGGTTTTAATTGTGTAGTCGCGACTGCTAGTCACTTCTCAGACATTCTCTAGGTTTATAAAGCTTTATCCCACTCTAATTGATGAGCTAAACCATACTTGATAAAATCTTCTACTTTAGCTTTATCGCTTTTACCAAAAACACCTAAGCTGTAAGGATTCTCTTGCATCCGTTGTGTGACTTGCTCTTTTTCAAATCGTATTACTTCCTCTCTAGGTTTATCCGGTTTAAAAAAGTCTACGACTAAAACAGTTCTGTCATAATTGGTATAATTATGGGGACAGTGTGGATAACTATGATCTAAAACCATAAATTTTCCTTCATACCAATAAAGCTGTTCGTGGCATATTTTCATAGCTATATCTCCCTCTGGCACAATTAATCCTAGATAGCCACGATTCATATGAGGGTTATAGTTCACATGCAGCTTGATATCTAAGCCTGGATGAAATGTACCAAAATACACATTTCTGACGATGCCATCATCACGAAAGTTTACTTTTTCTATGACTTTAGCCAAATTTGGAAAATATTTTTCTCTTAATGCAAGTGCTTTTTGTGATGCATCCTCTGACCGACGATCGGGATACTCTATTTGATGCAATTTAATATATTCTTCAATAAATAAACCTTGAAATAAGATACCAAAAGCACTATATTTCGCATTACCCTTAGTTTTAATCGTTTTACTTTTAGGCCCCAAAATATCGTAAGTTAGTTTTAACTCCTCATCAGATGCCTGCTTCATAAAGTGTGTAAATTCTTCTCGAATTACTTGCCAATTATCTTGAAAGCTTTCAAGAAAAGGAAATTGCTCTGGGTTGAGATGATACTCATTAAAACTTTCCATTATTTTTTCTCCCGAAAATGATTGAATAAAAAATAGTTACATAGCGATCGCATCTGGTCTGTGTTCCGGTACGATGTTGAAATTCCTAACTAAATTAAGATATTCATCACCAGCTAAAACACCATACCCAGCGTTCTGGCATTAAAACTTTGGGTTATGTACTCATTTTAGTGTGAGGTCTACTTTGTCTGAAGCTCCCGTATTAGATCGAATTATCAAAAATGTGCGGGTAGTTCGTCCCCATCAGGATGCGATCGAACTGCTAGATTTAGGAATTAAGGATGGAAAATTTACTGATATTGCTCCTAATATTAGCCCAGACACAGCTAAAGAGATATTTGATGGCAAAAACTTGCTGGGCTTTCCTGGGGTCGTGGATGCCCATATGCACGTCGGTATCTATCAACCCCTTAACAAAGATGCTGTGACTGAAACCAAAGCAGCCGCAATGGGAGGTGTGACTACCAGCCTAAATTACATCCGTACAGGACAGTATTATCTTAATAAAGGCGGCTCCTATAAAGACTTTTTCCCAGAAGTATTAGCCTTATCGGCAGGTAATTTTTTTGTCGATTATGGCTATCACGTCGCACCTATTGCGAGTCAGCATATCGACGAAATCCCTCTACTGTTCGAGGAACACGGCGTATCTTCGTTTAAAATCTTCATGTTTTATGGCGGTTATGGGTTGCATGGTTTGTCAGACCAGCAAAACCTCTTTTTGATGATTAATAAAGACGAACGCTACGACTTCGCCCATTTTGAATTTATAATGCGCGGTCTAACTCGCTTGATGAAAGAACATCCAGAAGCGCGAGATACTATCAGCTTGAGTTTGCACTGCGAAGTTGCAGAAATTCTCAACGCCTATACCAAAATAGTAGAAAATGATTTTAGTCTTAGCGGACTGCACGCCTATAGTGCAGCGCGTCCTCCGCATTCTGAAGGTTTAGCAATTTGCATTGCTTCTTATTTAGCGCATGAGACTAATTGTGCAAATATCAATTTATTGCACCTGAGTTCGCGTAAAGCAATGGAAGCAGCTTTGACTATGCAAACTGCTTTTCCTCATATCAATTTTCGGCGAGAAGTTACTGCTGGACATTTACTATTAGATGTCGATACTCCCAATGGTACTTGGGCAAAAGTAAATCCCCCTATTCGTCCCCGTGCCGATGTGGAATACTTATGGCAAGCAGTACTCAACCATCAAGTAGATTGGATAGTCAGCGACCATGCTTGCTGTTCTGCTGAACAAAAAAGAAGTGCTAAAGACCCAAATAATATTTGGTTAGCAAAGTCTGGTTTTGGCGGTACAGAATATTTACTTTCTGGTGTATTTAGTGAAGGTAGTAAGCGGGGAATGTCTTACAACCATATGGCTAAGTTACTATCTTGGAACCCATCCCGGCGCTTTGGTTTGTTAGAAAAAGGTGACATTGCCATTGGCTATGATGCTGACTTGGCGTTAGTAGACCCCAATGAAACCTTTATGGTGCGTGCTGCTGAGTCGGAGTCACAACAAGGTTATACACCCTTTGAAGGAGTAGAGTTAACGGGACGGGTGAAGAGTACATTTTTACGCGGAAATCCTATTTATAACAACGGAAAGGTTTTGGGTTCACCCACTGGACGTTATTTAAAAAGGAAATTTATCAGTTGAGGCAGGGGAAGGAGGGGAGAAGGGGGAGAAATTCTTCCCAGTTCCCAGTCTCTAGTCCCTAGTTCCCAGTCCTAAAATTATGCTTCAACACAAACTACTTGGTCGCAAAACATTACAACCACTACTCTTAACTATTAGCCTAGTGACAATTTCGCTGTTACCAATTCCACCCTCACTAGCAGAAACTTCCTCGATACCTCGGCCTTCAAATGCTCCTTTGGAACTAGACTTATTAACCAAACCAAAGGGTGCTGTGATTACAGCTAACACCATTGACCCAAAAGGATTGACTGTTCCCAGTTTATGGTGGGCACAAGAAAACTCAGAGAACAAGCTGTTGGATAATTGGATAGCATATCCACTTTCTGAGAAAGAAGCTAGGCGAGTTGACCTAATAGTAAATCAGCAAATCTGGAGTTTACTAAGCTATCTAGAACGCTACAGCTTTGTGAATCGCTTGGGTAGCTTAGCACGTAAGGACGGTTATAACGTTCGGATTTTCAATTATCAACAGGAACTGTTAGCAACCTACACTTGTAACTTTCAGATAGAACCAGCATTATGTAATATCCGAATAAACGCTCAGAATAGGTTAGGGCTAAAGAAAGTGTAGCATTAGATAGTAAGCCTTTTTGAGCTTCAGTAGTATGGCAATACCAACAGTTAGAACCAATACTTGGGGTATGTTCTTTCGTGTGCCAGATTGTTGAATACCACAGCACACAGTACTAAAATTATTGAACCTTCTAAGGCAGGAGTTAAAAGAAATTGCCAGGATGCTTTGGTCATCATCACAACTAATGCAACTGCTCCTGAAGGAGGGTGTAAAGTTGCAGTCAGTTGCATCATACCAATGGCTGTAGCTACTGCTATTCCCATTGCCCAGGGTTCTGAACCGAAAAGATGTAGAATTGTCAGACTAACTAATGCCGCCACAAGATTACCACCAATTACGTTCCGGGGTTGGGCTAAAGGGCTGTCAGGTATACCAAAGATCAATACGCTAGTAGCGCCAAAGGGAGCCATTAGTAAAGGAGAATTAGTTTTTACAGAGAGGTAAGCCGTTGCTGCTATTCCAATAAAACTGCCGCACCAACTCCAAAAGATATGTCTGTGGTGAGGTCTATCTAAACAAGATGAACGTCTAGTTCCACGTATTTTAAAGCAGTAGTTTTTCCATTTCTCCTGAACATTTTGATAATTTAACTTGGCTAGATAGCTTGAATAAAACCACCCTTTAGGTGAATAACCTTTCATAATTCTCCAGAGCAACTACAACCAACAGTCCTCAACACCAGAAGATCGAGTGTATTTATTGCCTTAGCTAATCTTCATGGATCAATTAGTTAAAAAAATTTCTCAAGTCTGTCAATAGACGGAATTTTTAATCAAAGCTATCAGCTAAGATCGGCACTTGATGAACAAAACGTTTAATCGCTAAATCAGCATTTTTATTAGAAAAAAATTTAGGTTCATTGATTAAAAAACTTGGTTGCTACAAATGTCATGAATTCATGACATATAAGTTCTAAAGTATCGTTATAACCCGAGCAAAGGAATATAAAAATGATACAAATAAGTAATATTAGTTATAAAATATACTTATGAATTTGCTTAGTAATGAATTGTCAGTATCCTGAAGTTTCTTTAAATGCTTTCCTGAACTGCTCAACCTAATATCGAAACTGGTACTTTGTGAGCTAGCTTATCAAATCGGTTGCAATAGCCTTTGCCTTAAGTGTGTAAGTAGAACGGCTGAAATAATTCACGCTATGTCATTGCGAATGGAACGAAGTGAAATGAAGCAATCGCAAGGGTTATATCGATTTTACATTCTGTTACATAGCTAGGTTTATTTTCACCGACTTACTTATATCGCTGATTATCATCCGTTGAATGCACAGCTAGAGATATCGCTTTCTTGGAACCAATGACAATTGCTAGTTTCCTTGCACGGGTTAAGCCCGTATAAAAAAAATTCCGTGACAACATAACGTAGTGCTGCATATACAAAGGCAGTATCACCACAGGGAACTCGCAGCCCTGCGCTTTCTGGAAAGAGATCCCAAACGCCAATCTAAAAGCTCACCAATCATCAGCGCACCCATTTTCTGAAGATGTTCTCCAGACTACCGGGAAATGGTGCAAAAGCGTGCCATTAGGTTTTTAAAATCGCCTTATTCTTTTCCCCTCATGACATTTATTCCCTTTTCTCCCTCAAAATGAACGAACCTACAGTTTATGCTCAAACCTTCATGCTTTTTTGATTTTGGCGAATAAAGATTCGTACTGTTTTGCTGTTGATGGAGTTAAGGGAAGCAAAAATTCACTTTTGGCGAAAACTTCACGATTACTCAGTAAGATATTACGTAAGGGTTGCTGGATATCGGCAGCGACAATATCTTTAGAAATTGGCGAATTACTTTTGGTCAGCAGAGAAATTTGCTTAGCGATGCTTGGTTGCCAACAAAAATCAATCCATTGTGATGATAAAGCACCCTTGGCAACACCCGTGGGGCGTACCCATAAATCTGCCCAGATTGCTGTTCCTGACTGAGGAATAACAGCAGTAAGTTGCGGATAACGCCCTAGAAGCGGCACTACATCGCTTGACCAACCAACTGCTAGCCAAGTGTCTCCAATAATTAAAGGTTCGAGGTAGGTATTGGAACTATAGAACTTTACCTGTTGGTTTAATGCTCGTAGTTCCCCCTCAAGTTCTGGGATTGTGTCCAGATTCTCTGTATTGTATGATTTTCCTAGTTTCTTTAAGATTAAACCAATTATTTCTCTGGGTTGATCTAGTAAGGAAATGCGATCGCGCAATCCATCTCGCCACAAATCACTCCAATCCTGCGGCTTCCATCCCAATTTTTGGAACTTGTCACGATTGTAAACAATCACCGTACTACCCCAACGGTAAGGAGCAGCCCAAATTTTTCCCTGAGTATCCAAGTTGCCTTGCTCGTTGCGCGTTACCAGTTTCTGCCACCTTTCATCCAAATTAGACCATTGCTTTAACTGTTTGACCTCTGCTTCTTCCAATGGTTGAATTAGTTTTTGCTCAATTGCCGCTTTGAGCCAGTAATCCCCCAATGTCACGAGGTCAGCTACTGCGGTTGTATGAGATTGCCCAAATGGGATGAAGCGAGTCCACATCTGCTTATTGTCAGCTTGCGGTTTTTTCTGCCAAACTTGCAATTGCTGAAATAATTCTCGTATCTGCTCGATAGGAGCAAACTTTAACTGCACCTTTTGTTGCAAACTTTGCTGAAATTGATTAACTACCTGACCTGGAATAGAACCTTTCAGTAACTGCACGTTTAGTTTCGCCTGGTTGTTACCACCACACCCGACCAGCAATTGTGAAAGTGCTAGTCCACCTGTACCTAGCAAAAAAGACCGTCGATCCATTGATTGTCGATCCATTGATTTTGGGTTTGAAATTGTGGATTTTAGACTATACATATATATATAAGCAGAGGAATACCTAGGGTTGAGGCACTGAAAAAAGTGTGAGATTTAATATTTTCCCTATTTACCCTGTAAACCTGCAAATTTTCCCAAATATGCTTTTATACAACTTTAGGCAGATATAGCAGTCCTATTTGATTTAAATATACGGAATTTTTTTCAGCAGTCAAATAGAAATCCTATAGTAATCATATTTTCTGCTTTTGGGCTGTTGCCATTGGTTAACTAAGAAATTTTTGTCCAACTATCGCTGATGAATCCAATCAAGAAATAATATTGTCAGCCTACTGGGGTTTAGAAATATTTCCATATAGGAAGGTGACAACTACACAAGGGTAGAAATTATTCTACTAGTCTCGATCGTAAATTATTTAGAATTTCTTTAGATTTATGGTGTTTATCTATCTACCTGTAGAAGCAACTATAAAATCCAGTAATTATGTCTTATTTACTGTTAACGACCTTGTTTTTGGCATTTTAATGGAATTGAGCGACAAAGCTTTCTTAATTAAATTTTAAGGATTAAAAATAGATTTAATTTTTAATTTTTAATTTTGAACTACTGATTCATCGCTAGCCAGTTAGGTTAATTGTCAGAGTTTGCTCATAGCTAGACTTTTAGTTTCTTTTATTGATAACGTATTTTGTGCCTTTAAGTGCTTGTTGAGTCATATTTAGCTGTTAATTCCGAAAAAATCGAAATTACATACTCAATTTATATGTTTTTCTAAAAATAACTGCTCATATCTTAATTTTTATCAATGATAAGCTTGAGTAATACTTAGTAAAAATATTGAGTTTTGTTTATAAGTAATTACTTAAGTATCGCAATCCAACAAATTTTTTGAAAAATTAAATAATTCATAAGTATGGTTAACATAGCTAGTAAATTGAATAACATAGAGAAAATATGCGGATGAGGGTATTAAATGGAGCCATTACAAAATCAGATTTTGACTTTGAGCCAGAAACTGGATGCCCTCTATCAAGTGATTGAGGAGCTTGACGGTAAAGTTGCTCAAGCTTTTTCAGAGTGTTCCATAGCAAATTCACAAGCAAAGGATAATTATCTGGAAAATAGCGATGGTGGTCGCTACCAGTTCAAAGGACATATGAGTTCTTATGCGGAATTAGAACATAAGGATGTATTAATAGATGGCATTTATCCAGATATAAATCGTCAAGGTGGAGATAATAATTTAACGCCAGAAATTCAGATACAACGACTTACAGCTCAATTAACAGCAGCATATAATCGCATTGCTGCTTTAGAAGAACAATTACTTAGAGAGAGAATTCACTAATTAGTCCATAGTTAATATTCCTAAGATTTACCGGAAGCTTGCTGAGTCCGGTAGTTTTGTTTTTGACCGAAAAAAGGATGTAAGGGTATGTGGATGTCGGGTGTAAGGGAAAATGTTGCATAACCTTACACCCACTGCATGTGCAAGCAGTTGAATTAATCTCAGGATTACCACAGGCGATGTCTACGACGGGCTACGCCTACGCATTTTCTCATAGTGAAGCGATCGCCTTTTCAATTTTGGAACTTTCGTTATCAAGCGATCGCTTGACACTCTACATTTAAACTCAGAATTACCACAGGCGATGTCTACGACGGGCTACGCCTACGCATTTTCTCATGGCAGAGCGATCGCCTTTTCAATTTTGGAACTTTCGTTATCAAGCGATCGCTTGGCACTCTACATTTAATCAAAGCGCATATTTTTGCACAAATTCAGATAATTATGCGCTATTACAAGAGCAAATCCTGTTAAACCCGAACAGCGTGGTAGGCTCAAGCCTGAATTGAATGGGCAAGAGCGAATGGGTACAGATGATAATCTGGAAACTACATAACAGTTAAATCGGTGATGTCCCATGAACGTTGTCACACCAAAGCGATTCACCATTGACGAATATCATCGGCTGATTGAACTGGAATTTCTAGATGAGAACGATCGCATTGAATTGATTCGCGGAGAACTAATTCAGATGGTAGCCAAAGGCACACCTCATACAGTCTGCGGTTCTATCTTATGCCGCCAATTGGATCGATTACTGGGCGATCGCGCCGTGATTCGTGGACAAGATCCGATTACTTTGCCAAATCAAAGTGAACCTGAACCAGATGTGGCGATCGCACGCGGTAAAGATGAAGATTATCTTCCCCATCATCCCTATCCTGAAGATATTTTTTTAGTGGTTGAAATTTCGGACTCAACCCTAGATTTTGACCAAACAACAAAGTTAGAAGTTTACGCAGAAGCCAGAATTTCTAATTATTGGATTGTCAACTTAAATGTTCGCCAACTTGAGCGTTACAGCCAACCGTATCAAAATGCTCGAGGTGAATTCAATTATCTCAGCAAGCAGATATCTTTGCCCCATCAGTCAGTGGCGATTCCTGGATTTGAAGATGTCTTATTAGACTTGAGTCGGATTTTTCACACGGTTGAAAGTGCTGAATGCTGAGTATAAAATCGGTTGCTTGGTAGCTTTGAGCAATCAACGTCGCCTTTGACTCTACATTTAAGCTTAGTGTTGCGGCAGGCGATTACATTTTCAACGATAAAAGTAGCAACAAATATCTTTGGAGTAGCAAAACTCAACATCAGAACTCGAAACTCTGGCCTTTTTGCTCGACCATTTGTGTTCTGAACTCGGAACTTTGACCTTTTAACTCGACCATTTGTGTTCTGAACTCGGAACTTTGACCTTTTAACTCGACCATTCACGATCTGAACTCAAAACTTTGACCTTTTTACTCGACCATTCGTGTTCAGAACTGCGATCGCGTCTTTAATTTACTAAGCGATCGCTCTTTTGAGAGATTAACTCGCCATAAATCCCTCATCTCCTCATACCAATTCTCTAAAATTCGGCAACAGATTCAAACCCTGAAACCCAACTAAATCTGACTTCCTTAATTACGAATTAGTATTACTGCCTTGGACACACATTAGCCGCATCAGGATGGCTAGCCAAATAACCCTTAAGCCAACTACAACCCTGCGCTAGTAAATCATCTAGATTCAGACTCCATAGAACTATTGTGCTATCTACGCCACCAGAGACAAGAGTTTGTCCATCGGGGCTAAACACGACGCTAATGACCGAATTGCTATGCCCAGTCAGGGTGGTAATTTCTTTGCCTGTATCCCGATTCCACAATTTGATGGTGTTGTCAGAACTTGCGGAAGCTAAAGTTTTACCATCGGGGCTAAACGCGACGCTGTTAACTGAATTTCTATGCCCAGTCAGAGTAGTAATTTCTTTACCCGTCTCCCAATTCCACAATTTGATGGTGTTGTCAGAACTTGCGGAAGCTAAAGTTTTACCATCGGGGCTAAACGCGACGCTAATGACCGAATTGCTATGCCCAGTCAGGGTGGTAATTTCTTTGCCCATCTCCCAATTCCACAATTTGATAGTCTTTTCAGCACTGGCAGAAGCTAAAGTTTTACCATCGGGGCTAAACGCGACGCTGAAGACCAAATCGCTATGCCCAGTCAGGGTGGTAATTTCTTTGCCCGTGTCCCGATTCCACAATTTGATGGTGTTGTCACCACTGGCGGAAGCTAAAGTTTTGCCATCGGGGCTGAACGCGACGCTGAAGACCGAATTGCTATGCCTAGTCAGGGTGGTAATTTCTTTGCCTGTATCCCGATTCCACAATTTGATGGTGTTGTCACCACTGGCGGAAGCTAAAGTTTTGCCATCGAGGCTGAACGCGACGCTGTTAACTGAATTTCTATGCCCAGTCAGAGTAGTAATTTCTTTACCCGTCTCCCAATTCCACAATTTGATGGTGTTGTCAGAACTTGCGGAAGCTAAAGTTTTACCATCGGGGCTGAACGCGACGCTGTTGACGAAACTGCTATGCCCAGTCAGGGTGGTAATTTCTTTGCCTGTATCCCGATTCCACAATTTGATGGTGTTGTCACCACTGGCGGAAGCTAAAGTTTTGCCATCGAGGCTGAACGCGACGCTGTTAACTGAATTTCTATGCCCAGTCAGAGTAGTAATTTCTTTACCCGTCTCCCAATTCCACAATTTGATGGTGTTGTCAGAACTTGCGGAAGCTAAAGTTTTACCATCGGGGCTAAACGCGACGCTGTTAACTGAATTTCTATGCCCAGTCAGGGTGGTAATTTCTTTGCCCRTCTCCCAATTCCACAATTTGATGGTGTTGTCAGAACTTGCGGAAGCTAAAGTTTTACCATCGGGGCTAAACGCGACGCTGTTAACTGAATTTCTATGCCCAGTCAGGGTGGTAATTTCTTTGCCTGTATCCCGATTCCACAATTTGATGGTGTTGTCATTACTGGCAGAAGCTAAAGTTTTACCATCGGGGCTAAACGCGACGCTATTAACCCAATCCCTATGCCCAGTCAGGGTGGTAATTTCTTTGCCCGTCTCCCAATTCCACAATTTGATGGTCTTGTCAGCACTAGCGGAAGCTAAAGTTTTGCCATCGGGGCTGAACGCCATGCTGAAGACCGAATAGCTATGCCTAGTCAGAGTGGTAATTTCTTTGCCCGTCTCCCAATTCCACAATTTGATAGTCGTGTCACCACTGGCGGAAGCTAAAGTTTTGCCATCCGGGCTGAACGCGACGCTAATGACAGGAGCGCTATGCCCAGTCAGGGTGGTAATTTCTTTGCCTGTGTCCCGATTCCACAGTTTGATGGTGTTGTCTTCGCCTGCGGAAGCTAAAGTTTTGCCATCGGGGCTGAACACAACGCTGTGAACCGAATTGCTATGCCCTTCCAAGCGATTTTGTTCACGAATATTAAATAAAATTCTCTGTAAACTAAACAAAGGGCTGTATGCTGGATAGTCTGCTAAAGATTGTTTATCTTTGACCAGACTTTTCAATGTTCCTACCGTCTGCATTGCTAATAGCAGTCCGTCGATTTCCTTTGAATCAAACACTCGCAACGCATTTGTTCCATCTTGTTCCAATTGTGTGGCCTTTATAGCAACTTTTCGGGCTACATCTGCCTTTTTCAATTCCTCAAGAGAAGTTTTACGGGCATTAACTGCCGCATTCAGAGCAATTCGAGCTGTTTGTAATTCTTGTTGCGCCTGCTGTTGTTCTTGCCTTGCCCGATTTAAATCTGCAACAGCTTTTTCACGCTGCTGTTGTGCTTCTTGGCGTTGTTGAATTGCTTGGTTTGCCTGTACTTCAGCTTGACTAGCCTTCGCGCTAGCTGCTGCCACTTTGTTTTGGGCTAGTTTCAGGTTTCGCTGTGCCTGATTCACTTGGATATTTGCAGCATTCAGTTTTGAAGTTGCGTTACTAAGATCCTGTTTTGCCTGTGCTGCCTGTGCCGATATTTTTTTATTCTCGCCTGATATTTTTTTATTGTCTGCTGATATTCGCTGATTATCTTCCTTAGTTGTTGCGGTTTCTGTTTTCGCTTTTTTTAATTCTGTTTGGGCTTTATCTGTTTCTGCCTTTGCTGTTCGTGCTTGCCCTAATTGATATTGAGCCAATATTAATGATGCAACTGCCCCAACCACAGCCAACCCTAGCACCATAGAACCAATCCGAATCCGTTGATAAGCTTTGTGGTTCGCCTGTGCTAAAACTTGCTTTGCCTGTTCCTCAGCTTCCAGCCTTTTCTGCACATCACGCTTTTCTAACTCCTGACTTGCAGCTAAAAACTGATAATCCAAATCGCTTAAACTTTTACCTACTGCCCATTCTTGAGCATCCTGCAAAGTCTTTCCCCGCAACAAGCGCGACTCATCTTGACGTTCCGACTCAACCCAAGCATTCAATGTATCCGAGTAGGGACGCAACTTTGCTAAGATTTTTTCAGCCCATTCCTGCTTAAACACCTCTGCGTAAATCTGGTTATAAATTCGCAGTTTGCCATCCCGCTTTACCACTAAACCTGTCAGCCGCAGTTCCGTTTGTTCGGGACTGTCATCAGCTGCTATCTCTCCTTGCTGCGAAATTTGCTGACACAACCCCAACAACCGCCCAGTCCGCTGTTCCCCACTCCGCATGATTCTGTCACGAATCGTCTTCAAATGCTCCGGCTCGTCCTGCGCTTCCCAATTCTCAATAATCCGCTTTCTAACTAAACTCTCAACCCACTCCTCTCCTCTCCTCTGCTCCTCTGCTCCCCTGCCCCTCTGCCTTCCTACCTCCTGCACCAGCAATTTACAGACTTTTTGTGTCAAAAACGGCTGTCCCCCAGTCCATTCCAGCACCACCCGCATCAACTCTTGAGAATCGCCCACTTCTGCTAATCCCTGTGCTAAAGGTTGTGCCTCTTGGAGTTGAAAGCCAGTTAAATCAATTGCCTGTCCAATATTAAAAGGTGTGCGGCGTTTGTCTTGAATCAAATCTGAAGGCGTAGACACCCCAATCAAAGCAAAGGTGAGACGGTGATAATCAGGATGGTCAGCGCGTCGGTTGTAGCAATCCCGGATGACTGCAAAAAAATCATCCAAGTTAAAGGAAAGGCTGAGAATACTATCAATTTCGTCAATAAAAATAACTATCTTTTTAGTAATTTTTTTAAGTAAAACCGTTTCAATAAACTTGCTCAACCGCTGCACTGGTGACAGCAAACCGTTATCAGTCCACCAAGTGTCTAAATCAAACTCGTCGTAAATATTAAAACTACCAACCAGCGTATCAATTACCCCCGCATACCATTGTTCTGGGGTAATATCTGCCGTCCCAATTGCCGTAATATCAATAGCAGCGCAGGCAAATCCCTCTGTTTGCAACTGCTGCATCACCTGCACCCGCAAGCTAGATTTTCCCATCTGCCGGGAGTTGAGAACATAACAGAACTCCCCCCGCTTTAAGCCTTCATAAAAGTCATAGTCAGCTTGCCTTCTAACGTAAGTTAGCGCATCTTGGGGGAGGCTACCCCCGACTTGATACTGGTACTGCGTCATAGACTGTTTGCTGTGAATGATATGGCTTAAGATTGCTGACCAAACAATTACGAATAGGACTTACGCAAAAACCTCTCAAACCTCTTGTACAGACGCGATTAATCGCGTCTCTACTTCTGCCTTCTAATTAATTCCCAGGCGATCGCAAAAATATTGTCTGTATAAATCACATAAAGGTATCACATCATTACCCTGAAACTTTACTAACCCCATACTGCGGAGTTTAAAAGCTTCTTCTGCTCCCACATCTACAGCACAATCTGCTGTCACCACTTGTTTAATTGCATCCAATAATTCTGCGTCTGTTTGCAAATTTAGCCAATGGCGGCGCAGATGATCGCTGTAAGGGCCTTCCTCAGTTGCAGCGATTTGCTGTAGTTTCGGGAGCGTTATTCTACCACGAGCAATTTCATAAAGCGCCACCCGCACTAAATAAGGATGACCATCCACTAACTTTCTCAACTCCTGCACTTGTGAATCAGACCAATTAATTCCGTGACGCTTTACCAAATCAAGCACCTGTATTTGATTCAAGTCTGGTAATTCAATTGGTAAACCCACATTAAAAGGTGACTGATTGATGTTAAGTGGAATGTAAACTTCTTTAGAATGTACAATTAACAACCGAAGATTTTTCCAGACTGCCTCATTTTTCGACCTCTCATGCCAAGCTCGCAAAAGTCCAAAAAATTGTTGAGCAAGTTGGATATGCTTAAAGACCTCATCCACTTCATCTAAACCCAACACAATAGGGGCGTTAATCGTTGGTAACAAATATCGCTGAAAGTAATTTGTACACTTGTTATTGCTACCCAGAACGCCCTTCCAATAATCACCTAGCTTATCTGGTAGATTCAATTCATTAGTGATACTGGCGCAAAACCACTGCAAAAACTGCTCCAAGCTGTCAAGAAATTCTGCATCTGCTAACTGAAAATTCAAAGATGCAGTTTGATAGCCTTTTTGACTAGCATGGCTAAGAATCCGCGACATTAACGAGGTTTTGCCCATCTGCCGAGGAGCTTTAATCCGAATTAAGGCACCGGGTTGGAGAATAGTCTCATAACAGTCTGCTTCAATCGGCGGACGCTCAACATAGAATTGAGAATCTAGAGGTACTTGTCCTTCTGGATTCTCTAAGAATACTGGTACAGCTTGTATTCTTTGCCTATCCTCAACTGCATTCCTACTTTTCAAAACTGGTGTCGAATATTCTGGAATGCTTTCTATGTCAATGGCACTACAGCCAAACTCGTATGCATCTTCATAGGATCTACCAGCTCCGAGTGCGTCATAAAAGCCAACGGCAAACTTAATAGCTGCCCTATCTCCCAGCGCCTGATTCATCCCAATTACACAGTTAATATGTTGGTAAATTGCCTCAGCCTGTACTTCGCTATAGCAAGCGTTCAATAGAACACACTCAATCTTGTCCTTAAATAACTTAAATAATCTTGCCAGCGATTCTGTGTTTACCAGCTGCATTTGCCCCGCATTATCTTCCAAGGCTAAACCTTCATCCCCTGCACCATGTCCGCAAAAATGGACAATCTGAGGTTCGCGATCTAAAAGTGCCCGACGCAAATCATCAGTACGTACTGCCAATTTAGCGATAATTTCAAACTCGTCTCTGCTTTTAGAACGTTCCAACCCAGCCTGAATTTCTCTTACTTCCTCATTCAAGCGCAACTGGTTTGTATTCGTAGGATTAGCTGACAAAATTAGGATTTTTTTCACAACGATATCAACTATTAAACGCAGGCTTATTACCTAGACGTAGTTTACTACAGTAAATATCTGGTAAATTACTGTTAAACCACTACTTTTATCAGACAAATAAATAATTTTGACTTCATTATGAATGTAAATATATCGTTACAGGACTTTTTGGCTTATGAACTGTGGTTATTGATTAACAAAATTTTGTTCTCTATAGAAAGTAATTAAACTACTGAAAAAGCTTATTATTCAGCACTATTTTTAGGAAAAAGTTATGGCTAAACTTGTTGCGATCGGCGATAGTTTGACACAAGGTTTTCAAAGTGGAGCAATTTATAGAACTGATTGGTCTTTTCCAGCGATAATTGCTCGTTCGATGGGCTTAGAACTGCCTAATGATTTCCGCATACCCCGATTTCCTGGAAGTGGACTACCTCTTAATATCGAAGAGGCTTTGCGGTGGATGAAAACTCAATTGGGTGCAGACATTGACCTTAGTGAGTGGATAGTTCGATTTCCTGTGCTATTGGGACGATTCATTGATGAGATAGAAGACCTGTACGAAAGAGGAACAGGGTCTCGTCCAGCTGCCTTTGGGGGTGTTTATCACAACTTGGGAGTTTGGGGATTTCGAGTCGCTGATAGCTTCACCATTACTCCTAATTATTGTCAAAAGGCAATTGAGAATGAAGAGGGATGGATACAAGATGATTTTTTAGGGCTGCCGACGGCATCAATGTACCGTACTGCATTGAGAGTTCTCAATCCCAAACTACGTCGAGAGCGAATGGACTGGACACAGCTAGATAATCTCAAACAGATTGTCAATGAAGAAGGGGTAGAAAACCTAATTCTCTGGTTTGGCGCTAACGATTGCTTAGGAACAGTCCTCGACTTAGAGCTGAAAGATATGGAAGATACTAACGTTACTACCGATGCGATCGCCAGAAGAAAATGGAATTTAACTAATTCCCAAGTCTTTCATCATGATTTCACTCAACTTGTTGAAAAGGTGAAGGGAATAATTCCCAGCGATACAAAAGTTTTCGTCGGTACAGTACCCCATGTCACAATCCCACCTGTGACTCAAGGAATACCACCGTTTGATGGCAAGTACTTTCAGTATTATGGTCGTTTCTTTGCCAAAAAAGAAAATTTTTCCCCTCTTCTACAAAAACATCTAGAACGCCAGAAAATCCAGCAAATCGATGCAAGGGTTGACAGTTTTAACCAATCAATCCGGGATATTGTCAGACTCCAGAGTAATAATTGGCACGTTATAGATACTTGTACCATTCTAGATGCACTAGCCGTCAAGAGAAACGAGATGCTTGACGCACCCGCCCGCCCTCTCATAGACTACTACGCAGCTCGAGGACTTAGCGATCACCCGCTATTGCGACTTTCTCCAATACCAAGTATTCTCCGCTTAGATGTACGTGATGGCAACAGATATGCTGGAGGTTTATTCAGCTTGGATTGTGTCCATCCCAGCACAATAGGTTATGGAATAGTTGCTGAAGCATTTTTATCTGTTATGAAGCAAGCTGGAGTCTCTGATACTGACCCAGTTCGTATCAACTGGAATGAAATTATTGCCCATGATTCACTGCTTCAAGTTCCTCCACTACTGTGGGAGAACATCATCTCCGCTGCCGAGAAGAATTCTATCCTGTGGGATATTATTTTCAGAGTTATTTACTAAATAGTAAAGTGATGGATTAAGTTTACAAC
Organism: Nostoc minutum NIES-26; assembly: GCA_003326215.1. GTDB lineage: Bacteria > Cyanobacteriota > Cyanobacteriia > Cyanobacteriales > Nostocaceae > Dendronalium > Dendronalium minutum. Next base: position 17,850 of record LXQD01000313.1, on the reverse strand, counting down.
CTAAGCTTGACTAAATTCAAGGTGATTTTATATTACCTCTATCACAAGAAGCATTTATAAATTTCAAATTGTTGATTTTCTAAATAGATTGCAAGATTATTCTCTATCGCAATTTGCATAATAAAAATAATCTAAAAAATTGCTCAGAGTCATACTAAGTCTGTAATCCTCTCGTAGTGTTAATTATGGGTCTATAATTAGGTTTTTTAAATTCAAGTAAACCTAATCAATAGTTAATGATGGTTATTTTTCCAATTTACTGAAAAAATTTGTCATGAGTAAGATGCACCATTACCCATAGACAACTAAACTGTCATACTAATTGATGAATTCGTGAAAATTATTTTGTAATGGAGTTTGATATGACTTTAGCAAGTCCTCCACAAACAAAGCCTTTATCAGATGAAGAATTGCAAAAGATGAACGCCTACTGGCGTGCAGCTAATTATCTTTCTGTAGGGCAAATATATCTTCTCGACAATCCACTTTTAAGAGAACCACTGAAACTAGAACATGTCAAACCTAGATTATTAGGTCACTGGGGAACAACACCAGGGCTGAACTTCATCTATGTTCATCTCAACAGGGTAATCAAAAAGTATGACCTGAACACCATATATATAGCTGGGCCAGGCCATGGGGGTCCTGGACTGGTAGCCAATACTTACTTGGAAGGCACTTACAGCGAGTACTACCCTAACATTTCCCAAGATGCTGAGGGCATAAAGAAACTTTTCAAACAATTCTCATTCCCAGGTGGTATCCCCAGCCACGCTGCACCGGAAACCCCCGGTTCTATTCATGAAGGTGGTGAACTTGGTTATGCCCTTGTCCACGCCTACGGTGCTGCTTTCGATAATCCTGACTTAATAGTTGCCGCTGTTGTCGGTGATGGCGAAGCTGAAACAGGTGCTTTAGCCACTAGCTGGCACTCCAATAAATTTCTTAATCCTGTCCTTGATGGTGCCGTACTTCCTATTTTGCACCTGAATGGGTATAAAATTGCCAACCCAACGTTACTTTCACGGTTAAGCCATGAGGAGCTAGAGAGCCTATTTATCGGCTATGGTTACAAACCTTACTTTGTCGAAGGCTCCGAACCCGCAGATGTCCATCAGCAAATGGCAGCAACTTTAGATACAGTAATTACAGAAATTCAAAGCATTCAGAGAGAAGCCCGCATACATGGTTTCAGCGAACGTCCGCAGTGGCCAATGATTGTGATGCGAACCCCTAAAGGTTGGACAGGCCCCAAGGATGTCGATGGGAAAAAGACTGAGGGGTATTGGCGATCGCACCAAGTTCCTTTCGGCGATCTAACTCACAAGCCAGAACACCTAAAACTCTTAGAAGAGTGGATGAAGAGTTACAAACCAGAAGAACTCTTCGATGCTAACGGCAAACTGATTCCCGAATTAGCAGAACTGGCTCCCAAAGGGCATCGACGCATGGGTGACAATCCCCATACCAATGGCGGTATTTTATTGCGCGACCTGAAGATGCCAGACTTCCAGGACTACGCCGTAGATGTTCCCCAGCCGGGCAAGGTTGAAGCTGAAGCAACCAAAGTAACAGCTAAACTCCTGCGAGATGTCTTTAAACTCAATAAAGAAAGTCGCAACTTCCGCATGTTCGGCCCCGACGAGACTCAATCCAATCGTCTAGATGCTGTGTTTGAAGCCACAGATCGCACCTGGGTTGCTCAAATCCTCCCAGAAGATGAACACCTATCGCCCAATGGTCGGGTGATGGAAATTCTTAGCGAAACGAGTTGTCAAGGATGGTTAGAAGGCTACCTACTTACAGGTCGTCATGGGTTTTTCTCCTGTTATGAAGCCTTTATCCACATAGTGGACTCTATGTTCAACCAGCACGCCAAGTGGCTCAAAACTACCCTTGATATACCTTGGCGCAGACCAATTGCTTCCCTCAACTACCTCCTGACCTCGCACGTTTGGCGGCAAGACCACAACGGCTTCTCTCACCAAGATCCCGGTTTTATTGACCATGTGGTTAACAAGAAAGGAGAGATTGTTCGGGTGTATCTTCCCCCCGATGCCAACACTCTATTGTCAGTAACTGACCATTGTCTAAGAAGTCGTCACTATGTCAATGTCATCGTTGCGGGTAAGCAACCTGCACTGCAATACCTCGACATAGATGCTGCCATTAAACACTGCACCAAAGGCCTCGGCATTTGGGAATGGGCAAGTAATGACCAAGGTAGCGAACCAGATGTAGTAATGGCTTGTGCTGGGGATGTCCCCACTTTAGAAACCTTAGCTGCTGTAGACATCTTGCGCCAGAACTTCCCTGAGTTGAAGGTGCGGGTGGTGAACGTAGTAGATTTGATGACACTACAGCCAAAAACTGAACATCCTCATGGTTTAAGTAGCAAAGACTTCGACACCATTTTTACCACCGATAAACCGATCATTTTCGCCTTTCATGGCTATCCCTGGTTGATTCATCGCTTGACTTACCGCCACACCAACCACAAAAACCTGCATGTGCGCGGCTACAAAGAGGAAGGAACCACCACCACCCCCTTTGATATGGTTGTTCTTAACGACCTCGATCGCTTCCACCTCGTTATGGATGTAATCGATCGCGTACCCAAACTAGGTTATAAAGCAGCTTATGTTAAGCAGCATCTACAAGATAAGCTGATCGAACACAGGCACTACATTTCGGAACACGGCGAGGATATGCCGGAAATTCGTGAATGGAAGTGGCCGTACTGAGGAAGTAGGACAGAAAAAGACACGGAAAAGGAGAGACGCGGTGAACCAGCGCTGCGGAGAGAAGTTGCCAGGAGGGTTTCCCTCCAAGCAAACTTCGGGGAGGGTCTCCCTCCGCAGGCGACTGGTGAACTCGAAGGGGGACGCGGAGAAAGAAATATCCGTGTCTTTGCATCATCATCTCCCCGCTTCCCCCTGTCCTCTCCTCCTGCCTCCCGCCTTCCAGATAGGCTTAAGCTGGTATTTGAGATTTCAATGCTTCTTAAAATGCCTAATCAATTTTGGTTATCACAGTTGCAAAAACACCGAGCGATCGCAGTCATCCGCGCCCCAACATTTGAATTGGGACGGCAAATGGCAATGGCTGTAGCATCTGGGGGAATGCAGCTAATTGAGATTACCTGGAATAGCGATCGCGCTGCCGAATTAATTAGTCAGCTACGTTTCAAGTTACCTGAGTGTACTATCGGCACTGGTACGCTGTTCAATGTCCAACAACTGCAAGCAGCGATCGCTTCTGGGGCACAGTTCCTCTTCACACCTCATGTCGATCCGGCAATGATTCAAGCCGCAGTCGAAAAAGATGTAGCTATTATCCCTGGAGCGCTCACTCCCACGGAAATTATCACTGCTTGGACTCAAGGCGCTAGCTGTGTGAAGGTATTCCCCGTACAAGCGGTGGGAGGAGCTAGCTATATCAAAAGTTTACAAGGCCCTCTAGGTCACATTCCCTTGATTCCGACTGGCGGTGTCACCCTGGAAAATGCCAAGGAATTTTTACAAGCAGGGGCGATCTCTGTGGGTTTGAGTAGTGAATTATTTCCTAAACATCTGGTAGAGGATGGAAATTGGGAAGCGATCGCTCAACAGGCAAGCAACCTCATTCAACAATTAGCATAGATTAGAATGAAATTATACAAAACCCATACTTATAGAAGTCATTGGCTGCAAAGTAGTTTGAAAGCTGAAAAACTTCTTTAAGCTTCGTCATGTGAGGAGATCGACGATGAGAAGTATGACTAATACTAACTGGACGCGTCACTTAAAAATATTCCTGGCTGCTACAGCACTGTCCTTGAGTGCGATCGGTGCTGGAACTGGTCAAGCTTGGGCAGTTTCAGACAAACAGACGATTGCACAATCCATTCAAACTTTACAAAAATCAGATCGACGCTGGATTCAAATCAATCTTTCAAAGCAGCGATTAATAGCTTGGGAAGGTAGGAAACCTGTTTATGCAGTCTTAATTTCCTCAGGCAAAAAATCTACCCCGACTCGCGTTGGCACTTTTAAAATTCAATCCAAGTACAAGTCTACCCGGATGCGGGGAGAAGACTACAATGTTGCCAACGTCCCTTTTGCTATGTTTTACCAAGGAAACTACGGTATTCATGGTGCATACTGGCATCGGAGATTTGGCACTCCAGTCAGCCACGGTTGCGTAAATATGGCACCAAATCATGCTAAGTGGCTATTTGAATGGGCATCGCTGGGGACACCAGTAGTCATCCAAAAGTAGTGAGTGGGAAGCAGGGGGAGAAAATAATTTTAAAGGTTTCTTTCCCTACACCCTTTTCAATTCAAACCTAACAAAAAGCTATTTTAAGCAAAATTATAAATAACTAGAATTCAAGACAATTGAGCGATTTATGAGGAAAATTCTACAAGTAATCTCCGGACTGAGAATAATTGAAATTGAAATAAATAATAGAAGAGAAGACTCATATTATCTGCGCTAGAAAATAAGCGTAAATCCTGATAAATCCTGTTTGAAATTACCAGAGCAAGTTATTGATTTTGGGAAATTTGCATCTACTCAAGTAGCAAGTGCGATCGCAAGGAGCTAATGCAGACCACAGCCCAATCTGCAAATGAGCGATCGTATGAGACTTGTAGAAGCATCAGTGTAGAAATATTAGGAGCCGTTCCAGGAACCTTGTACTACTCAAGTAAGTGGCTCCCGATCAACAAACTGATGTGCATTTTAAACAGACACGACGAAAGTTGTCTGATTGGCAAAAAATGTGTCAATTCCAGGGACTGGGTAAGAACTTTGTGGGGAAATATTGCGCCACTGAATTCCTAGATTTGCATAAGAGACTCAGTTTACCTACAGGAAGCCTCTTTGCGTTTTAGGACTTCTCTTAATCTGCTGAAACAAGCAAGCTTAATATAAAGGGTGATGCAACATGCAAAGTTGGATACGTTGCTCAAGAATCTGTACAGGTGCGGTATTGATAATGGCTGCTTTGGTTTCTTGGTTGCCACCAACGACAGCCGATCCCACTTCAGCTACAGCCAGTGCTGCGTCAGTAAATAATAACAGCATCACTATCGCTCAACAAACATCCCAACCTCGTAGGATTGAAATTGACTTATCCGAGCAACGCTTACGAGCATGGGAAGGTGAAGAAATAGTGTATTCATTCCGAATTTCGACAGGAAAGCGCTTAACTCCCACACCCACAGGAAAGTTTCGGATTAACTCTAAGTATCGTACTGACCGAATGCGAGGCAGGGGCTACGATATTCCAGATGTCCCTTACACAATGTATTTTCATCGTGGCTATGCCATTCACGGTGCTTACTGGCATAACCGTTTTGGCACTCCAGTTAGCCATGGTTGCGTGAATTTGCCAGTCAAACAGGCGCGTAAGCTTTACAACTGGTCTTCTGTAGGGACTTTAGTGGTAGTGCGTAGGTAGTTGAGTTATCAGCATTTATATTGCATATTTGAATAGGAGTCAGGAGGAGGCAGTGCCTTATGGGTGAGTTCAGCACTTAGGAGCGTTCCCCAAAGGGAAGTTCTCTTCGTTGAGCAACTGCCGTTCAGGAGTCATGAGAGTTATATATTCAGATTCCTGACTCCTGACTTGAAGTGCTGAGTGCTGAGTAAGTCATTAGTCATTGGTCAGTGGTTAATTGTCAGTTGTTAGTTGTCAATAGTTAGGAGTTATTTATTTCTTCCTTTGCCCCTCCGCTCCCCCCTGCTCTCTTATCCCCAGTCCCTAGCTCTTACGGGGTCAAGAAATCTAAATGATCTCCCTTTTGGGAGCGCAGTTCTTCTAAGGAACCTTCAAGCTTTAACTTACCCTGCTCCAGTAACACAATCCAATCAGCTTTATTGATTACTCTGGGACGGTGACTGATCAAAATTGTGGTTTTTCCTTGACGATGGGATAAAAGCTGATGCAAAACTTTCGCTTCACTTACAGGGTCAAGTCCAGAGGTTGATTCATCTAAAATCAGGATGGGTGGATCGTTCACAATCGCTCGTGCAAGTGCTAATCGTTGTCTTTGTCCTCCAGAAATGTTTGTGCCAAACTCACCTAAAACTGTTTGATATTTGTCAGGTAGTTTACTGATGAATTCATCAGCGGCAGCAATCTGGCAAGCTTTAACAATTTGCTCAAACGTCGCGTAGGGAGAACCCAAGCGAAAATTTTCTACGATTGAGCGACTCCAAAAATGAGCTTCTTGAGGAACAAGTACTACCTGCTGCCTCAAACAATCAAGCGATATATCTTGCAGGTTATACATTCCGATACGGATATTACCAGACTGAAGTGAATATAAACCCGCAATTAGTTTAGACAAAGTACTCTTACCGCAGCCTGACTCACCAATTAAGGCAGTTACTTTACCAGCAGGAATTGTGATGGAGAAATTTTCTAATAATTCCGGTCTACCAGGGTAATGAAAGGTGACTTGAGTACAAACAATTTCAGCCTTGCCAGGAATTTCAAGCCAGTGTTTCTTAGCATCATCTAGAGTCTCAGGTGTGGAAGTAATGACTTCCTGCAATCTTGAAGTAGCCGTCTTCACCCGTGTAAATTCATCGACAAAATCAACTAATGAGCCGATTAAAGACCCAACATTTCTATTTAAGCTAGTAAAAGCTAGTAATTGCCCAATGCTTAATTCCTTACTAATTGTTAAAGTACTGCCATACCAAAGTAAAGCAACACTACCAATATCGGAAACTATACTAGAGAATATATTGTTAACAATACTAATTTGCACAGTCCGGAGTGTAAGGTTGGTCAAGCGATTAAATCTGCTTTGAAATTCTTCCCAAAACTGGGGAGCAGCAGTAGTTGTTTTGATCGTCAATGCTCCCTTAAAAGTTTCTACTAAAACACCTTGATTTTCTGCTTCCAAAACTAACACATTGCGGTTTTTTCGCTGAAGTGCTGGTAAGAAAATCACAGTAGATAAAGTCATTGTTAGAGCAATGAAGATACCGACTAATGTCAGTTTCAGGCTATAAAACAGCATGAAACTCAAAGAAACCACGGCAATAAAAAATTCACTAGGTAAACTAATAACCGTTCTTGAAATTAATCGGTTAATTTCGTGAATATCTCTGAGTCGACTGACAATTTCACCACTACGGCGAGTTTCGTAATAAGTCAGAGGTAATTGTAAAATTTGTTGCCCAAACTCTAGAATCAGCCCTAACTCGAAACGTTGAGCAAAGTGAGCGATCAAGTTCTTTTGCACTAATGTTAGACTTCTTCTGACCAAGGCAATTACCATCACCGCTAGGGCAACACCAGCAAGTAACTGAGTATCACCTCGAATTAAGACATCATCGGTCAAGATTTGGATCAAAAAAGGCGAGGCTAAAGAAAGTAAACCAATTACAAAAGCGCACAGCAAAGCCTCGGCAAGAATGGCTCGGTACAGCCATAGGCGCATCAGCCATTTTCCAAAACTGTCAACTCGATCGTTAGATTGGTTAAAAAAGCGGCCAGGGTCTGGTTCTTGTAAAAGTATTACCCAATCTTTCCAACCCTCCATTAACTGCTGTTTGGACAGATAACGCATACCCACCGCAGGATCGGCAATGACATACTTACTGCCACGCTGCCCATATAAAACAACCCAGTGATAACCCTTCCAGTGAATAACTGCTGGTAGGGGTATTTGATTGATCTTAGGTAGAATTTCCGGGGATGCTCTGACCGAGCGAGCATTGAAACCCAGTGACTCTGCACCTCGCCTTAAACCTAATAATGTAGTTCCCAGTTGCCCAGTGCCTACTGCTTCACGGACGCGGTTGAGGCTCAAAGCCAGCCCGTAATATCTTGAAATAGAAGCCAAACAAGCAGCGCCGCAGTCGGCTTCACTGTGTTGTAAAACAATCTGGTATTTCATTGGCAATCACTACAACATCACTGTTCGCATAAATCCAACGTAGTATAAATGTCTTCCGAGTTAACATTTAAATAAGGATGTTGTAATTCAATTCCCAGCATGGAAAAGCGTTGGTAGATTGACATCATCCGACCCTCCATCGAGTTATCGCCTTTATGCCAAGCATCTAGCAAACCATCAGCAACGATTTGGCAACGATGCGTACCAAATCTTTCTTTGATGGAAGCATTGCCATCTGGCTCCTCTGCCAAACCCAACCCTGGTGCTAGAAACTTTGTGAATAGAGGAAGCTCTGGTTGAAAATGCGTAGGCAAAGCCCGCCGCAGGCATTGCTGTTCGTGATAAATTCTTTGTAGAATTGGTCGGACTATGTGGTAATCACTTCGCTCAAAGCAAAGAATTCCTGAGTCGTAGCATTTGCAACTAGCAGCTTCAGATACAACCTTGAAGGTAAAAGGAATTCTCACTTCGTTCAGTTGCTGCGTTAAACTTTTCATCATCGCCAGCGCACCTTCGGGACTGAAATTGAAATAGATGCACGTAGTCTCAAGCTGACCACGCTTGGCTAGCCCAGCATTGCTTACTGCTAGATAATAGCCAGTTTCAAGCAAGTTCTGAGGCATTCGGATTGCAACTATGTCACCTTTAGTAGCAAGTTGCTTTCCTGGTTGTAGTTCATGGTCGGGCTGAATGTGCAGAGTCAAATTGTTCTTTTGCACGGCAAGGCTACCATCATTTTCCTGCTTCAGCACCAACCATCCTGGGTCAAAGTAGCCTTCTCCACTATTATTAGTATGTAGTTGCCAGTAAAATGCTGAGTTTTGCCCACTAGCTGTATTTTTTTCAAAATTTAGTGACAAATTAGCCGAACTGGTATCAGATGTGGAAGCTGTGTCTGCGTCGCCTTTGAAATATATGTTATGGAGATAGCTCCGCAGTTGCAGGCTGAGATATTGACGCTGAATGTCTAGAGGTAGTTGTTGAAAACGAGTTACGATCTCTGGCGGAAGTTCCATCGGTGCGTATTTTGGATGACTAACACAGAAGTTAGATTGAATCTGAACGTGAACAGCGATATCTTGAAGAGTATTAAGCGATCGCTCAAAAGTAGAATCTGATGGCTGATTTGATAGAGAATCCAGCAATTGCATAAATTTTAGAGTTACGACTAAAAACACTCAGGCGGGAACACGACTAAGAGAAGTTAGTTCAGACACAGTACTGCCAAAAACAATCTGATTTGATTGCTCCGGCTCGCACAACAATGTCTTGGCAACTTGAAGCATACAAATAGCGATGTTGTCAAAAGGCTCTTGATGATGCAGCTTTAGCTGAATTTTTTTAATCAAAGCAAAACCAGTAAATTGTACGACTCGTCTGTAAAAATCGGGGCGGCGCTCTACAATTTCTGGAAAACGAGCGAGATAAGCTTTAGTTAGAGCAACAATAGATGGATGAATTACATCGAACGGAGTTGTAGCCAGATGCAAAGCTGTTTCAACATCAAGGTCTGTAGTAATCACCAAGCTACTTAGCCAAATTTTTAAGTAGTTGGCAACGATTGTTCCTAAATCATATGCAGGGTCTCCCCAACTACACCTCTCCCAGTCAATCAGGCGAACGATGCTGTTAGTTAATGGCTCTGCTGTTGAGGAGGCTTGCTGCCAGTGAGCGTATAGCAAGATGTTATCCAACTTCAAGTCATCGTGTGTCAAACAACATGCTTGGAAAGCAGTGTGGAGTTCTGCAATTGCCCGCCCTAGGCTGTCATAACGTTGATAAAGTTCAAAAAACTTTAGTCCATCTATACAAACTCGACCAAACACTTTAGGTGTAAGCCGTTCTAATCCGCGAAGCAAGTTAGGAGGTTTGTCAAAATCTTTGCAACTTTGGCAAAAGAAGTCTTTATACCGCTGACAATCTATGGTGCTGCGATGAACTACGGCTAGACTCGCTCCAATTGAGGCAGCAATTTCAGTTGGGAAAATATGCTCTTGAGTATAAAAATCTCTCAGGTCGCAGTAGTCATTGTAGTAGTTGAAAACAATAATTGAACAAATCGGGTCAAAATGGATTGCCTCTGCTACTAGGGGACGAATATGAATAAGTTCTGGAAATGTTTGTAATAACTGTTGAAATCGCCATTCGTGCAAAAATTCACCATTAGTCTTGCCTTCTTTGTCATGACACTCTTGCTTAACTAAAAAATGGCGATCGCTCGAAAAACTTACTAGCAAATTAAAGTTTTTACAGCTCTTTGATTTTATCTCGTTTGGATATTGCTCTTCTAACTGCCACAGTTTCTGTATAACTAAATAATCTACAACATTTTTAAAACTTAATAAAAATGGCTTCTCCATGATTAATTTTAATTTTGATTAAAAAATTAATAATTACATTTATTGTTAGTAATTTAAAATAGGGTTTTTATCATCGATTTGGTAGCGATGTTAAAAACCCTATTCATAATTAATTAAATTAAAATTAGTGCCTTAATTTTCAAAAAACACAAGACAGTAAAAAAGACAACAGAAGTGTTTATTTCATTTTTTAATTGTGCTTTTTGTGCTAGTTCAAAGCTCACATCTTGCACCTGATGATTACAATTTCAGCTACTTTTAGAGAACACCAAAGATGAACCCGAAAGGTACAAAAACCGCCTCCGTCAGCTCTGAAAGTCTTAATTTCGATAGTCTTCAGGTAGAAATAGTTTGTTTCCCTGCGACTTTTAATCGTTCAAGCAAGGTGCAAGATATGAGTTACAGAAGCACTAATTTTTCTGAGTCGCGGCTGTATACTAACCGAAAAAATTGGCGTACACAGGAAGTCTTAATGGTAGCAAGGGTTATAGCAGCCACTAGATTTTTTTGACTTCTTGGATTTTTTGGATTTTTTAGATTTACTAGACTTACTACTTCCATAACAGCCAGATCCGCCTGTAATTACAGACTCATCTTCTGGCGATAAATCTGTCAGTAAACTTTCAGAACCAAAAAAGAGATTAGAGATTAAGTTGTTAGACATTCCACTTTCCTCTTGAAAAACTTTAGTTAAGGCTCGATGTTTATCGAACCTTAACTTTCAGATTACCAGATTTTAATTAAAATAGAGTATCCATGTCTATAATTTTTTGTTATTAGAAAATAAATTTATTTCCGCTTTTAGGACTTGTTATCTTAAATCCTATATGACAATAAAAAAGTAGGAAAAGTAGGAAAAGTAGGAAAAGTAGGATAAGATTAAATTTAGTTAATAATGAGCTAAGTCTCTAGAATACTTGCCATTCAAAACTTTAATGCTAGTAGATAAATTAGGAATAATAATCAATAATTAAATATTGTTAATTATGAGCAAGTTGGTTAAGTTACTAACTATATCTACTGATAGATATAAACTAAACTAATACTAAGACTAAGTATTATTTATAAAATAAATTATTTATTATACTAAAGCTTTTAAGCGTGTATAGGCTATTTTGTTTCTTATTCAGTGTTTTCACGATTTAGATATCTGTAAATTTAAATAAAATAAGTATTAATTATTACTTAAAATAAAATCTAGTATTTTAATAGTTTTATTAGAAAAAATAATTTTTTAAATTGTTTTTTATTTTTAAAATAAAAAGTAAGAAAAGTAGAAAACATTGAATATTATATGTTCAAGTTAATAAATAGTTTTAGTGTGACACTGTGTGATTGTCAAATTATGGATAATTTACATTCATAATTGTCAATATTTTGCAAGTGCTAAAAGCATGAAAATTTAAGCAACTCAACTTTTGGATTCTACTCCTTTGTTGGTTACTTGTATTTACTCAGAACTTAAAAGCTAGTCCTTAAAGGAACGTGAGTTCGACAAGCTCATTTCGACCTCTCCCCCAACCCCTCTCCGACGCGGAGAGGGGAGCCAAAACCTTGATTTTTCGTTACTCCTCCCTTTCCCTGTGGGAGAGGGAGGTTGGGAGGGAGAGGTTCATCGAACTCACGTTAAAGGACTTTCAGCTTGGTAATTCCAATTAAAAAGAAAAGTTAACTTAAAAAAGTTAATAAAATTCACGGGAGTGAAAAACGCTCCTGCAATATCTACAGCAGAATTAAATTATTTGTTAAGAATTTATAAATCTGTTAGCAGCCTTGCCTTTCTAAGAATAAATGTAAGTATTGTCTCTTGATTGGAGATGATATTTGCTGTGACTTCCATTCCGGGTTGGATGGGATAAGAGCGATCGCCCCTCAGCAAATAAGGTCTTTCTGGCTGTATTGTTACTTCATAGTAAGGTGCGGCTACGCTAGTTGCACCAATTGGAGGTGTAATCACATCGGGAGAAATTGCTGTTACAGTACCTTGAAGTACGCCGTAATCAGGATAAGGATAGGCAGAAAACCGTAGTTGAGCTTTGCCATATTTACAGTCTGAAATTTTTTCTTCTTTGCAGTCTCTAACTTTGCTAATATCTTGAGCCGCTACGCGAGCCATAACTACTAGTGAGGTATTACTGGGAGCAATTTGGGTAATTGTTTCTCCAGATTTCACTACCTGGCTAGGGTTACGTAAATTCAATTTGAGGATGGTGCCAGAGGCCGGAGCAAGAATCAGCGTCTTGTGAACTTCAATTCCAATCTGTTGCAATTCTTGGATATTACGATGGAGTTCGTTCCGAATTTCAACTTGACGCTGAAGCAGTTCTTCTCGTTCTTTGTCTAAGGTGGCTAGGCTGGCCAAACCTTTAGCCCTTTCTTGGGCAATTTGCTCATTCGCTATTGCCACTAATGCATTACTAGGATTGAGGGTAGTTTTAGCTCGTGTCATTCGAGCTTGAGCAGCTTGGAAAGCTTGTTCTTTCTCTTTAATTTGCAGAGTCGTGATCGCTCCTGTGTTTCCCAGTTGCTGATATCGTTTCATCTCCTCCCTAGCTAATTCCAAGCTGGCTTCGGCTTCTTGCACTTCTGTCTGAGTGACGATTTGCCGATCTCGATAGTCCCGTTGGCTATGACTGAGGTTAGCTTTAGCAGCGGCAATACTCCGGTTCATTAAGCTCGATTCAGCTAAGCGCTTACTGTCAACAGCTTTTAACTGAGCAGTGATTTGAATCAGTTGCCTTTGGTTGTACTGTATGTTCCCTTGTAATTGATTCTTTTGAATTTGGAGGCGGGAATTATCTAAGTAAGCGATCGCATCTCCCTGTTTGACCACCTGATTTTCTTTTACTAAGATTCTTGTAACCATTCCTTCTGTTGCAGCCTGAACGATTCGCAGTTCACCAGCGGGACGGACTGTAGCAGCAGCTTTGACGATGGTATTGTATTTAACGACAGCAGCGAGCATGACAGCTACGCCAACTGTCCCAACTAAAAATAGTCCGCCTAAAGTTGTCCAAAGGCTGATAGGGGGAACAAACTCATCATTTTGGATGGGACGAAGAAGAGTTGGATTAGGTTCAGTCAGCATCAGCAATAAACCTAGTGTGATTCAATATATTTGATTAATTGTTAAGAATTAAGATTATTAATATTTGCTACTACGTTATTTTCTCGTCATTGCGAAAAAAAGGCAATAGTATAAAAGAATATTTCAGCTTACTGATGAGCCTGGTCTAACTTGAGGTCTTAAAACAGTTTGTCCTAATGCCATCAAATCAACACTAGAATTCAAACAGAAATTTCGCAAATTAAAAATCGGGATAATTCTGAGGATGTTTGAGAATTATCCCGACTTTTTTAAATGCAAAAGATATAGACGCACTCTTTGGCGCACTCCATTCGCAATCAACTATGTTCTACCTTAATAGCTTTTCTCAATCTTGACAAAACTAGCGCCAACTAAGATGGATGTCCTGATATGAAACTGTTATCCAATGCCCAGAAAACTAGTGGCATCGGAATTACTTAAGCATTTGTAGGCTTCAAAAATAGCCACCCTACAAAGAATGTGGCCGCTGTAAAGAGTTGCGTCAGATCCAAAGCAGATAGATAGCCATCTGCGAATGAAGCAATACTGCGATCGGTAATGCCAAATACCCAAGATGAGAGGCCAAACAGCCAAATCCCATTTTTGAGATATCCAACGAAGTCCTTAGAGTCTGATTGTTGCTGGTCTTTCATGATCCTCTGTTTTTTGGTGAAGAATCTGCTGATTTATGATAAATTCTGCAAATCAAAAGTTCTTTTGATTCCTGGGATTGTATTTACACCTATATTAATAAATATTTCAGAAACTTGACTTCACTACCCAAAGGTACATCTGTCTACCTTGACATTCCTCCTTTGGATTTGTCATAGCCACAAGACCGTAATGCTTGAATTTGCAAACTTTTCGGTATTGATGTTGTATACTTGGTTTACATAAACATCACATAACTATATAAAAATTTATTTATAAATATATAAAATACCTCCAAAGATAGATGTATTTCCAAATCAGTATCCAGAAAGTAATATGCTCGGCAAGAAGATGTACTCACTAGGAAATTGTGTAACTCCAAAGCGCATCTCCATTAACTAAAAAAGTTAAAGAAGTGCGAAATATATTTATCTTCAGACTTCTTCCTTTAGATACTGCTCACTCAGGGGCAGAACTTAGTTCAATCAAAGAATGATAAAAACCAATTAATTTAGTTAATGACCGTCATCCAGTTCCAAAATTCATCTGATACACAGCAATGGCAAAAAAGCACTTTGCCGCAGTTAGGGCTAGTTTGTATTACTTTTTCCAAACAAGTACGCTTTCGGACAATGACGCGCACGCGTTACTTGAAACTATCTGATATCGAACGTGAAAACGCCCTGAGAGAACTGTATCAGCATAATTTCCAACGCTTGCATGATGCTCTTTCATTTTGTCAGGATAATAAAATTCGGCTGTATCGTATCACCTGTGCTTTATTTCCCCTGAGTGACATGGAAGACGAAATCGGCGCGAACATATTAGAGGAAATGAGCGCTGATTTGAGCAAAATCGGTGAAAGATCGCAAGCATTGGGTATCAGAATGGTACTGCACCCAGACCAATTTGTAGTCCTGAGTTCCGATTGTCCGGAAGTAGTGCAAAATAGTATTAAAATTCTGGAAGGGCACGCCCGTACACTTGATTTGCTAAGTTTACCGCGATCGCCTTGGTCATTGATGAATATTCATGGTGGCAAATCTCAACGCACTGCACAACTGGTAAAGGTGATTTCGGAACTACCAGAAACAATTAAAAGCCGTTTGACCTTTGAGAACGACGAATACGCCTACAGTAGTGAGGAAATTTTAGCAGTGTGTCAGCAGGCTGGGGTACCAATGGTGTTTGATGCTCACCATCATATTTGCCACGAAAATTTAGATAACTATAATCATCCCAGTGTAGCGTCGATGTTTTACGCAGCGCGCGAAACTTGGGCAAACCCAGACTGGCAGTTAGTGCATATTTCCAACGGCGAACAAGCTTTTAACGATCGAAAACACAGCGACTTGATTACCGCTATGCCTGATGTCTACCACCAAGCACCATGGATAGAAATCGAAGCCAAACAAAAAGAAGAAGCGATCGCCCATTTGCGTTCTTGGTGGTTAATAGAGAATAATCACAAATGAAGCAGCTTATTGGCATCACAAGTGTCTTGGTGTGAAATCATCAATTAAGATATGGCGATCGCAATCGATTTTGGAACTAGTAACACAGTTATTGCTCGCTGGAATCCTGTGACCCAGCAGCCGGAAACCCTGAGTCTACCTGGGTTATCAATTCAGCAGAGTCTGAATCCACCATTGATTCCTAGTTTGGTTTATGTCGAAGAAGCCACACAAGGTAAAGTTTTAGTAGGGCAACAAGTACGCGATCGCGGTCTTGACCTCAAGGGCGAAGCGCGATTTTTTCGCAGCTTTAAACGGGGTATTGGTGCAGATATCCAAGGTTTCTTACCAGAACTAGATGGGCAAATTGTCACATTTGAACGAGTAGGGCAATGGTTCCTCACCCAAGTGATTGAACAACTAGCACCCCAAGAGGGCGGGTTAGATTCCCTAGTACTAACTGTACCCGTAGATAGCTTTGAAACTTATCGCCACTGGTTGGGTCAAGTTTGCCAAGGACTCAACGTCGAACAGGTGCGGATGCTAGATGAACCCACAGCCGCAGCTTTGGGTTATGGCTTGGCAGATCGAGAAAATATCTTAGTAATTGACTTTGGCGGTGGTACCTTGGATTTGTCCCTTGTGCAATTGAATAAAGGCGCGCAAGGAAGTACAAAGCCTGTGGGTTTTCTACTGAAGTGGGGTAATAAATCCTTGGCAGAAAACTCCAAACAAAAGGTAAAAACCGCTCGCGTCCTGGCGAAAGCTGGGCAAAATTTGGGCGGGACTGATATTGATAATTGGTTAGTAGATTACTTTGTCAAAACTCAAGGGTTAGCAGTAAGTCCTTTGACAACGCGACTAGCAGAACGCTTGAAAATTCAGCTATCAACCCAAAATCAAGCTAGTGAAGTTTATTTTGATGATGAAACATTTGAAAGCTATGAACTGGAATTAAACCGTGACAGCTTGGAAAATATCCTCAAAGAACATGCGTTTTTTGAGCTACTTGATGAGTCGATGACAACATTGTTGCAGCAAGCGCGACGACAGGGGATAGAACTTGCAGATATCAACGCAGTTTTGTTAGTCGGTGGTACCGTGCAATTACCAGCAGTGCAAACATGGGTAAAGCAGTATTTTGAGCCAGAAAAAATCCGGTGCGAACGTCCCTTTGAAGCGATCGCCCAAGGTGCATTACAGTTAGCCCAAGGCGTAGAAATCAAAGACTTTCTCTACCATAGTTATGGTATCCGCTATTGGAACCGCCGCATTCAGCGCCACAACTGGCATCCGATAATTAAAGCTGGACAGCCATACCCCATGAGTCAGCCAGTGGAATTACTCTTAGGTGCTTCCTTGGAGAATCAACCCAGTGTTGAATTAATTATGGGAGAATTGGGAGTAGATACAGGCAGTGTTGAAGTATACTTTGATGGCGATCGCTTAATTACTCGCCGTCTAGACAGTGGTGAAATCAGCGTCAAACCCCTCAACGATAAAGAAGGTGCTAGAAGCATTGCCCAACTCACACCTCCAGGATATCCGGGAAGCGATCGGATTAAAGTTTTGTTTCAAGTTGATGAGCAACGCTTTTTACGAATCACTGTTGAGGACTTATTGACCAATGACACGCTATTAGAAAATCAACTCGTAGCACAGTTGAGTTAGATGTAAACACAAGCGCAACAAATCAAAAGTCAAAAGCAAAATAAAAAATCATTAAATATTAAGCTTTCGAGTATTTCACAATCAAATAATTACTCTTATGGAGTAGGGCATCTTGCCCACTCCAAAAAATAAGGGATGGGCGAGATTGCAACCGTTGCATAGTTTTCACCGCAGGCTTGACTTACCCATCTGCCGCGAGTTCAGCACATAACAGAAATCTCCCGCCTTTACCCCGCGTACAAATCTCCGTCTGCCTGCCGCGTCACATAGGGGACTTCCAAATAAAAAAATAATCAATCGCTTGGGTGAGCAGGGGGAGCAGGGGAGGCAGGGGAGGCAGGGGAGGCAGGGGAGGCAGGGGGAGAAGAAATTGGATACTGGTATTGGATGCAGGAATTGAGTAATTTAATTATTGGATGTCCCTAGCGCTCTTCCATCACTCTAAGCAGAGGAAAATAAGAAATCCTCTCCTTCGTAGGGTTTTGGGATAGCACCTCGCATTCGATTCATCAACGCAATTAGTGTTAAAAAGCCAATCGATAAATGAGAAATTGGAAATACGATTAGCCAAGGTTTAAGTAAATTAAAAAATTGGTAAGGTTGAATAACTAGGCGTAAATTATTGAGTAGATTTTTCCAGCCTTGACCAAAGTCCCACCAATCATGCTCCTGGAATTTGGTAACAACTGGATCTGTTGTTTCATTAATGCCTTTATCCTGAGTAT
>LXQD01000312.1 GCA_003326215.1 Nostoc minutum NIES-26 | reverse complement strand
AATATCAAACCTCTCTGATGAAAGATTATGGATATTGCAATTCTTACCTAATGCTTGTCGTCGCTACTATTTATTAGTTTGATTGTCATTTTACTCAAGCTTTCCTTTTATCAACTTTTGCAAGAGTTACTCACAGTAACTCTACTTCTTCATGCAGTATTTTTTATAACTATCCCTTTTTCCCAAACTCCAGCTTGATTTTTCACTTGCTATCCCTTATTACTTTGGTTTTGAATCAAAAACTAGCGGACATATTCCCTATTATTTCTTTTGTGACAGTTTCAGGTGCGGAATGGGAGATCAATCACTATTCGTCAATAAAATGACGAGTGCGATCGCAGCCCAGTATCTACTAGAATTAACCCTCACTGGGGGGTTGAAAAAGTTCGCCAGTTATTTTGACCTCAAAGCAATGTCAACTCGAAGTTTATATACAAGCATCGACAATCTCAAAAAATACTATATTCCGCAAACAAATTACCACAAATAGCTTACGCAAATATATCCCAAAAACTAAATTGGGGATATATTTTTATGAATCGATTTAATCACAAAAAACTTGAACTAGTCGAACAAAATCCAGAATGTTTATCAACGATAAATTATCGTAATCTAACTGGCAAAAGTGAATCTGAAGTTGCTGGAGGTCAGTTTCACCTACTCATGCAACAAATTGGGTTAGGGCTACCAGTCGAAGCTTTATTGAAGGCATACCCCCAAATTAATAACTGGGTCGATAAGGTAAAAACTTTTCTAAATATTCCTGGCAACAAACAATGGAACGCCCAACTTCAATATTTATACCACGATATTCTTCTCTACAGCGAGTGTGACCTGATTATCTACGGCGAAAATCAAGTAGTTGGGTTTGACTGGACAATTCAAAAACCTCCTAAATTTGAAATTCTTGAGAGAAAATGGCAAACCCAGTTGAGGTTATTTCTCCTATACGAACAAACTGGAATCCCATTGGAGCAAATTAGCCTGGTTTACTTGTTCGTTAACACTGATAGTATTTACCAGTTTACTTATTCTGAAGCTAAACATTTGAATTTCAAAGCCCGGCTAGAAGAAACACTCGCGCCTTTTGTAGAAGATGATAAGGAGAAAAAACTTTTAACCCACAAAATGACTCCTCAAGAAGCACATGATAAATGGCTAGCAAAAGAAATATCAACTATGGAATATTTAGCAGCAATTCCTGAAGTTGAAATATGATTCCAACAGAATTAAATATCACCAAAATCGAACTCACTCCTAACAGTGGTTGGACGCTCAATATTCTCTCGCGTCGGGTAGCAACCATTACCGACCCCTTGGGAAATAGAAAAACCAGCTACTTCGGGTTCGATACCAAAGAACAAGCCGAAAAGTTTAGAAATTGGCTTGTCAGAAAAAACAAATGTAGTAGTGCAGTTATCCGTCACTCAGAACGATTAGCCACTGAATGGGAGGTAAAAGCTTGGAATGTGCCAACCTCCCTAATTCTTGAATGCGCCGTCAAAGATTTAAAGGAATCAAGCAATGCAACTATCTCTACTCAATCTACCCTACAACGAGGATAATTCACCTATAGTAGATATTTTCAATATTCCTAATTTAGAAAAAGCAGCAGCCCTCCGTAATTTAGCTGCTTCCATGCAGCCAACAATCGACCAAAAGAAAAATCCTGCTATTGGAAATCAAAGGGTAACAAAGCATCGTAAAACTATAGCTCAAGGGATAATCCAAGAAGGAATTGAACTTGAAATCATCCAATCTTGGTTATTTGCGATCGCACAAATGTGGGAAGCAGGAAATATCGCACCAATACTACGCGGTATATCTCACAAATCGCAAGTAGAAGCCCTATTTAGAATTTCCCAAATGGGAGAAACAATTCAGAAAGTCCAAGAAAAATTGGCAGGCGAATATTACCGAGACTGGGTAAAGTCTTTGAGTCGCGCCGGATTACATACACCAAGCGAAATCATATCCGCAATAACAGAAATTCAACGGGTAGTAAAACCTGAAGCAATTGATACTACCAAGCAACTACTCAATAAGCTTGAGTTAGAAATCATTGGGATGAAAGATGGAGATTTCTTCCCTACTCCTAAACTAGTCTGTCAACGGCTTGTTCAACTGGCAGATATTAAACCAAATTGGCAAATTTTAGAGCCTAGTGCTGGTAGTGGAAATATTGCTGAGTATATCACTGATACCTATCCTAATGTTCAACTAGAGGTGGTTGAGATTAATTACGATTTACGACAAATTCTAGAACTCAAAGGATTTAATCTCGTAGGGAAAAATTTTCTGGAGTTTAACCCCAGTCATTTGTACAATGCCTGTATCATGAATCCTCCATTTTGTGAACTTGTCCAACATATCTACCAGGCTTGGAAGTTACTCGTACCGGGTGGCGTATTAGTTTCAGTCATACCTGAATCAGTTTTCTTTAATCGTAAGTACAAAATCTTTAAAAACTGGCTACAAGCTAATAATAGCTATGTAGAAATGGTAGATAAAGATGCCTTCTTGAGTTCAAATAACCCTACAAACGTAGCTACCAGAATCATTAAACTCATTAAACCATAGTGTACTACAATGCCAAAAAGTCAGGGTTTTGCCGGATTAAGAAAACTAAGTTCTTAATTTTGGATAAAGTCGAGCTTAGAGAAATTCTTGATTACAACACTTCTTCTACCTCAAAGTAAGGCAAGACAACATAGTGGTGATCCTCGTGTTCCTGTTCACCCACATTTTGAAAAAACTTATCATCTCGCTCAACTCGAAAAACAGTATGACCATTTACAGCTAAATGTTTATTGACATTAAGATGTTTCTGTAGCTGGTCTTTTCCTTCTTTAGAGAGAACAGCTACAACACCTCTCCCAGTATTATCTTTCAAATCTCTCCAGCAAATTTCATGGGGAGTAAAACCATTATTTTGAGGCATTAGGTAAAGTCGCCCCCATTCACGAGCATAAGCTTTTATCCGTTCACGCCCAAATTGGTTCGTGACCATCCGCTCGCTTAAAAATAAATCTCTTGGATCTAGAAACCATTGATAGCGAATACTAGGGGGTAAATTAACTTGAGCTACCTGAACATTCTGAATATGTTGATGAGAGTTCATACTATTGAAAACATCCAATAATATTTGGTGTATTGAATTACTCTTATTACTAAAAAGTATATATAATTCTTCCTTGGCTCTTGTGAATCCTACGTACAATTCCCTAGCACGACTTTCTATCTTGTTGCCATCTATAAAACCATCTTCCAACAGAAAAACGTGACTAAATTCTGAACCTTTGGCACTATGAAAAGTTGATAAAATTACTTGTGCAGGTCGTACAGGACGAGCTTCTTCTAAAAGGTATGCCATATCCTCTTGAGTCATCTGTGAACAGCAGCTCAAAGCCTGTATCAATGATGACCAAGCAGCATCGCGATCGCTATAACCTAATTTTTGGCGTAAGTCTTCAAGATGGGCTTGGGGGTTAGAAATATGCAGATTAGGTTCTTTCCGTAATTCTTGTAGGACTGCTTGACCGACACAACTCTTGATAGGACGTAAATTATCTTGTGTGTTGTATAACTGGTAAGCAATATCTTGGTCGTTTCCCCAACTATCTCGCAAAACATGCTGTAAAAAACGCAGGTCTTTCCAGCAATGTGCCAAAACTGCTATTTTTTCTTTCTGAATTTCACCAGGTTGAGTCAAAATTTCGGCTATTTTTTCAGAAATCCACTCAGCCACATCGTACAAATGTCCATACTCTCCCCAAAACACTTTTCCGGGCTGCTGAGTGTTAACAGCCTGTATTCTTTCGTTGACTCCCTTGAGTTTGTTTTCTGGAGCGATCGCCCTTTCGATAAAACTATTAGCAAACTCAACAATAGTTGGGCGAGAGCGATAATTTTGCACTAAAGGAATCACATCTTCTTGTGGTATTTTGAAATCTTCACGGAAATGGCGAATAAACTCAATACTTGCACCATTCCACTCAAACAGGTTTTGATCATCATCACCCACAGCCATCAAGAAGCTTTTTTGGCTTTCGTCTTCATCCTGACTATCAAAACCAGCCAAACTTTTAATTATTTGGTACTGCGATTCATTTACATCTTGATACTCATCCACCAAAATATATTGGTATCCAGGATGGTTTTCTTGGAGATGGAGAATAGCTTGCTCTAACAACCATCTAAAACGCGCCTCACCTTGAATTCCTTGGGGAGCATCACCACTTTTAAGTCCTGTCAGTTTAGCTGCAAGTGCATGAAAAGTTAAAGCATCTACCAGCGTTCCACGCTTACCTAAAAGTTGGTGCAGACGTTTCCGCACTTCAGCTGCTGCTGTACGATTGTAAGCTAAAATTAGAATACGTTCTGGTGGAACACCTCTCGCTGATACCAAATAAGCTACACGGCTTACAATTGTATGGGTTTTACCCGAACCGGGTCCCGCCAATACCAATAATGCACGACTTTGATCGTCTGTAACAATCCGCTTTTGGGTTGGATTGAGATTTTCTAAAATCTTTTCCACAATTGGTGGATTCCCATGTATTTCTCCGCAACGTTGAGAAAATTCATCCAAAGAGAGGGTAAAGTAATCTTCTAATATTTGAATGAGTTTTATTGGTTCTTCTTTATCTTGCATTCCAGCTTCTAAGACTTGGCGCATAATATCAATGCGTTTACGCCGTTGTGTGTAGTGTTCATCCAGAGGTGGGTACACTCTCTCATACCAGTTTTTTCGGTCTTTTCCTGGAAGCAAATGATAAAGCATTAAATTACCTAAATCTCCTCTCCCTAAAACAACTACTCCTAGACGTTGCATGAAAGCTAAAACTTTCAAAAGGTCTAATTTTGGATATTCTTGAATATCGATGCGTGTTTCTAATTCTGCTAAATCAAGAAGTTGGCTATCTTCCCGCTTCCAGTTTTTGTCCTTAAATAACTGATCTAAAATGTTATCAATATAGTCAATTTCTTGCCATTGTTTCTCCCAAATTTTGTTTGCGCTCTCTAACCACTGAGTTAGTGTTTCCTCTTGTTTCAGAAATAGGCGAGTTGTATCACGACTTTCTTTAGTGTAATTAGCTAATTTTAGTTGAGTTAAAATTCTCAAACTATCTGCAATACGTGCTTTTTTACCTAATTTTTCTTCTAAAGCTTCTACGTGAAGCAATATAGATTTTTCTTCATCTATTTCTGGTGATTCGGACTGGAGCCAATTCAAAAAGGCTTGAGTGCTTAATTTAAACTGTTCCAGCGTTCTATTAGATTGCTTTTCAAATTTAAAAGCGATTTTATATTCCCAATTTACTAAACCAATATTAACCAATTCACGCACAGTCTTAATCACAGATGGAGGCAAAATTCCCGTTACTAAAGATACCTCGCGTACATCTAGTTTAATACTAATTTGATTTTTTCTAAAACCAATATCAAATAAGAACAAAGCTAATTTATTAGCATCACCGGTTAATTTACCAATTTCTTCTAAGTTAAGTTCCCGTTTCAAGTAAATATTCAAGTAGCAAGGACAAGATTCTCCTTCCCGTATCAATCCAGCTTTTTCCAAATAGAAGATAGCAACCCGTGCTTGAGTCTCTAATATTTCTAAATCTTCTGGCTCTTCTAAAGATAAAGGTTTCGCTAAATCCAAAGTACTTATCCAAGCGTCTTGAGTTTTTAGTCGGGGTCGAATTAAACGCCAGCAACTTTTGAGAGCCTGAAAACTAATTTGCGATCGCCCTTGTTGCTCA
Organism: Nostoc minutum NIES-26; assembly: GCA_003326215.1. Taxonomy (GTDB): domain Bacteria; phylum Cyanobacteriota; class Cyanobacteriia; order Cyanobacteriales; family Nostocaceae; genus Dendronalium; species Dendronalium minutum. The sequence continues at coordinate 48,004 of LXQD01000312.1, read as the reverse complement.
AATATCCAGTTAAAATCATCTTGATGCCAAAACAGATAAGCTGAACCTCGTTCCCCATCGTTACGGGCAAGGCGGCCAATTTCTTGTAAGTAAGCCTCTGGGGTAGCAGGTGGTGCAACATGAATAACAGTATGGATACCTTCTCTGTCAATACCCATACCAAAAGCGTTAGTTGCGACTACTACTTCTATTTTTCCGTCTTTAAAATCTTTCAAGACTTGCTGTTTATTAGAAATGCGGGAGTGGAAATAGGTTGTTTTAAAGTCAGCTTGATTAAGATACTCTGCATATTTTTCTGCCATACGGCGAGTAGGGACATAAACAATAGCAACACCCAAACCCAAATTAGGATAATTTTCTATATATTCTTTTTGCTGTTTTTTTAGATATTCTTTGGTCTTCTTAAGTCGCTCTGAGCCTGGGATGTCATCAAGTGACTTAGGCCTTTCCACAATTTCTATATGAGTTTTGATTTCGTCACGCCATTGAAAAGATTTTCCATCAAGTGGCAAACGCTCTAAAGAACCGGAGCATAATTCGTCAAGTTTTATTACAGCTTCTTTTAGGTCATCAACCACTTTGGGTGTTGCGGTAGCAGTAACAAAACCCCAACGAATAGAAGTATTCTGTCCATTTTTGTAAAATTTCTGAAGACTTTCGGCAATTCGTAAAAAGTCTGGACGAAAATCATATCCCCACTGGGACAAAGTGTGAGCCTCATCAAGTACCCACAGATGAGGAAGACGATGTTTAAGAATACGTTGAATTGTTGGTTGCCGCAATCGTTCAGGAGATAAGTATAGAATATCTACTTGTCCATTCCAAATGGCTTCAATAATACGGCGTTGTTCTTCAAGGCACTGTGATCCTGTAAGTAGTTCTACCCGTTCAGCATACTCAGATAGTTGTTGATTTTTCAGTTTCTCTTTCAAATTTTGTACTTGATCTTCCATCAATGCTTGAAGTGGAGAAACAATGATAGACAAGCCTCGATAATATTTGGAAAGGATAAGGGCTGGAAGTTGAAAAATTATGCTTTTACCTCCTCCAGTGGGCAAGATACCTAAAGGAACTGTCTTCCCTTTTAGCAGTGCTTGGACAATTTCTAGTTGATGTGTTTTAAATGTTTCAAAGCCAAAGAACTGTTTTAGTTCCTTTGAAAGTTTAACTTCATCCAATGGAAGGGGAAATGCATTCTTCTCAGCTTCACAAAAGCTTGGAAATTCACACTCTAACCAATTTGGGCGGCGAAGTTCAGACTCATTGATCTGGTATAACCAATTTAGAAAAACTACTGCTCCTAAATTGTCAATTTTCTTGGGTAAATTGATGAGATAATTCCGCAAACCCTCAACATTTAATCTTTGGTGATGCTGTTTAAGGTTTTGCCACCATTCCAATTGCTCTGGAGGTTGTACATAACCAGGAATTATTTTACGAGGATAACCTTTAGGAAGTAATCGCCATGCCCAATGACGTACAATCACAGGTAATTCACAGCGTTGCTGATAAATACTTGTGTAGATATTATAACTTTCCCAAGCATCTTCTAATGGGTCACTAAGTCCTAATTCTTTACGATATACTTTATTCAGCTTATGTGTTGTTTTACCTGGGAAAAATAAATTAGATAGTTCTAAGGTATCGCAAATTTTTTCTTGTAGTGTATCTGGCTGCTCGCGTCCAACTGATTTATACAGTTCTGGTATGTCGTGACGACGAATATTATGTCCTACAATGACCTCAGCTTTTTCAATGCGGTCTAAAAGGGAATTAAATTGATTATCATTGGGATTTTCAATGAGATAAGTGTCTTCTACAGCTACTAAAGCTACTTTGTAAATATCCCATTTATTGTGTTCCTTTATTTTTCGTTCAATATCTAGCAAAACCCAGCCAGATGGAAGTGAGTTATGACATTTATCAATAACTGAACTGTTGGAGTTTGCATCGCTATATGAAAAAGTCATGACTATACTGGGTTCTCTTGTTGACAATCTTTAACTATGCTCGATAAAGAATACTTTATTCCTTCTTAATATTTAGAGTTCCCAGTTTTGACCAAAAAATAACACAGATAAGACTTCTACCAAATCTAAATAGAGGTGCACATCATTAATTTATGGATGCAAACTTGGTAAATCTAGCTCAGATAACCTATAGGTATAATGTATTCTAATTTTTTAGATGTATAATTCTTAATAATTAGTGTTCACTTGGCAGAGAAGATAAGAGAGCAAATCAGTCAAAAAACACCTGCTAAAGTTGTTTTTTATCCAACGAATTAAGTTTTTGACCACAACTTTATTGCATACGCATTAAATTTTGGTTTCAACTAGCCAAAATTATGCAAAAAAGTCAAACAAAGCCTACTAATTCTACTACTGAAGAAAGCACAGTATCCCAGTCTGAACCCCCTGAACAAACAATTCAGAATAATACAAACATACAAAAGCGTAAATTAGCTATTTCTAAATTTGCAAATCCTGAGTACAATGCGCCGATTAGTAACATCTGCATCTGCCAAGTCATCAACCACATGGAAGCAGAAAAAGTTGGGTTGTTTATCAAAGATAAATACTTAGCAGCAATTAACTGGCAAGGACAAGAACCTACACACAAGCACACCTTCTCTAGTGGCACGCCAGAAATGGGAGTATTGCTGCAATCGCCCAGGATGCACATTCTTGATGTTTCTCCCAGATATATTGAACAGCGCGATGACGGCAAAATTGTAGGAGTGTACGAATCACCTGATGGGTACGAAATGTACCAAGCACTTGGCAAAGATGCCGCAGTATTGAGAAGGTTCTACTTATTGCAACTTGTTGATGAAAATAATCATAACCTGCACTCAGTACCAATTGTCCTATCAATTAAAGGCGTTGCATCGTCAAAATTTGGCGAGGCTTATAAACAGTTCCAACGCGAACTAGAGGTTGCATTTGCCCGATTTACTAATGCAACTGTCGCTGAAAAACGCGCAGAGTTTCATCGCCTCGGTGTATTTCAACCTACCTTTACGCCATCTCTTGAACCTAAAGAAGCAGTCAATCAAAGAGATAAATCTTGGGTAGCAGTTGTCACTTCCTACAAATCACCAAACCCCGATGGCAGCGATTTTCTCGAATTCTTCTCAGAACAGAAAGAAATCGATATCCAAACCACAATGCAGGCAAATCCCGAATTCTCTCACCGCATCGGTAAAACATCAACTGTTGTAGCAGAACATAATCGCTTGGTAGGTGCAGCTGATATGCCAGTAGCAGCACTTCCTCCTAGTACAGCAGGTCAAGCTTATACAGCATACAGTACTGAGATGGAAGAACTGCCCTACTAAAAAAAACTATCTCATGTAACCGAAAAGGGTGCTAGAAATAGCACCTGTTAAAACATCATTTACTAAAAGCAAAGTAACAAATGAAACTAAACATTGAACAATCTAAACTCGCAGAAATTCTAGAAACCGCTTATCTCGCAATTAGTCCTAAGCCTACTGACCCAATTTTAGGAAATATCTTACTGATAGCAAATGAAGATGGGATAGTATCAGCAACAGGAACAAACCTTAACCTCACAATTAATACTACAACAACCGCAAATGTGGAAACTTCAGGTCAGGTAGCACTACCAGCCAAACTATTAACTGACACTATTAACAATGTCAGAGGAGAAATTACCTTAGAGGTAGAAAACCAAACCTGCATAATTACTCACAATAGCGGTAAATGCCGTCTGATTGGCGGAAAACCTGACGAGTTTCCAACTCTTCCCAAGGGAGAAAATCCAATAGAGATAAACTTAAGTGCCAAGAAACTCCAAGCTGCACTTGAAGGGACACTCTATTGCACCAATGGTGACGAAACAAAGTTAGTTTTAACTGGTGTCAACTTCAAAATTGATACCAATAAGTGGCAAGCTGCTAGTACAAATGGTCACAAATTAGCACTAGTCACAGGAATACTTGATAGCGAATATTCTGACCCAATTGACTTTACTGTTCCAGGTAAGTCACTTAGCGAGTTAAACAAAATTCTCTCTCAAAGTGCCGATACAAGCGTGTGCAATATTCTTCTATCAAATAAAACTATTGAGTTTAGTCTTCCTAATACAAAGGTCATTTCCCGACTTTTAGAGGGAGAATACCCCAAAATCAATAGCTTGATTCCCAGAACATTTGAGTATGAATTTACATTAGAACGCAAAGGATTTGAGAGCGCACTGAAGCGGGTAAGTTATCTAGCTGAACGCAAGCAAAAGGTTGTCAAAATTCTCTGGGAATTGGAAGCTACACAGGCAACACTATACACCGAAGCTACTGATATCGGGGATGCAGTTGACTCGGTATTGATGAAACCAGGAACTAGTAATTTAGAAAACATCAGTATTGGATTAAATATCGACTACCTTATCGAAGGATTGAAGCACATCAGTACTGATGAAATCGTGGTGCAGTGTAACAAACCTACGCAACCAGTCATTATCTGCCCGATGGGAGGGCTGCTCAATCAGCTGTATCTGGTAATGCCTGTAGAAATTAAGCAGGGGTTTGAAAATAAATCCACCCCGAGCAAAACGACAACAGCAGAGAAAACTCCTGAAGCATTAGAAACAACAGAAACTACTGTAGTAGCCGAACTAGAAGAAGTCATAAATAATACTCAGACTTCTCAAACGGAAAGCAATGGTGAAACCTCGGAAGTAGAGACATCAACAGCTGAGGCCAAAGCTAGTAACAAAAGTAAGCCAAGTTCGCGTACACGAGCCAAGAAAGAGGCTGCTTCTGTATAAAAGCAAACTCTCATACCAGATAACTGGTAGGAGGAAGTTCAAATAAATTCTTGGAAAGAACTATGTACCAACCACTACATCTCAAATACCGTCCCCAGACTCTTAGTGAAGTTATTGGACAAGAACATATCGTTCGCACTCTCATAAATGCGACCGCACTCCAAAAGATTGCACCTGCTTACCTATTTAGTGGCCCCAAAGGTACAGGTAAAACCAGTACCGCCCGCATCATCGCTAAATCCCTCAACTGTCAATCAAGCAATGAGCCGACAACCAAGCCCTGTGGAGAATGCAATTCATGCAAGGGAATTACAGCATCTTCTTCTGTTGATGTAACCGAACTGGATGCAGCAAGCAATAGTGGAGTAGAACTGATCCGAGAGCTTATATCCACTATCCAGTTTGCACCTGTGGAGGGTAGATTCAAAATATTCATTATCGATGAATGTCATGCTCTAAGTAGCCAATCGTGGCAAGCACTCCTCAAAACCATTGAAAGCCCTCCCCGTCATGTAGTATTTATCTTCTGCACAACCGAGTTACACAAAGTTCCAGAAACCATTGTCTCCCGTTGCCAAAAGTTTGACTTTAAGAGAGTTCCTGCCTCGCTAGTTGCAAGCTACCTAGAACAAATATCTCACCAAGAAAGTATCAACATTGCACCATCAGCAGTTACCGCCGTAGCTAAAGCAAACAAAGGACATCTGCGCGACTCACTCAAACTTTTAGATCAGTTAACCTTACTAGGTGAAGAGGAAATTACCTCCAACTGGGTTTGGGAACTATCAGGCACTATTCCCGAATACGATTTACTCACCGTCTGTGAAAATATCATCAAAGGAGAAATTACGGGCAATTTAGGCATTCTCCAAGATTGGATTGAATCTGGTAAACAGCCAACTGCCATCCATACAAGTCTTGTCAACTTCCTCAAAGACTTACTTGTGTGCAAAACTAATCCCAATGGCAGACATCTTACACAGCTAGAAGAGGACACCTGGGAGGAATTAGTAAGTATCTCGCAGTTGTGGAATATCGACCAGATCCGAAATGCGATCGCAATCTTAATGGCACGCCAAAATCTGATGCGGGATGAAAACGCACATCTTTGGTTGGAAGCTACACTTATCGAGATAGTGCCAACCAACAAGGGTAGTCACCAATCACAACCCTGGAAAGATTGGAAAACTGCTCAAGATGCGATTAACTGGGGCAAGGAACAGTTACCCCACTTAACACAAGCCCAGTTACAAGAACACTGGCAAAAGCTGACACCTATTAATGGTAAAAAAGCACCTGCTTGGGTAGAAGCTGTCCAAAAGCTGCAACAAAAACAATTACAGCAAGCTTAACTTTAAGGAGGGTTATAACTATAGTTATAACCCTATATTTCTTTTTTTATTTAATTAAATAACCAAATCAATTAACATTTACTACCACAGCAGCATACGCAGTTAAGTTGATAGTTAAAAATTAATATCAACATGAATTAGGAAAATTTCTAATTAATGAATTATAAACACAGAGATTTTGTGAAAAAATCTAAAGGGGTAATTGTTGTAGATGAAGACAAACTAAACATTTATTGGAAAGACCCCTCTCCAATAAAACCTTGGCAGCCCAAAATACAACTCAAGCCGTATCAGGAACTTTCACAAATATTTGTTGATATCGAAACAGCAGGAATAAACCCATTTGAAAGCCGGATTTATGCTATTGGCTGTATGGATTCAAGGGGATATTCTACTATTTTCATGGATATCTCAGAAGCTAAAATATTAACCAAATTTATCAACCATCTCAGTAAAAGAAATCCAGATGTCATTTTCACATATAACGGGATGGCATTTGATATTCCATTTATTATTACTCGATGCAACTTGCACGGTATAAAACACCCATTTCAAGTTGCATCCAAATCTCGGACTATTCGTACCGCCCAAGTAAGGGGCGAGCCACTAAAAATTCAGGAGGTATTCATCCGAAATAGCCAACACGTAGACATTTATATCTGCGTTCTGAGGTGGGATTTCATAGCCAAAAAGCTAACTAACGGCAGATCGCTCAAAAAGGCTGTATTGGAAATGGGACTGCGCCAGAACGCTAGGCTAGTTCTTCCCTATGAGGAAATCCTCGCTTGTTGGAAAGATGGCCCCAACAGTAAGGGATGGAAACGCCTAAAAGAGTATCTTGTGTACGACCTCGAAGACACCCGGCTAATTGCGAATAGACTTGTACCCTCATACTATTACGAAGCACTAATTGTACCGGAAATGAATCTCCAGCAGCTAACACTTGCTGGTAATGGTACTAAATGGGAGCGAATATTTGAGCATCATTATCCAGGCTATAAACCAAAACCCGATCGCAAATACAAATTTCAGGGAGGGATGGCTTACTCTATTCCTGGACTGTATAGAAGGGTTGGATATGCAGATATTAGCTCAATGCATCCTTGGGCAATGCTAGATAAGGGTATTTGCTCAATTAAAGATACAGAACGTATTGGACTAAGTATTCTGCAATATTTGGTGAATGAAAAATTTAGGTTGGAACAACTTGCATCTGCTGGAGATATTGCTGCTAAGGAAAAAAGGGAATCCGTTAAGGTTTTAGCTAACTCCGAGTTTGGATTCTTTGGCACCTCTGAACTCGCCTTCAATGATATGGAAGCTGCTGCATTAGTTACAGCCTACAGTCGAAAAGTACTCAAGCTAATGATTGAAATTATCACTCGGCACGGTGGTACTCCTGTGGAAGTTGACACTGATGGAGTGTTTTTCACCCATCCCAACCCAGAAGAGGTACGTAGTTTACTTCAATCTCAATTGCCTAAAGGGATAACTGTCAAGCTAGAGTTTATCGCTGACGCTATGTTTATTCCCGAACGGGGAACCAAAAATTACCTTTTATGGCTTCCAGACGGGAAAATCATCACTAAAGGCAACTGGCGCAACCGCGATCGCTCTCAACTGGAGAAAGAGTTTTCTATTAAGTATTTAACCCTGTTAATTCAAAATGTATCAGTAGCAGAAGATTATTATGCACACATCAAATCCCAGATTTTATCAAGGGAATATCCAAAAGAAAAACTTGCAATCACACGCAAAATTAAAGAGGGCGAAAAAGAAATCCTCAAACTAGGGAAACCTGGAGATGTAGTAACTTACTATTACGGAATTAGCGGCATAACTAATATCAGCAGTAATGAGAATTATTCTCGTCAATACTATCTTCACCTTATCGAAAAAAGGCGAGAAGAAATTCTCAAAATAGCTGCTCCTGCAACACTAGAAAGTAACAAACGTCAGTTATCTCTTCTTTTCTAAATGAACAAAGTTGAGATTTTGAGATTTTAGGTAAATTTTGAAGACCTAACTATAAAGGTTTTTCAAATTCATACATTCTGATTTGTCTGTAACTAATGAAAAATAAATCCTCTTCTCGCAAGCCCAGGCTTAATAAAAAGCAAAGGGCTTGGGTAAACTCATTCCTATCGTCTCATCCTAATGCCAGAGTTAGAACTATCTACGAATTAGATGGCGATCGCGTAGTTCAAATTGAGTGGTGGGAAAACACAAACCCAGTAATATTAGACCCAAAAACTTACATCCAAGGAATTATCAGCTACAACATGTGGGTCAAACTAAGAAAGTTTGGCGACCCCAGGAAAACAGCTGAGTTCTCCTATCGCATTACCCCACCGGAAAAACGAAGCGCATCATGGCACTTAACAGGCCAACTTTCTCTAGAACTCCCTCAATGTTACGAAGTTTCAGAACCAAACAACCCTGTTATTATTAAACCAAAAAGGAGAAATACTAAAACCATAAAAGTTAAAAAATTTATTCAATATACTCTTCCTTTATCAGAGACTAGTATTCAACTTCATACTAGAAATATAGCAGATGATGGTGTTACTCTATCTGAACAAGAAATATTACTAGAAAATACACCACACCTAAATTTAGATACTGGTAAAGACACTAAACTTCCCGAAGCTATAGTCAAAATTCTCTCAGAGAAACAAGCCAGCTTAAAGGAATGGGAAACAGCTATTACACTATACGAGGTAGCTGGTTCTAGTGGAGTAATAGAGTACCTTCAACAGTTAGATTCTTGGCGCAAATACTTAGGTAATAAACCAGTAGAGAACCATATTAAGAAAGACTCAATTCAAAATTTCGTACAACCAGCACAAACTTAAGTAAGGTATTTACTGGTCACTACATAATAAATACCAAGCAGAAAGAGTTAATACTAACTCTTCTTTTTTTAACCACTGCTGATAACTAACGCATGATAATTAGATGTTTATCTAATCTGCAATGCCAGTATACCTATACTACGGCGAAGATACCTATTCGCTCAATCAAAAAATAAACCATTTGGTGAATCAAAATGTTCATACTGAATGGAAAGCTTTCAACTACATCAAGCTATCTGCAAATGAGAAAAATATTGCTGCCAAGGTTTTTACTGAGGTTATGACGTTACCCTTTGGAGAGGGTAATAAAATTGTTCATACAGAGAGCGATCATTTCATTGGAAGTTTATCAAATGAGGATAATAACCAAGAACTTGACAATCAACTTTCTCGAATACCTGCAAGTAACATTCTTTTAATTACTAGTAATAAAAAGCCAGATTCCCGCAGAACAGTAGTAAAAACTATTCTAAAATATGCTCAACAAGAAGAGTTTACTCTCGTTCCTTGTTGGGATAAAAAGGGGATAGTTAATTTGATAGGGAAGTATGCAGGTATCCATCAAGTTAAACTTACACCAGATGTGGCTGATTATCTAGTCGAAGCAATTGGTAATAACACTGCACGAGCCGATAGCGAATTTGCTAAACTTGCTGTCTATGCAAGTGAAAAAATTATTTCACTTGAGGAAATAAAACAATTAGTTAGTAATCACAATACTGACTACCAAAAGCTTACTGTGGCTATGTTGAGAAATCATTCAAACTTGGCCATAGCGCAGGTAGATAAACTACTAGATAGTAATGAGCATCCACTCAAAATAGTAGCAACGCTTACGTCAATTTTTCGCACTTGGCTAATAACTAAAGCTGGCGCAGAAGCTAAATCATCTGACATGAAGATTGCAGAAATAGCCGAATTGAAGAACCCTAAAAGATTGTATTACCTCAAAGATGAAATCAAGTTTGTAGGCGTTCAAAAACTAAAAAACAGCCTTACTATACTTTTACAACTCGAAACGGAACTCAAAAGCGGCACTAACAATTTAATTAGTCGAATTATCGAAATTTGCACAATATGAAAAACGATTTATTTACAGAAATCATCGGACAGCATACCGCCAAACTTCTACTAACTGAAGCAATAGAACGTAATCAAATTGCTCCCGCATATCTATTTAGCAGCGAAGTTGAGGGAGTGGGCAAAAGAAAAACTGCTCTGGCATTCGCAAATGCAATACTCTCAAAAGGAAGTCGCTCCGCGATCGCAGGAGAATCTAAACATCTAGACATCTTACAAATCAAACCAACCTATACCGAAAACACCTCCCAGCAGAAAAGTGTCCCTGCTATCCGAGTAGAACAGGTGCGCGAGGTAATTGAATTTCTCTCAACTAGTGCAGTTGAGGGCAAGCAAAAGGTGGTGATTATTCATGAAGCAGATATGATCAACCCTACTGCCGCTAACAAACTTCTCAAGACGCTGGAAGAACCTAAAACTGGAACGTTTATTCTGATCTCATCCTATCCTCAAAAGCTATTACCCACTATCAAGAGTAGGTGTCAAATCATACTTTTCCAAAGGTTAACTGATGAGGAGGTTATTTCTGTCCTTAAAGACCAACAAATTGAGGCAACAGAAAAAATACTAGCTATCAGTTCTGGCAGTCCTGGTCAAGCGATCGCCAATATTAAAATGTTAGCTTCCATCTCACAAGAAATCACAAAGCAACTGGAAGTACCTCCTGACGATATCCTCAAGGCACTCAGTTTGAGTAACTCCATCTCAAGCTGGAATCACCAGACGCAGTTATGGTTGCTTACCTACCTGCAATACAACTGGTGGCAGAAATTAAAAAGCACTAAGCTACTAGCTAAATTCACCCAAGCAAGACAGCAATTGCTGCATCACGTTACGCCCAGAAGCGTTTGGGATAGCCTACTTCTGCCATAGCAAAACACACTCATTATCAAAAAGCACTGCCAGCTAGAAGTATTTCTAACTGGCAGTATTAGTTTACACATAAATAATATGAACCAGCAGCACAGTTTATTCGATGTCGAAGAAACCATCCGCAACAGTAAAAACCAAAAAACCAGCGAAATATTAAACCCCAGCACTAGAAAGATACTTCAGCTACTAACCAGCCAAGGGATTAACAAAACTGTAACAGCCAGCCTACTCGATCTAGCAGGAGCAGGTCGTGAAATTGTTCAATACATCGCCGGGCCAATTGTCACTCAGCAGAATGGCTGGCAACAGACAGTTCCGTCCTGGGTTTGGCGCGCGATCGCAGTTGATAGATTAGATGCAGCTTTACAAGAGATAGACAAGAGAGAAGTAGGTAAACTTGCCTCTAGTAGTGAAGTTGTTGCTTTAATGATGCCAATTGCTTTTGAAGTGCCGCTATCATCCGAATGGACAGATGTTTACCTCTGGGCAAGTTATAATGCTCTTGTCAGGCACAAACCTTTCAAGAATTTCAACTACGAAAACCTCTGGGAGAAGATTGGTACCACTCCGATTTCGTATGACAAAATCCGCTCTGATTATGAAACCCTGGCTGCTGATATCCGTTCTCGTGTAGTCAAACACGCGGCGAAAGAGGGATGGGGTAAAAAGTCGTCAAATAACAACAAACACCCTGTTACAGCAAATTCAACTGAAAGTAATACTAAGATGGAGCAATTGTCACTGTTTTAATAACTAATTGTTAGTACTTTTTTCAACACTCCTCCCAAATTCCTTCCTCTCTTTGTCCGTGAGAGGAGGAAGTTCTTCCTTGTAATAAAAATTGCCTAATTTTTGACACTGATTGACATAAATTCGTCTTGCTGAATCACTTGCCTCCAAGTCCTGACGCAAAAGTAATTTAAATGATTTTTCACGCTCCTTCAATTCTTTTGCTGCTACAAGAATTTCTGGTGATATGGCAGGATTTTCATAAGTAGAAGAAAGTTCCTCACTTGATGAATAAACGCTTAGTCTATTGCCAGCAGGTTGAGTTAGAAGACGTTGAGTATTATACGAACGCCATAGACCTAACTTTTCGCGCTGTAGTGACTCAATTTCAACCTCACCAACTCGGTCTGGAGTACTACGCCGCACGTAGATAAAACAAGCTTTATCAGCCGCTACAGTCAAACCCACTTTTACACCATTACCATCAAAATAAAACGAGTCAATTAAGTCGTTCTCTGCACTAACTTCTCCAAGCTTCTCTTTATTCGATAAATCAGGTAACACTTCTGAATTTAGTGACGGCGTAGCATTATTAACATTAGTTGAGGATAATGAAGGCGTAGGAGAAGGATTTGATTCTATAGCTGAAACTTTATTTTCTTTTTCTGGAGATGAACATCCAACCAGTAAGAATAATCCTATAAATAAATATTTTGTCATAAATATAAATTTGTCTTTATTAACCCAACAGCAGAATATTAATTATTGTTTTCCATTCAAACGACCTGTTTGATAAAATTCAAGCAGGTTAGGGAAAGCTTTTTGTAGCAACCAGTTCCGCCCAATTTCTGATTCGGGAATATTTGAAGCAGCCATGTAATAACCACTTCTGTAAGCAGCTACACCTAAACAAGCTTGTAGGCTGGATATAGCCCGTGAAGAAGCTGGAATATCCATCAAATCTTGTATATGACTGGGACGATAATTTTGTCCTGCCACCAAAAAATAAACTAAAGTATGAACCAACCGGGATAAAATTACTGTTCGGTCTTGCCAACGTTCTAAATGAGACTTGATACAGAAATAATCAGGTAAATCAGCTGCTTGAGATTGATCAAGGAATAAATCGCTTTGGCTTTCGATAAAACTAGAATCCAGACCTATAAACTGTTTTAGAAAAACAAGCGTTTTACCCCAACGTTCGTGTTCCTTAGTTTCAGGAGAGAACGCACCTTCTGAATACTGTGAACCATACTTTTCTTGAAGCTGTGCAACAGCCTCTTGATTGATATCACCCTGCCAGTCAGATTCAACAAAAAACTCTTTTACAATATCTTGCAAGTAGATGGATGAAAACTCACAAATATCCGGTGCCTCATCATCAAAATCATGTTCATAAGTATTAACAATAAATTTCTCTAACTCGATTTCTAGCTCTTGCTTTCTATTAACTGGCAGTAATGATTTAGCGTCTTCTAAAGATAGAGGAAAATCTAAATAAGGATGACCTTTGGCTAAGTAAGAATCGCTCAAATCTGCCAAACTTTCAAGCGCAAGAGTCCGGGCAAAATACTCATCTTGTGGGTGTACGCATATCCCCTCTAATTCCTTATCCACCAACATCATAGTAATTGCCAGTAGAGCAAACCATGAAGCATCGTGCAAACAAGTTGGTAAATCAGCAATTAAATCTACTAACTTCAGTTCTAGAATTTCTCTCCAAACGCCTATCCTAGCGGTATTGGAAACATCACAAAAATGCTCAACCTCTTCTCCAACAGATGTTTCTCCTAACCACGTAAGATTTTCTACTTGCAAAGGTGAAGAGTAGTCAGGAGTTAGCTGGTTTTGACTATCTTCATCGAACTGTATCCACATCAAAGCCAAGAGCATCAGCTTACAAATACTTACTCGCTTCAGGAGAAGATATTCAAGCATAAGTCATTACTTATAATTTTTAGATACATACGACGACATTTGCGATCCCACCATAGCACAAGATAATTTGTCGTTCCTTAGTAAAAACCGCAATGTAATGAGAAACAGGAATCAAAAATAACTCATAAGTATGAAGCAAAAGATGAGCTTTAAATAAAACAAGTCGTCAAATTGATAAATCCTAAAAGAACTAATGCTGACGCAGCAATAAAAGAAATATATAAATTCTTGCGTTATGAACTATATCAACAAAGTCATGCTAGTTGGCAGATGTGGACAAGAACCCGATCTGAAATATTTCGAGTCCGGTGCAGTTAAAGCTTCAATCTCTATTGCAGTAAGACCACCCTACAGAAGTGAACAAGCTCTTTGGTTTGATTTAGTCGCTTGGGGAAATCAAGCAGAAGTGATTGGAAATTACGTTCGTAAAGGGACTCAGATTGCAATTACTGGTGAGTTTGGATTTGATCGTTGGGCTGATAAAAATTCTGGCACTATGCGGCAAAAACCTATAATCACAATCAACACCATCGAATTATTAGGTTCACCCCGTAAGGAAGAATCTACATCTACTTCTGTAGCAAACGAAACACAGGCTGTAGCTAACGCAAATTTCTAGAAAATTACAAATCGCCTATGCAGTATAAATCATAGGCGATCAACCATCTAATCAATCTACAAACCAAACGACCATGATTCATAATACTGCAACTATTAATCTTAAATCAGTGAACACAACCCACGACAAAGAAGGTTCCTTGATTGCTTTTGGGATTGCTGAATTCTACTACCGTTCCAAGGAAGGAGTCGTTACTGACGAGATACCATTTCGTTCCAAGGGCGCACCTGCTGTCGTTATCAACGAACAGGGGGAAGGCGTACATGGTACAGCAGAAGGATATCTTGATTTAGTGGTAGATAACAGGGGCGAGTACAAAGAAAAGATTGCCACATTCGTAATTAGAAACTTTATCTCAGCACAACCGATTAACGAACTCACCCAAGTTAGCAAAAATTCTCACTCGCCCGAAACTCCCGATTTTGCCAAGGAACTGCTCGAAGATAACGTTACTTCGACAAATGAAGACCTAGACGAAGAACCTCCATTTTAGAACCAATTAACTGAATAATGCTAGTCCAGACAAGTTTACTTGTTTGAACTAGCGTTATTTTTTTCAAAAATCCAAAATAAAAATCCACTGTTTGGTAGAATCGCTGACATGGGTTCACAAAATCGCTTCATTAATATATGTCATCAACCAAAATAATTGCTACTTTCAATCAGTCAGGTGGTGCAGCTAAGACGACTATTACACACAATCTTGGATACCACCTTGCTAAAAAACACCGTGTACTGCTTGTGGATATGGACCCACAAGCATCACTAACAGCTTTTATGGGATTAGGGGAAGTCAAGCTGCAAACTGAACAAACTATCTATGGTGCGATCGCTGAAGAAACTCCCCTGTATATATGGGAAAAACCTATTCACGGGATGCACATTGTACCAACAAATATCCAATTGGCAGGTACGGAGCAAAAAATTTTTCATGACTTGACCATCGACAACCGCCAACGGCTCAAGTTTGTGCTATCAAATGTACTTGACCAGTATGATTATATTTTGATTGATTGCCCGCCTTCTCTAGGAATCCTAAGCATTATGAGCTTAGTCGCTGCTTCACACGTTATTATTCCTGTTGAAACGCAATATAAGTGCTATCTTGGCACCAACCAACTGCTAGAAACAATTGCCCGGCTCAAAAAAGGAGGACACCAGAAATTACAAATTGCCTGTATAATTCCAACCAAATACGATAATCGTAATCTTCAAGATACAGGAATACTGGAAGAAATTAAACAACAGGTTGAAGGACGGATACACGTTACTGCCCCCATTCCTAAATCAACAGCTTTTCCTGACGCAACCCAAGCACATCTACCACTTGCACTCCACAAGAAAAACCACCCCGCAGTTAGCATACTCGAAGAAATTACAAAATACATCATTCAACTATGAGCCAAAGACGTGAACTAGAAAAACTAACCGGACTGGATAATTTATTTGGAGATGAAGAAGAACAATCTTTATCCGATTCCACTTTACCTTTATCTCAAATCATCCTTCCGCCGAGTCAGCCTCGTCGCTATTTTGACCCTGTAAAACTCAAATCGCTCGCTGACAGTATCAAGGAAGTAGGGTTACTAGAACCCATAGTCGTTAGAAAGATTGAGGAATACAAGTACGAGTTGGTCGCTGGTGAACGCCGTCTCAAAGCTTGTGAAATTGCAGGACTTGAGGAAATCCCTGTAGTCATTATTGAATGCGACGAGAAAAAAGCTCGTAAACTCCGCTTAGTTGAAAACCTCCAAAGGGAAGACCTCAATGCTTATGAAGAAACTATCGGAATTCTCGAATTATTAGCTGAAGAACTCGATGTTGACCAAGAGACAGTGGTCAAACTGCTCTATGACATGAATAACGAAAGCAAAGGTAATTCTAACCATAACGTTATGGTTAGTGATGAAGGACGAATCATACAAGATGTATTCTTGAGGTTAGGAAAAATTACTTGGCAGTCTTTTGTAGCCAATCGTCTTCCTTTACTCAAACTCCATTTAGATATCCAAACTGCACTGCAAAAAGGCGAAATTGAATATACAAAAGCTAAGGAAATCAACCGGATAAAAAATGATGATGAAAGACAGAAAGTCTTAAATAAAGCGATCACAGAAGGTTTATCACTATCTGAAATTAGGATTCTAGTAGGAAATATTCTTCAGCAACAGTCAGAAAGTAAGCCATCATCTCATAACCAAGAGCAAAAAGAAAAAGCTGACAAAATATACAAAGCACTTAGAAAAAGTAAAATTTGGAATGATGAGAAAAAGCTAAAAAAAATTAATAAGCTTTTTGCTCAAATTGAAGCACTTCTAGAAGAAGAAAACAAAGATGAGCCTTCTTTACAGCCAGGTACTCTAGTCTCGGACAACTCTCTGTAAGTAATGGATGGCTAGAAGTCAACTCATAGATTAAGTAATCGTTAGAGAGTATCTTAACTGAGCTATAAAGACTAATATAATCAGAACTGTGAAAATCTTGATTTAATAGTATTTTTGAAAACGGGTGTGGTCAAAACTAGTTGTTGGCTAGTACTCAACGCTTAACCATTAACTGTCCGCTTGGCATAGATGTATGCCTGGACAACTACCCACTTTTGACTATATCCCTTACAGTCGTATGAGCATTCATGCTAGTCTATTGCATACTTTTGCTTATTGAGTAATAGCCCTAAAGCTTAACTTGTTAACGATGATGCTTGTGAAGTTGTTCATAATCCTCAAGAGTATCTACATCAATAACTCCCTCAGCAAAATAAATGCTTGAACAGTTTGAATAATGCTGACGAATGATTTTTCTAGCACCGATATCATCCTGAAGAAGAGCTAGTTCTGAAAATAACGTTTTGTGAAATATAGTAGGAACACCAAGGATACCCGCGTATTCCGAAGCAACTATCATCGAATTTGTAGCTTGATATCTTGTAACAAGTTGATTAATCAGGTCGGAGGAAACAAACGGTTGATCGCATAACATCAGTACGATTGCTTCAATCTCAGATACGATCGCCCCAATAGCATTTAGTCCACATTGAATGGAACTGGCCATACCAGTTGACCATTTTTGGTTATAAACAATGTGGATATCTAAATTTCTCAGATGCGGCTCAATAGTTTCGACGTAAGCACCCAACACAACAACAACTGGCCGACACTGAGAATTAATCGCCGCCTCCGTGATATGTCGAATTAGTGATTTACCTTGGTAAGCTAGGAGCTGTTTAGGCTGACCAAGCCTTGTGGAAGCGCCTGCTGCCAAAATTATAATGCCAATGTTAGACATGGTTGCTCTAAGAGAGAATGGATCGAGCCTGGGCGATCGCGCAAGAAACTACCCCTACGTCCGCCAATTACAGCTTGAATTTCTGCCAAGATGGACAGGGCGATTTCTTGGGGTGTTTCCGCAGCAATGTCTAGTCCTACAGGGTTATAAATTCGTTGTTCTTGTGCAGATGTGGTAATGATATTTTCTTCAGACAGATCATCCCACAATTTTTGCATCCGGCGTTTTGGGCCTAACACTCCCAGGTAACGCACCTGGGACGGAATCAGAGTCTTGAGAAATGCTAGGTCGCTTAGATAGCGGTGTGTCATGACAACTGCTACAGTTTGCGGTGTCAGTAAATGTTTGTATGAGTGGGCATCATTGAGTTCGCACCAGAGAATTTGGTCAACTTGAGGAAAGCGATCGCCCCTCAAATACCCTGGTCGATCATCAATTACGGTAACGTGCCAACCCAGATGTTTCGCCAAATGCACCACGGGAATCGTATCATATCCAGAACCAAATACGAGCAGTGGTACTAATGGATGAATTACTTCAATCAACACATCAACGCGTCCTTGAGGTAAAGTATATGATTGTACGCAAGTTTGTTTTTTTCTCAGTGCTTGGTGAGTATCTATTTCTATCTTTTGAGCAATGAAAATATTAGCAACGTGATTGATGACAGTGCCATCTGATTTCAGCATCATTCGAGAACCAACTGTAATATCTGACGCTCCCTCTATTTTAAAGACAGTAGCGATCGCTCCCACTTGCCCAGACTGCAAACAATCTTGAATGAAAGACATTTGGCTCGCAGCAGTTTCATCACCTAAAGATTCAATCAAAACATCGACAACGCCATTACACCCCAACCCAAAGCCAAATATAATGTCTTCATCCGATGTAGTGTCATATCTTACTACCATCGGTTCACCACCGCCAAACATCAGAGATTGCGCCCGTTCAAAAACATCACCTTCCAAACAGCCACCGCTAATCGCACTAATCATTTGTCCATCTTCAACCAGTAACATCCTCGCCCCTGGTCGGCGATAAACCGAGCCACTTGTTTGTACTACCGTTGCTAAAGCACTACGCTGTGCTGACTTTTGGCTATGTACAAATGCTTGCAGGATATGCTGTAACTCGTTCATATACTTATTGCTCACTTACAGAACTATGTAATAGCGCTAAATTTGCGGCAGCAAATTCTACAAGAGTTTGTCAGGCGTGATGGGCAGATCTCTGATTCGCTTGCCGGTCGCGTGAAAAACCGCATTGGCGATCGCCGCCGGAATTCCGACCATACCGAGTTCGCCCATGCCTTTAACACCGAGCGCATTGACGATTTTATCGTCCTCCTCAATAAAGATCGTTTCGATCTCCAGAATATCGGCATTAACCGGCACATGGTAGTGCTGCAAATTCGGGTTCATGATCCGCCCGTAACGATGGTCGATTTCAGTCGCCTCTTGCAGTGCCATGCCGATGCCCCAGACAACGCCGCCAATTTCCTGGCTGTGCGAGGCCTTCGGATTCATGATCTTGCCGCTGGCGGTCACTTCAATGGCCCGCGTAACGTGGACAGTCCCCACATCCGGATCGACCTTCACTTCAATGAACTGCGCGCCGTGCGCCAACGTCGCATACTTCTCGCGCTCCTCTGAGGGACGCGACTCGAATGTTTCCGTGATTGCGGTGAGACCATTACGCTTCATCACTCCAGAGATATTGACGAAACGCGACGGGTCGCTTTTTAGTCGCAGTCTCCCGTCGAGCATCTCGACATCGGCGGCGGCTGCCCCCTTGAGCGGAGAATTCGGTTCCTGGTTCGCGAGTGCGAGCAACTTCGTGCCGATGGACAGAGCCGCCCCGCGCACCGCCGAGCCGACGCTCGCCGTCGTCCAAGATCCCCCCTGCGACGGTGACCGAGGGAACTTCGTGTCGCCGAGTTCAAATTTCACCTGCTCCAACTTCAGCCCCAGATACTCGGCAGCGATCATGGTCATCACGGTGTAGGTGCCGGGGCCGATGTCACTGGTCGCACTAGCAACTTGCGCCGTGCCATCCACTCGCAGCGTGATGAGGGCGGCAGCAGGCATCTGGAAAGCGCCCCAGACGCCGGTTGCCATACCCCAACCGACGAGTAGGCGTCCGTCGCGCATTGAGCGCGGCTCAAACTGGCGCTTCTTCCAACCGAATTTTTCCGCGCCGAGCCGATAGCACTCCCGCAACGCCTTACTCGAAAATGGCTTGCCGCTCTCGGGGTCTACTTCGGCGTAGTTGATCAGCCGTAGTTCGAGCGGGTCGATCTTGAGCGCGTAGGCCAGCTCGTCCATCGCGCATTCGAGCGCGAACATACCGCTAACGGCCCCTGGTGCACGCATCCAGGTCGGGGTGGGGAGGTCAGTGTTGGTAATCTTCAGCGGCGCGTAGAGGTTCGGGCAGGCGTAGACCTGGCGCGTGAAAAGCGTGGTTTCGTCTGAGAACTCCTCGATGTTGGAGGTGTTGTGTACGACTTCATGAATCATCGTGGAGAGCTTTCCCGATCGCTCTGCGCCGAGCGCGACCTTCTGAATCGTGTACGGACGATAGCCGTGGCCAGTGAACATTTGTGTGCGCGTATAGACGACCTTGACTGGGCGTTTGAGTTCCCGGGCAGCCATAGCTGTCAGCGCCGGATAATAGTTCGGGCGCAGCGACGATCCGAAAGCCCCCCCGACGAAGGGTGAGAGTACGCTCACGTTTTCCTCGGGCACGCCGAAGCTCGAAGCCAAATGTGCGCGCACGCCATAGACCCCCTGCGTCTTGTCGAAGATCGTGAGCTTTTCGCCTTGCCAGACCGCGATGGCCGCGTGCGGCTCTATGGGGTTGTGGTGCTCGATAGGAATGCGGTACTCGGCCTCTACCTTCACAGCCGCTGTACGCATCGTCTCTTCGGGATTACCGCGCGTTAAAGTATGTTCAACAACTAACGGCTGAGTCTCAATCGCCGCTGTACGCATCGTCTCTTCGGGATTACCGGGCGGCTCTAGAGGCGGCGCTTGGGTGGGGACGCGCGCGATCGCTCGCACCGCCTCGGTGTCGGTCGTGTGCGGCTCTGTGTTGTAGGAGACTTTGACCAGACGTGCCGCATAACGCGCTTGCTCGTATGTCTCGGCGACGACGAGTGCCACAGGCTGCATATTGAAGAAGATTTTGTCGGACTGGAGCGCCCGAAACGACTTGTCTTGCTCATCGGTAGCGCGCGACGGAGCCTGCACCATAGAAAACTTCGGATCGAGCTTTGGTGTGTTCAGGTGCGTGAAGACGCGAATTACGCCCGCAGCGCGTTCAGCCTCACGCATATCGATTGATTTAATCGTGCCCTTTGCTACGGTTCCCAGCACGATAAAACCGTAAGCGAGATTGGAAATCTGAAATTCTGCGGCGTATTTTGCCTTGCCCGTTACTTTTGCGATGCCGTCTACGCGGCTCATTTCTTTTCCGATGTATCTTGCCATTTCTTTTATGAAAAAAGTAAAGGTTCAAAACCTCGCCCCTAGTGGGCGAAAAAATCCTTGTCTTGAAAAGTTCAGATCGCCGGAAGCCGGCGCTCCGACTTTTCGCTGTATCGCAAGGTAGGTTGAAACCCCACCCCTAGTGGGTGGCTTAGTTTAATCCCCCTGCTTCCCCTGCTCCCCCTGCTCCCCCTGCTCCCCCTGCTCTCTTCATTCTCCCTACTTACACAACACCGCCCGACATCGCTCGCTGCAAAGCGAGAACAATGGCGCGTTTTCCGAGTTCGACTTTATAACCGTTATGTTCAAGGGGTTTCGCATCTTTGAAAGCCACTTCGGCAGCAGCCCGAAAAGTTTCTTCCGTCGCTGGTTTTCCGATCAAAACTCTTTCCGCTTCGGCTGAACGCCAAGGTTTATGCGCGACGCTTCCCAAAACAACGCGTGCCTGTTTGATGTTGTTGCCTCTTGTTTCTAAAGCAGCAGCCACGGCAACCAGTGCGAAAGCATATGAAGTGCGATCGCGAACTTTTAGGTAATAAGACTTGTCCGCGAAGTTATTCCTCGGCATTTCGATGGCAACGATCAATTCGCCATGCTGAAGATTGTTATCTTTTTCCGGCGTGTCGCCCGGCAAGCGATGAAAATCCTGGAGCGGGATTGTGCGTTCTTGCCCGTTCGTGCCGCGAATCCTCACTACTGCGTCAAGCGCACAAAGCGCATTCGCCATATCGCCTGGGTAAGTCGCCACGCATTTATCGCTGTAGCCAAAAATGGCATGAATGCGATTGAGTCCCTGAATAGCTCCACATCCGCTGCCAGGCTCGCGTTTGTTACACGGCATAGCGATGTCGTAAAAATACTGGCAACGGGTGCGCTGCATTAAATTTCCCCCGTTGGTCGCCATATTGCGAAGCTGTACGGTGGCACCAGCTAAAATCGCCATTGACAGAAGCGGGTAATTTTGCCGAACGAGGGCATGGTTAGCCGTATCAGTATTTTTGGCTAACGCGCCGATCGAAATTCCGTTCGAGGTCGATCGAATTTCCGCCAGATTCAAACCTAAGATGTCAACAAGTTCGCTGGGACGCTCGACGTATTCTTTCATCAAATCAATCAAATTTGTCCCGCCTGCGAGAAACTGTGCCGTTTGATTAGCGGAAACGGTGCCAGCGGCGCTTGCTGCGTCGGTTGCGCTAGAATATTTGAACGATTTCATCGGCTTTGCCCTCATTGAATGCAATGGCAACTTCTTCATCGCTTGGAAAATGCCTGGTCTGGGCTGTTTCGCGCCCGGAATGAACTTCTCTGATTGCCGCAACGATTCCTGGATAAGCGCCGCAACGGCAAATGTTGCCGCTCATGCGTTCTCTGATTTCTTCATCAGAGAGCTCTAAATTCTGGGGACTCGTCCGCAAATTGTTAGTGACGTGGCTCACGTCGCCGTTTTTGGCTTCCTGCAAAAGCGCCACTGCCGAACATATCTGCCCCGGCGTGCAGTAGCCGCACTGGAAGCCGTCGTGTTTGATGAACGCCGCCTGCATCGGATGAAGATTGTCGCCGTCAGCCAGCCCTTCGATGGTCGTCACCTCTTTTCCCTCGCAGCTCGCGGCAAGTGTCAGACACGAAAGCACGCGGCGTCCGTCAACGATGACTGTACAAGCACCGCACTGTCCTTGATCGCAACCTTTTTTGGTGCCGGTCAATCCAAGTCTTTCGCGTAGAGCATCGAGCAGCACCGTGCGCGAATCCACTTCCAGGCGTTGAGTAGAGCCGTTGATTTTCAACAGAACCTTAACCGCGTTTTCCACCCCAGCGGTCGAAGCGAACACTGCGTCGGGCGAAGCGGCGAGCGTGGCAAAGACCTCCTCTTTAGCCAGCAGGTGGAAGGCGAAGGTGCCAAGTGCCGCAGCCATGTTTTGCCCCAAGAATTTTCGGCGAGCAGCACCAACAATACCGAGTTCGTCGAGTATTGTTTTTTCGTCCGCGCTGAGTTGCTCATCGCTTTCGGTTAGATCGAAGTCTTGTCGTTCTTGATTGTCGTCCATGATTCTCCTTGCAACATTCTCGAACAAGCCCTAGACAAGTGTTTGTTTTTCGCGCCCACCCACCAAAGGCGCAGAAGCACCTTCGCTCAATCCGCCCTTGCACTGCAAGAGTTGCTTGTCTATCAGATAAATTTTCTAGATATTGCATTACCAGTATCATCGCCAACCGCCAAGGTGCTTGCCCTGGCTGACCCCGTTGTGGATACAGTGATGCGAAATCTTCATCCTTATAAAAGACTCCAAGTTCATCACGCAGTCGCATATATAAATTACCTTTGAGGAACGCGGCTTTGGCTACACGTACCGTTTCATCAGGAATAGGAGGAAGTTCTTCGGGATATAAGCACATATACTGCCTCCACAGGTATTCCTTCTAGTTTATTGATTATTGAGGCAGCTAACTTAATTTTTTTCTCCCGTGTAACACACGGAAAGGGATATCTATACTTCTCCAAGTAATACACGGTAAATCCACCGTTTTTTTTGTTAAGCAATATTTCGCCAACGGTATCCGTATCTCGGCGGCCACCCAAGAAGGCTTATTTAAACCTGTGGTAGCTCATAGATACCCCAATAGTTAATATGATGCTTCTTCAAAATGACTTCAGCATTTTGAATCTCCTCATCTTTGCCTTTTAGTACTAGTAAATATTCACAGCACTGGATGCGATCGCAATAACGTCTAGCTCGGTCTTCAGGAATACCTAAACTAGCTAGCACCTTTACTAAATGATTTGTGGCTATAGTACTAACTGCAACACCCGCTACACTAATAATGAATGCTGTTCCAACCGAACCGACTGCAATTATTACTCCAATACCGCCAGGAAGTACCAAACTGCTAAGACCAACTAATACGCTTCCCCAAAAACTTGTAGTTAAAGCGTCACCAACTGCTCCAGTTGTATCTACACTTTGATTGTTGATACGCGAACTGACTGATACTTCGCCAATAGAATTTATGCGATCTGCAAATCTTGCAAAAATCGCAACTTTTTCCATTGGAAAGCTTGAAGCTTTCAATTCATTAACTGATTGCTCCACTGCTTTACGGTTAGTAAATACTCCAACAGCGTGCTTGTTATCTGTTGTAATCATATTATCCTTATTTCAGTGAGGCAGCACTAGCTCACCAATAAAACCGAAAGTTATTTCAACAAATTAGTAAATAGTTAACAGTAAACTGTTTTTCAGTTGGGAGTCAAAGTTCCTCACCACTATTGCGTGCTACGTTTGAGTTGGGGTCTAAATCTCCAACTCAAACTTTGATAACTGATAACTGCTTTAAACTCTTGCCCTATGGTCAGGAAGACTACGAGAAGCTAATGAAAGCATGATCATCCAAACACCCGTCAACAAAAAATTAATCCCTACAAATACTCCCAATACCCAAACTGTGCTGACAGGCCATTGATACAGAATCAAAATCCCTAGAATAATAGCCATGATACCGCTAAATAGTACCCAACTCCAGTTTGGATCTGGACGCATTTGAAATGCTGCAATCACCTCCAATACACCCTCAATAAAAATGATCAATCCAAAAGCTAAGGTGAGAGAGAGCGCAGCACCAAAGATGTTGCTAAGCAGCAGAATCCCACCAATTACGTATAGAACACCAACTACTAGTGTTGTCCAGAAGCCTCGTTTGTGACGTGATTGAAATGCATGAACAATTCGGACGATGCCAGCAATAATTAAAGTCCAGGAGAATACGATTGTGATGGCAATAGTGGCAACAAATGGTTCTGCGATCGCTGCAATTCCTAGCAGAACCATCAAAACACCTAAGACAATTGCCAATGCTGAATTTGTTCTGGTTTCTCTAAAATCTTCAGAAGTCATAGCTTTTCCAAAAATGTTTTGATATGTTGTTAAATATTGAAAGAGAGACGCGATTAACCCAAGTTTTCCAAGAGTTATCAAGAAAGGCAGAGGGCAGGAGGTGAAGCAGTCTCAGTCTTGGCGCTTTGCGTCGATTGAGAACTGCTGAACCCGAAGGGCAGAAGGCAGAAGGGAATTCTACTTCCTGCTCTTTGCCTACGACTGGAAGGAGTAAGGGTTCAAGACCCCCACCAAATTAAAAATTTGGTGGCTCTTATTTAGGAGGGGTTTGAATCCCCTTTTAAATAAAACCTTCTGCCCTCTGCCCTCGTACTTCTGCCTTCTTCATCTCTCCCTTGTACTCCTCTGCCCCCTCTAAGCATTGACCAGTTCAGGTGATAAGCGCTTCAACACCAGTCGTTCGTGTTCCACATGGACGTAGATTGTGTCGCCTTCGTGGAACTCGCCGCGTAGAATCGCTTTAGCAATCGGAGTTTCTAGTTCTCGCTGAATCGCCCGCTTCAGGGGACGAGCGCCGTAAACTGGGTCATAACCGACCTGAACAATCCAATCGAGAGCCTCGTCGGAGATTTTGAGCGAGAGTTTACGCTCGCGCAGTCGCTCCTCTAAACGCTGCACTTGTAGTTTGACAATTTCGCGCAACTCGTCCTTCCGCAAGCTATGGAAGATAATGATTTCATCAATGCGGTTGAGAAATTCGGGGCGGAAACTTTCTCGAACTGCTTCCATGACGCGATCGCGCATTTGTTCGTACTTGCTATCGTCTCCTGCCACATCCAAAATGTATATTGAACCAATATTGCTGGTCATAATCGCGATCGTATTTTTAAAATCTACTGTGCGTCCCTGAGAATCAGTTAGGCGACCATCATCCAGGATTTGCAGCAGGACGTTGAATACATCAGGATGAGCCTTCTCAATTTCATCAAACAGAATTACAGAATAAGGTCGGCGGCGAATCGCCTCGGTGAGTTGTCCGCCTTCTTCATAGCCCACGTAACCTGGAGGCGCACCGATGAGACGGGCAACAGCGTGTTTCTCCATGTATTCGGACATATCGATCCGCACCAGTGCATCTTCGGTATCAAACAGATATTCCGCTAAAGCTTTTGCCAGTTCTGTTTTTCCCACCCCGGTCGGGCCTAAGAAAATAAAGCTGGCAATGGGACGATTCGGGTCTGCCAACCCAGCACGGGAACGTTGAATTGCATCGGCAGCAGCTCTTACAGCTTCGTCCTGACCAATCACACGTTTATGTAGCTCTTCTTCCAGATGCAAGAGTTTTTGCATTTCCGATTCAACCAGTCTGCTCACCGGAATACCCGACCACTTGGAGATAATTTCGGCAATGTCAGCTTCGGTGACTTCTTCGCGCAACAGAGATTTACCGTTAGTCTGGATTTGGGCTAGTCGCGCTTCGGCTTCTTTTAGTTGTCGTTGCAGCTCAGTGAGTTTGCTGTATTTCAGTTCCGCTGCCCGGTTGAGGTCGTAATCGCGTTCGGCTTGCTGAATTTCTACGTTGACACGCTCAATCTCTTGTCTAATTTGGCGAATGCGATCGATAATTTGCTTCTCTGCCTGCCATTGAGCATTGAGAGCAACTTGCCGTTCTTTTAACTCTGCAAGTTCTCTCTCTATGCGTTCTAACCGCTCTCTGGAAGCACTGTCTGTTTCTTTTTGCAGTGACAGCCGCTCCATTTCCAGTTGCAGAATTTTGCGATCGATTTCGTCTAATTCTTCTGGTTTGGAAGTAATTTCCATTTTTAGTTTAGCCGCAGATTCATCCACCAAATCAATCGCTTTGTCGGGTAGGAAGCGATCGCTAATATATCTCGCAGACACAGTAGCTGCCGCAACTAACGCACTATCAGAAATCTTCACGCCGTGGTGTAACTCGTAGCGCTCTTTCAAACCGCGCAGAATTGAGATGGTATCTTCCACACTGGGCTGATCGACATACACCTGCTGAAAACGACGTTCCAAAGCCGCATCTTTTTCAATGTACTTGCGGTATTCATCTAGCGTGGTGGCACCAATACAGCGCAGTTCGCCGCGAGCGAGCATCGGCTTGAGCAAGTTGCTAGCATCCATCGATCCTTGCGTTGCACCCGCACCAACTACAGTGTGAATTTCGTCAATGAACAAGACGATTTGTCCCTGTGCTTCTTGGATTTCTTTTAAGACAGCTTTCAGGCGTTCTTCAAATTCTCCCCGGTATTTGGCTCCGGCAATTAACGCACCCATGTCTAAAGCTATTAGTTTGCGATCGCGCAATGATTCCGGGACATCACCACTGATAATGCGCTGCGCTAATCCTTCTACAATTGCCGTTTTACCGACACCGGGTTCACCAATCAGCACGGGGTTATTTTTAGTCCGACGAGAAAGGATTTGAATCGTGCGGCGAATTTCTTCATCTCGTCCAATCACTGGGTCGAGTATGCCCTCACGTGCCAATTGGGTTAAATCGCGTCCGTATTTTTCTAGCGCTTCATATTTAACTTCCGGGTTTTGATCTGTCACTTTTTGACTCCCTCGAATCTGTTGAATGATGTTGCGGAGTTTTTTTTCATCCAGTCCCAATTCTTGAAACAACCCTTTACCAAAGCGATCGTCTTTGGCAAAGGCAAGTATTAAATGTTCAATAGAAATATATTCATCACCAAACTCTTTGCGGTATTGTTCGGCGCGATCGAGCAGCGTCTCTAAACTGTGTCCGATGTATACCGAACCACTGCTAGCCCCCGATACTTTAGGCTGACGGTTGATGAAGTTGATAGTGCGCTCGTGGAGTTTTTGAACATTCACCCCAGCTTTGTTGAAAATAGAACTGGCGAGTCCTTCCTGTTCCAGTAGCGCTAGCATCAAATGTTCGCTCTCAATCTGCTGATGCTGAAACTGCTTGGCAATTTCGGGAGTACGAACAAGGGCTTCCCAGGCTTTTTCGGTAAATTGCTCAGGATTGGTTGGTTGCATAATCGTGCCCCTTAGCTGAGAAATAAATTATTTTGTTAACGCTCTTAATTACGAATTTGTAATTCAGCACGGTAGGCGCGCAGTTGCGCCTTGAGTTGGTCAATTTCAGTTACCATATCTAGCACCATTGCTGCTCCGACCCAATTCAAGTTCAGATCGCGGTGCAACCTTTGAATCTGCACAACGCGAAAGATATCCTGTGGGCGCAGCATGATTCCTACAGGTTCAATTAGTCCCAGGCGGGCAAATCGTTCTAGCAATAAAACCGAGGTTTGGGTGAGGTAGGCGGCTTGCTCGAAACTATAGAGGCGATCGCCTGTTTCTGACCACACCACGCAAGACAAACTCAGGTTAGAACTCATAACCGCACCTCCGTTAAGCCTTGACGGGAATTAAAGCTACTGACCTGCCGCAATTTTTCATAGCACTCTCTTTCTTGGGGACTCAAATCTTTGGGTGTCACAATTTTTAACCGCACGATCAAAGCGGTACGATTGCCTTTTGGATCGCGCCAGCCCTTGCCACGTAGCCGCAGTGCTTGACCGGAATCCACGCCAGCCGGAATCGTCATCGTTACCTTGCCATCGGGCGTAGGAACATCTATTTGTGCGCCAAGTACAGCTTCCTCTGGGCTGACAGGTACTTCGCAAGCAAGATTGTCGCCCTCAAATTTGAAGAAAGGATGGGGCAATAATTCAATTGTCAGATACAAATCGCCGCGTTGCTGACTAAAAGGACTCATCTGTCCTTTGCCTTTTACCCGAATGCGGCTTCCCGGTTTCGCACCCGGCGGAATACGAACAGTGATGGTTTCCCCATCAATTTGTAGCCGCTTCTGTGTACCGTGAAACGCTTCAGAAAAAGTGAGCGCGATCGCCGCTTCTGTATCCTGTGCGGGAACATCAGTGAAGCGGCCGAAGGGGTCTTCTCCATAGCCAAAGTCGGCGTATTCCCGGAATCCTTCTGGTCTTCTTGTAGTGCGATAATTAGCTGTGCGCTGCCTTGTACGACCGCCACCGCGACCTAACCCTCCCAGCAATTCATCAATAAAATCATTAAAGTTGCCATACTGGCTAAAGTCATAACCTGGTGTACCCGCCCCTGTGGGTGGAGGTGCACCCGCCGCAGCCTGTTGCCAGTACTGACCATACTGGTCATACTTCTGACGTTTTTCCGGGTCGGACAGCACTTCATTAGCTTCGTTAATTTCTTTGAACCGCGCTTCGGCTTGCTTATCGTTAGGATTTAAGTCCGGGTGATGTTTCCGTGCCAATTTCCGGTAGGCTTTTTTGATATCCTCCGGAGTGGCGTTCTTACTGACACCCAGAATTTCGTAATAATCTTTGAAATCGGTTGCTGCAACCATCAGCACCTCTTGAGATTAACGCGATGGGACGGGTGGGCAGAGGGGCAGGGGGAGATAAAACTCCTCACTCTTATAGAGACGCGATTAATCGCGTCTCTACTTTTAATTCTTGGAAAGACTTGGATTAATCGCGTCTCCTGGCTTCTGCCCTATTTGAGGAATCATCTGGTTTAACGACTTCGGATACTCGGTTGAAGAAACTAGAGAATTGTTCTTGAAGCTTGGCAAATGCGCCTGCTGTGTTCTCACGTGCCTTAACTTGCCGCTCTAGATTTTTAATTGCTTTGTCAAATGCTGCATACTCGCGATCGCCTCTGGCATATCCTAGTTCTTGAGCTAACTTGAGTTGGGCACGAGCATCTTCTAGCAACCTCTGTGCTGCGTCACGATCCTTCTGTGCTAAAGTAACCGCAGTCACTAGATCGGTATGGGCTTTGATTAGCGGCAGGGGTCGAGCTTGTTCTGTCACCACTAAAGTTGAGAGCGCAAGTTGCAGCACGCCTTTGGCTTCATCAATTTTGCCTTCGTTCAACAACCGAGCTGCCTGCTTTGTTGCATCTGGATATCTCTCTAATGGCAGATTGACGATTGCTGTGCGAATCTCGCTTATCAGGTTGTTCAACAGTTCGCGAGCCGCCGGAAAATCTTCTGCAATCACAACAGCCTTAACTTGTTTGCGAATTCGCTCAACCAAATTAAAATCCTGAGGGGCAAAATCGATTATCGCTACCTGAGCCGCCACCGGAATTAGAGCTAGTTTAGGGTATTGTGCCACCAGTATGTCAATTTTTCCAGTTGCTCGTTCTAGGGCAGCAATTGCTTCATTCGTCTTTCCCCGCTCAATGGCAGCGATCGCTTTTTTAGTTTCTTCGATTGCGGCGATCGCTTCTCGATCCAGTTTACTTTCAGCCTCAGCTGTTGCCTGTTGCCTCTCCTTTTCAATCTCCTGCTGAAGACTAGTATCAAGCTGATTCAATGTTTCAGGAGATACCGCAGCAGAACTAACCGCATGAACGGGAGCGATGAATAAAAGCGAGGAGAAAAGAATACCCACGAGCAGGACTTGCAGCCCTCTAAAGAATCTGTGATATCGGTTCATGATTATTCTCCTGGTTTGTAAACTTGCTTTGCGCCTGGGATAGATGCCTTTTTCGTCGCGATCAAACATCTGTACCTTTTTGGGTCTAAGGATTATTCAGGTTTTCCCCTACAACGCCACTTGATGCCAGTCGCTACAACGCGCTTAGCCCGACGCTAGGTGCTTTATGCCGGGAAACCCGTCCACCGCACTAGCTCCTTTATGCCGGGAAACCCTTTCGGCAGTTCCTTCTGGGGGACTCGGGGCCCCCACGAAGTGGGGATTGGGGGAGAACCCCCAAGACCGGACTGCCAACGCTCCTGCGTCGCTACCGCTACGCTAACACCACCGCAGTGGCTCCCCCACACCCTTATACCCTTTCTTTGGTCACAAGCGTGCTGTAGAGAATTGTTGCCGATTTGGAAACCTTATCCAAATCGGTGTTTTGCAAGTTGCCACTGTTGATCAGGGTTGCAGCATGGCTAACCCTCACCTT
Source organism: Nostoc minutum NIES-26 (assembly GCA_003326215.1). GTDB lineage: Bacteria > Cyanobacteriota > Cyanobacteriia > Cyanobacteriales > Nostocaceae > Dendronalium > Dendronalium minutum. The sequence continues at coordinate 17,191 of LXQD01000312.1, read as the reverse complement.
GATAGGTTTAAACCCAATCAAGCATTAGCTGTTTGCTGACTTTGGGTTTGCTGACTTTCATGAGATGGTCTGTTGACTCTGGACACCCGGTTGAAGAAACTAGAGAACTTTTCCCGGAGTTTGGCAAATGGACTTTCTGTTTTCTCCTTTGCCCTGATTTGCCGCTCAATGTCTCTGATTGCCCGGTCAAGTTCTTTGTACTCGGGATCGCGTCTAGCATAGCCCAGTTCTCTCGCCAGCTTGAGTTGGGTGCGAGCATCTTCCAGCAACCGCAGTACTTGGTCCCGATTTTGCTGATCCTGATTCTGTTGATCCTGTCCCTGAGCGGCTAAAGCCATTGCAGCAGCTAGTTCAGTAAGGGCATTAATCAGTGGAATGGGTCGAGATTGTTCTCTCACCACCAGAGTTGAGAGTGCCAGTTGCATTACCGCTCTGGCTTCATCGGTTCTCCCTTGATGCAACAATCGGGCGGCCTCCTTCATGGCATCAGGATACGTCTCAAGTGGCAGATTGACGCTTGATGTGCGAATCTCGCTCACTAGGTTGTGCAACAGTGCACGCCCAGTCGGAAAATCTTCCTCATTCACAGCCCTCTTAGCTTCATCGCGAATTGGCTCAATCAAATCAAAATCCCGAGGGGCAAGATCGATAATGGTTATCTGAGTTGACACAGGAACCAGAGCCAGTTCAGGGTAGCGTGCCAGGAGAATATCAAGTTTTCCAGTTGCCCGTTCCAGAGCTTGAAGTGCTTCTTGAGTATTTCCCTGGTCAATGGCGTTGATTGCATTGCGAGTTTCTTCGAGCGCGGCGATTGCGTCCTGATCTAGGGAACTTTGAGCCTCATTCGTTGCCTTTTGCCTCTCCTGTTCAATCTCCTGCTGAGATTGAGGATTGGGCTGATTCAATGTCGTAGAGTTCATAATCTTCTCCTTGTTTGTTAATTTGTTTTGGGTTTGGAATAGGTGTTTTTTTCATTGCGATCAAACAATTGTTCGATCTACTTCTAAGCCTTCACTAGCCCATTAGTTTTTCCTTTGGTCTTGTACCAGAGGCTTCTCCCCTGCTCCACTCGGACTGCTCCCTTGCCTCTTCATTGGTTGCAGGCGAGTTACAGCATTGGAAGCACGTGGGGACGGGGACCGGGCGGGAAAGCTTTATCGATCCGATCAAGCTCGGCTTCCGTCAACTGGAGCTCCCCAGCCCCGGCGTTTTCGGCTGCGTGCTCGGGGCTAGAGGCCTTGGGGATTGCGAAGAGCGAGGGCCGCCGTACTAGGAACCGAAGCGCAACCTGACGAGGGGTCGCGTTGTGCGCGGCGGCGATTTCCTGCAGCACGCGGCCTCCGGTCGTGTGCGGATCTGGGAAGTGCCCGTGACCGAACGGGCTGTAGGCGACCACGGCGACGCCATGCTTCTCACACCAAGGAATCACGGTATGCTCGATCGCGCGCTCTTTCAAATGGTAAAGAACCTGGTTGCAGACGAAACGACCCTCGCCGGCGATCGCCCGGGCCTCTTCAAGGTCGGGCAGATCGAAGTTGCTCACTCCCCAGGAGAGAATCTTCCCCTCGTGCTGAAGCTGCTCGAAGGCGGCAATTGTGTCCTCCAACGGGTGCTGACTGCGCCAGTGCAAGAGGTAGCAGTCCAGTCGATCAGTTTTGAGGCGAGCAAGCGACTTCTCGCAAGCCGCCATCGTCCCGCGCCGAGAGGCATTCTCGGGAAGTACCTTAGAGACCAGGAAGACCTCATCGCGTCGCCCGACGATCGCCTCGGCGACCACTTCCTCGGCGATGCCGTACATCTCGGCGGTGTCAATATGGGTCATGCCGAGATTGAGACCTCGACGCAGCGTGGCGATTGCGGAGGCGCGATCGCAGCGATCGATGTACCAAGTCCCTTGACCGATCACCGCGACCTCACGCTTTGTGGAACCAAACCGACGCTGTTCCATGCTTGTTCTCCTGACTAGATTCTTTTCTTTTGAAGTTAGCAATTACACTTCGTGTACACTGCGCGATTACACTCTGTGTACGCTGCGCGAACGCGCCGATGCGATCCTCACTCTCCATCCTCAGGCTCGTTCCTGATGTCCTCAGGAGATCTCACGTTTATGCGCCGCTACGATACACTGGCTTTTTCGGCGGCAGCGTGTATAGTAATGTCAATCCCACGCATAACACCAATCCGGCGATACCGTTCCACAACGACAGCACAAGCGCTAAGAAGTACAACACGCTAGTTAATATGTACATGCGGGTGAGGTAAGCGATGAATCGACCGTCGAGATTTCTGTTCAGCAATCGATGATTGCGGCTGGCATATAGCCAGATGAGCAGCCATGTCAACACTGATAAGAACAATACCAACGCATACAAAACGACTACGGTTTGCAGCTGCTGTGCGTCAGTAATGCATCTAGCCACGACCGCCGTTGGAAACGGCAGAAACGAAATACACATCAGAAACAAGAGGTTGAACAGCTTAAATACTTGATCACTCCGTTCGTAGAGTTGGAAGACGTAGTGATGATTTACCCAGAAAATTCCAATTACCACGAAGCTGAAAATGTAGGCGAAGTAGGACGGCCACAATACGAATAATGCTGAGGCAAGACTTAGTGTGTTGGTTGTTCCCTCCGTAGAGTTCAACTGTGGCACGCGAATTTCCAGTATCAGCAGCGTGATGGCAATGGCAAACACGCCATCGCTAAACGCTTCAATCCGCTGGGTGTCCGACTCCGCTGATGCTCGTGATTTCTGCATAGTGACTTGATTCTGTGTTCCACCATACCTTTGTGCCTGCTTCGATGACAGTAGAGGCGGCCGTTCTGACGGTCAGGCTTAGGGCGAGATCGTGATCCGGTTTTCCACTGAGGTGATTCCTGGTGCCGACCACGCTGCCCGCTCCGCCTCTTGCTTCTCAGCCCAGGAGCGCACCGCCCCCCTCAGGATGACCTTGCTCCCCTCCACCTCGACCGTGATCCGCTGCGCGTCGGTCTCCGCGCTGCGTACCAGCGCCTGCTCAATTTTCTGCTTGAGTTCAGACGGCGACACGCGGGGCTTGATGGTCAGCAAGTTGGCCACCCCCTTGACGCCTTTCAGGCGGCGGACAACCCGCTCGGCATCGTGCTTCTGGTACTCCCACTCGACCACACCCCTGAGCGTGACCCAGCCCTTGGAGACCGTGACGTCGAGATTATCGATGGACACGCCGACATCCCACTCCAGCGCATGAATGGCGGCTGCGGCAATGTCGGCGTCAGTGCGCTCGGCAGAGACCGGCAGCCGAACCTCGATGTCGTTGGCCACAGCCAGTACGCCACGGACGCGGTGGGCAGCTTCTCCGGCAGCCCAGCGCTTGTAAAAGGAATCGACCCAGCCTGTGAGCGTAACAACACCGTCTTTGACGGCCACGCCGATTTCGGTAGACTGGACGCGGGGATCCCACTTCAACTCATTCAGCACATCCTTTTGGATTTCCTCGTCAGTTCGGGTTGCGGTTGCAGTTGTCATGGTTGTTTATCCTTTGAGCTACTCTCATGGTTTAAAACTGCTAAACTTCATTTCAAAGGCTCTAACACCTGCTTCTGCCACAGGATGATCCTGCTCTATGCAGCTTTCTTGGTGCTGTTGTGCGGGTCGATGACGAACTTTTTCGGTGCCCCTTGGTCGAATGTCCGGTACGCCTCTGGTGCTTGGTCGAGCGAGATGAACTCGATGTTTGTGACCTCGCTCAGGTAGTCCATCCGGCCCCCGAGGATGGCCTGCATCAGGAGTCGGTGGTACTTCATCACCGGGCACTGCCCCCACATGGCGAACTGCGACTTGATCCATGCCTTGCCGAAGTCGAGGATCAACTTCCCCTGCTTAGCCAGGTCCGTGGGACCACCGAGGTCGGGGCTAGTGTAAATGCCAGGGATGCCCATTCCCCCGCCGAAGCGAACCACCGACATCAGGTCGTTCAATACAGCCTCCGGCTGCTCGGCAGCGTCTTTCCCATGGCCGTGGGCTTCAAACCCCACGGCGTCCACCCCGCAGTCCACTTCGCGAACGCCAAGGATCGACTCGATCTGATCGGCCAGTGGCACGTCTTGCGTCAGGTCCACAGTCTCGTAACCCGACTTCTTCACCAGCTGCAATCGGGTCTGGTTCACGTCCCCGACGATGATGGCGGAGGCCCCTAGGAGGCGGGCGCTGGCGGCGGCACACCGACCCACCGGTCCTGCCCCTGCAATGTACACCGTGGATCCCGTTCCAACTCCCGCAATGACACACCCATGGTAGCCCGTGGGCAGGATGTCCGAGAGGAGGGTGAGGTCATGGATGCGCTCCATCGCCTGGTCCTTGTCGGGGAACTTCAGCAGTTGGAAGTCAGCGTAGGGGACCATGTGGTACTCGGTCTGCCCGCCTGGCCAGCCGCCCAGGTTGAAGCCGTAGGCTCCGCACGGGAAGTCAGGGTTGGTGTTCATGCAAATGTCGGTGTGCCGCTCCTTGCAGTTGCGGCAGCGGCCGCAGGCGACGTTAAATGGAACCGAGACGAGATCGCCGACCTTAATAAACTCCACGTCCCGGCCCACCTCGACGACCTCACCAGTAATCTCATGACCCAGCGTCATCCCCTCTGGAGCGGCGAAGCGGCCCCGGTAGATGTGCTGGTCGCTACCGCAGATGTTCGTGGTGACCACCTTGAGAATGACACCGTGCTCGCACTTCTTGCCACGAGGGTCAACTAGTTTTGGGAAGTCGATACTTTGAACCTCGACTTTCCGAGGACCCATATAGACTACTCCACGATTGCTTACCATAGCTTGTTCATCCTCTTTCTATGGTTTGAACTACTAAATTTCATTTCAGGCCCCCTCAGCTAGTTTCACGGGGCGCAACAACATCGCATTGGGTGCCATAAGTACTCAAGGGAGGAAAAAAGAAAGCCCACGATCAAAACTTGCAGCCCTTTAAGGAGTCGGTGATATCAGTTCATGATGGTTCTCCTAGGTTTTTAAGTTGTTTTGAGACTGGAATAAGTGCCTTGTTCGTCGCGATGGGCTACGTCCCACCGTAGGTGATCGCAACTCTGGAAATTTACGATCTGACTTTAGACCTGGAATAAGTACCTTTTTCGTCGCGATCGAACACCTGTTTGACCCGATCCCAAGCCTTCGTCAAGGCATTATCTTTTCCATTAGCTTCTCTGAACGACCGATTGTAGGTATCAACAAAAGTTTTTTGCGCGTCGTCCGACAGATTTGCTCTAATTTCTGGTGAAATCTGCTCATTATCTGCCAGTTCACCTTTTGGTTGACGGGGAATCTTCATGTCAGTGATAGCGACTTCTTCCGCACCCGCACTTTCTAACAGTGAGACAACTTCGTCTGCTTGTTCTTGTGGCACTTCCGCGACCAGTAAAAACTCACCTGCTTTCAGGCGTGTTTCGTAAATAGTAGCTTTGTCCTCCGGCATACCCATTGCCATTAAGGCAGCTCCAATGCCTGCTCCCAAGGAACCATATAAAGCACCGCCTGCCGCTCCTAATAATGCTGCTCCCAAAGGGCCTGCTGCTACTACGGTTCCCAAAAAGGGAATGAACAACACACCCACACCCGTAAGTAAAGCCAATAGAGAACCAAACAGCGATCCAAAAATCGCTCCGGTGGCGAGTCCATCCAAGATCACATCTTGTTTAGTCACAAATCCGGAGATACGAGTTTCGGCGTGGAAGTCGCGACCAATAATCGAAATGTTATCTTTGGGAACGCCGCGATCGATTAGACGCTCAACCACTTCTTGCATCTTCTTCTCATCTTTGAAGATAGCAGAGACACTTTTGAGGGCGGTTTTTTCAGATGTAGAAGTCATAAAAATTACTCCAAATTAAAAAACTAGATAACATCACGAAATGTGGCGCAGATTTAAGGACGCGGGGATAGGAAGAGAGTATTTGATAATTTCACTGCGTCACCCTCTGGGTAACGCACGCAGGCTCGCTCAAGCAGTTCCTTTAACTCTGGAAGAGCAACGGACTGCTCGCTGCGTCTTGTTACTTTTGTTCTACAAAGTCTGCATCGATGACATCTTCACCGCCGCCTTGACGGTCTGTAGAAGTACCACCATTTGGAGATGCACCTGCTTGTGAGTAGACCGCAGTGCCGATTTGCATCAGGGCTTGTTGAATTTCGTTGGTGAGGGACTTCATGCGATCGATGTTGTTCTGCTCAATTGCCTGACGCAAGTCTCGAATTAAGCCTTCCACGCGGGACTTGTCTGCTGGTGGCACTTTGTCGCCCAAATCTTGAAGTTGTTTCTCGGCTTGATAGGCAACAGAATCTGCCATGTTTTTGGTATCGATTTGTTCGCGCCGTCTACGGTCTTCTTCCGCATTGCGATCGGCTTCTTTCACCATCCGTTCTACTTCAGATTTATCGAGGGTAGACGCGCCTGTGATGCTAATGGACTGTTCTTTACCTGTGGCTTTTTCTCTGGCAGTTGCTGACAGAATCCCGTTAGCATCAATGTCAAAGGTAACTTCGATCTGTGGCATACCTCTGGGAGCTGGAGGAATCCCATCTAGTCGGAAGGTTCCCAGGCTCTTGTTGTCGGATGCCATTTCGCGTTCACCTTGCAGAACATGGATTTCTACGTTTGTTTGTGCGTCAGCCGCCGTTGAGAACACCTCAGACTTCTTCACTGGGACAGTGGTATTGCGCGGAATAATCTTGGTCGTCACACCACCTAGAGTTTCAACACCCAGCGACAATGGCGTAACATCTAGGAGCAGTACGTCTTTTACCTCACCCCCAAGCACACCCGCCTGAATCGCTGCACCCACTGCTACGACTTCATCCGGGTTGACACCCTGGTGCGGGTCTTTGCCTATTATCTGCCGTACCAGTTGCTGGACAGCCGGCATTCGAGTTGCACCACCCACTAGGATTACTTCGTCAATATCTGCGGGACTCAATTTAGCATCGCGCAGAGCTTGTTCGACAGGAATGCGGCTGCGATCGAACAAGTCGGCGCACATTTGCTCGAACTGTACCCGCGTTAAGGTCATATCTAGATGTTTCGGGCCTTCCGGGGTTGCAGTAATAAAAGGTAAGTTAATGTTCGTCTGTGTTGCGCCTGACAGTTCAATTTTGGCTTTTTCTGCTGCTTCGGTGAGGCGTTGCAGGGCTTGTTTGTCTTTACGGAGGTCGATGCCTTCGTTACGCTGGAATTCGGTTGCTAGCCAGTCTACGATTCTCTTATCAAAGTCATCACCGCCCAAGTGGGTGTCGCCACTGGTAGCTTTCACTTCAAACACACCATCACCCACTTCTAGGATAGACACATCAAACGTCCCACCGCCTAAGTCAAATACCAAGATAGTTTCGTTAGTTTTCTTGTCAAGTCCGTAAGCGAGGGCAGCCGCCGTTGGCTCGTTGATAATTCGCAGAACTTCAATCCCGGCAATTCTACCGGCATCTTTGGTAGCCTGCCGTTGAGAGTCATTGAAATAGGCAGGGGTGGTAATTACCGCTTGCCTCACTGGTTCCCCCAGATATGTGCTGGCATCATCTATCAGCTTGCGGACTACCTCAGCCGAGATTTCTTCGGGTGAAAATTCCTTGTTCAGAGCGGGACAGTGTAGCTTGACGTTGCCATTACTGTCACGTACCACTTTGTAAGTAACTTGTTTTGCCTCTTGGGTGACTTCATCATACCTGCGCCCGATGAACCGCTTAACGGAATAAAAGGTGTTTTCTGGGTTCATTACACCCTGGCGCTTGGCAATTTGCCCGACAAGTTTTTCGCCCTTCTTGGTGTAGGCAACCACAGACGGAGTTGTGCGACCGCCTTCTGTGTTCGGAATAACGATGGGTTGTCCGCCCTCCATTACGGCTATACAGGAATTTGTAGTTCCTAAATCAATACCAACGATTTTTGCCATCGTTAGCAACCTCCTTCAAAGATTAAGATAAAAAATTAAGAGTCTGGATTCAGGACAAGTTGAATAAATGGTATTAAGAAGGCAGAGGGCAGAAGGGGAATCCCCATAAATAAATTTAGGGGATTTAACAACGGCTTCTGAAAGTAAGGGTTTCCCGACTTGAGCAAACTGGCGTGGGCTTGCGACCTTTTGGCAGAGGGAAGAATCTATCCTTGAACCTTCTGCCCTCTGGCTCCTTAGCACTCAGGATTCGGCTGCGTTTTGAATCGCGGCTAACAATGAGCGGAGGTCGTAAGAGCCATCGTGGCGCACACCGTTGATGAAAAAAGTCGGCGTGCCGTTGACCCCGCTCTGGATTCCGCTGAGTAAGTCTTCGCGTATCTTGGCTGCGTGGGCGTGCTCGGCGAGTTCGTGACTAAACCGAGGCACATCAAGACCGAGGTTAGCGGCATATTCTATTAGATGTTTGCGATCGAGCGCCTGTTGATGTTCAAAGAGATGGTTGTGCATCTCCCAGAACTTACCTTGCGCCCCAGCTGCCTCTGCTGCTTCTGCTGCCTGCTCGGCGTGGGGATGCATACTGATTAACGGGAAGTGGCGGTAGACAAAGCGCATGAGATCCCCAGTCAACTGCTGGAGTTCTTTGACGATGAAATGGGCACGACCGCAATAGGGACACTCATAGTCGCCGTATTCCACGAGGGTGACGGGTGCGTTTTTTGGCCCTCGGATATGGTCGCGATCGCTAACTGGGAGGCTAAGTTCGCCTGTTGCTGTTGTGATCATGTTGTCACCTCCTGCTCTTAAGGGAGTGCTTTAGGAAACATTGCGTCACTGCCCTTGCCCGTTGCCCCTGTGCCCGTCACCTAAGTTTACTTTCACAACCTTGTTCCTATCTTCTTCAGCCTTGGGCAGCCTCAGCTTGAGAATGCCATCTTTGTATTCTGCTTGCACCTGATCGTGCTGGACACGGGTAGGCAACGGAATTACGCGCTGAAACCTGCCATAGCGGAATTCGGTGCGGGTGATGCCTCTTTCTTCCGTTTTGATTTCTGATTTCCGCTCACCGGAAATAGACACTGCCTCTGGCGATACCTGCACATCTAAGTCTTTGGGGTCTACACCGGGAATTTCTACCTTGAGATGAACCGCATCGGGGGTTTCTTGAATCTCTGCGGAGGGAATAAAGGCAATGCCTTCCTCTTCTCTACGACCTGTCGGTGCTATTTCATCAAACAAGCGGTTTAACTGCCGCTGCAAACTTTCAACTTCTCGGAAAGGTTCCCAACGAACGAGTGCCATAAATTTAAGTCTCCTGATGATCTATACTTGAGTGTTTAGAATTCTGCATTAGACTGGGTTTTGTCAGTCGCTGAAACAGCGTTGCTATCATGCCAGTGCTGAACTCTGTTGACACTATAAAGAAGAAATCTAAGGGCTTTCTGAGGAAATTATGATGATTGGGGATTGGGACAAGGCAAAATTGTAAGGGGAAAAACAAATAACTTTCCTTTAACCTTTCTTAGTCATGCCAGTTCGCTCAACGGGGGAAACCCTCCGAAGTTGCTCCACTTGAGCAAAGACGACACTTGCTACAACGGAGGGAACCTCCCTACCCTTCGGGAACGCTTTCAGCGAACGGGTTCGGCAGTTCGCAATCGGCGGAAACCGCCAAGACTGCGACTGCCTCACCGCAACGCAGTGTCTCCCAAAGACTGCACTTCTCTTTGCACGCGACTGGCTCGCCAATACCCAGTCTCCTCAATAATCGAAGCCTTCGCCAGGGCCAGGGCCGACACCAGCTGGCGCTTTCGCCTGCTTGTCAGGTTTTTCTACCACAACACCCTCAGTGGTCAGCACCATACCACCAATAGATGCAGCATTCTGCAAAGCACTACGAGTCACCTTCGCTGGATCGACAATGCCCGCCTCGAACATATTCACAAATTTATTAGCAACGGCATCGTATCCCTCATCAAAGGGCAGTTCACGGACGCGCTCCACAATCACCGCACCATTAGCACCAGCATTATCAGCAATGCGACGTAGTGGAGCATAAAGGGCGCGAGCCACAATCATAGTGCCCGTCAACTCTTCATCCTTCATTTGGCTCTTTGCCCATTCCTCAAGCTGGGGAGCAATGTGTGCTATTGTTGTACCGCCACCGGGCACAATTCCTTCTTCAACTGCGGCTTTGGTGGCATTAATTGCATCTTCTAAACGTAGCTTGCGGTCTTTGAGTTCAGTTTCGGTGGCAGCACCGACCTTAATCACCGCGACACCACCTGCCAGTTTCGCCAGCCGTTGTTGCAGTTTTTCCTTATCGTAGGAGGATTCAACTTCTTGGATTTGGCGACGAATTTGTTCGATGCGAGCTTTGACAGCTTCTTCGTTGCCTTCTGCCACGATGGTTGTGTCGTCTTTGGTAACGATCGCTCGCCGGGCTTTACCAAGCATTTCTAACCTGACATTTTCTAGCTTCAAGCCCGTATCTTCGCTAATCACCTGACCACCTGTGAGCGCTGCGATGTCTTCCAGCATGGCTTTGCGTTGAGCGCCAAAGCCGGGAGCCTTCACCGCCGCGACTCGCAGCACACCGCGCAAATGGTTGACAACTAAAGTTGCCAAGGCTTCTTTTTCAATGTCATCCGCAATGATTAGTAGGGGTTTGCCCGTGCGAGCAATTTGCTCGAGAATCGGCACTAAATCTTGAACCATTGTAATCTTGCGATCGGTGATTAAAATGTGGGGTTCTTCCAGCACTGCCTCCATTCGCTCAGGATCGGTCACAAAGTAAGGCGAAATGTAGCCTCTATCAAAGCGCATTCCTTCAGTGACTTCCAGTTCGGTCGTTGTGGATCTGCCTTCTTCTAGAGAGATTACACCTTCTTTGCCCACTCTTTCCATCGCCTCAGCCACAATCCGACCCACTTCGGGGTCATTACCCGCTGAAATGGTTGCAACCTGCTCAATGTCCCTAGAATCTTTAATTGGACGGGCGTGTTCTTTAATTTTTTCGATGACGAATTCTGTAGCTTTATCAATCCCCCGTTTCACCGTCAGGGGATCGGCACCAGCCGTAACGTTGCGTAGCCCTTCTTTAAGCATCGCGTGAGCCAGCACAATTGCAGTGGTGGTTCCGTCACCCGCGACATCGTTTGTCTTGGAGGCTGCTTGACGTAGCAAGGAAATCCCGGTATTCTCAGCGGGATCTTCTAGTTCAATTTCTTTGGCAATAGTTACTCCATCATTGACGATTTGAGGAGCGCCAAATTTTTTCTCCAAAACTATATTCCGCCCTTTGGGACCGAGGGTGACAGCGACGGCTTCGGTCAGAGCGTCAAAGCCTTTTTCCAATGTCCAACGGGCCGTGTCCTTGTACAGAATTGTCTTTGCCATAGAAATGTTGTCCTTGTTAATTTTAATTAGGATGTTTTCAGTAGTGCTAAATAGAGACGCGACGCCAGTCGCTACAACGGGGAGCCACTCCGTTGGGCGGCTTTGCCGACTTGAAGGAAGTGGCGTGGGAACCCCCGCAACGCGCTGGCTCATTAATCGCGTCTGTACAAGAGTTAGGAGTTTTATCTCCCCCTGCTCCCCCTGCTCTCTTTTCCCCAATACTCAGTCCCTTTGAAAGCTGCTTACTCCACGATCGCCAGGACATCTTTTTCAGACAACAACACGTATTCTTCGCTACCAAGTTTAATGTCGGTTCCGGCATATCTGGAATAGAGAACTCGCTCGCCAATTTTCACTTCCATTGGCTGACGAGATCCATCCTCATTACGCTTCCCCGGGCCGACTTGCACCACTTCTCCAATCTGTGGCTTTTCTTTGGCGGTGTCGGGCAATAAAATTCCCCCAGCAGTTTTTTCTTCCGCTTGCGCGACCTTAATAAAGATGCGATCGCCCAACGGTTTGACTGTCGAAATACTCAACGATACGGCTGCCATAGGCTATTCTCCTGTTGAGAAGGCAGGAAGCACTAGGTACATTAGTGAGTGGGCTTTAAACCCACAACTAAAGTTTTTGTCATCTTTCTTCTGTACCCCGCAGTATATCTCCTACCTTTTTTGTCAAAAATATTGATTGGTACTGCTCAGTAGCTTATTACCTTAACCAAAAAATCTAAGGACTTTCTGAGGAAATCATGGAAGTTGCAAAACAGTTGTATGGCAAAACCCGGGCGTACAAGAATTTTTGTTGAGGTTCAGTTTAATTGAGTACGATGGTGGGATGTACTGATAGTTGCAGATATCGGCTGAGTTGCAAAGCACTGCAAATGTGATTGGTTGTGAGATTTATCTCACAGGCTAAAGGGTGCGGCTACTATTAACCGAACTGTATTGAAATAAAACCTCATTGGAGCGGACTGAAGAGAGCCGCCAGTAATAAGTTCAAGGTTATTAGCATCTGCTCAATTCAACCGTTAAACACTGAGGTTGTTTAATGTTCTCAAAGAGGATTTAAATCATGTCAGTAATCAGTATTTCTAAGTTCGAGCGCTTCTTCCGCACTGTGGCAGGTCTAGACGTGGACAAGAACGACCTTAAGCGTTACAGCGACTTCGTCAATCATAAAACCTACGATCTTCTCCTTCGTGGCCAGGCTACGGCGAAGGCGAACGGGCGCGACATCATCGAACCTTTTGATGTACCTATTACAAAGGGACTGGAGGAGAGAATTCACAACTTCAAGGAGATCAACGAGGAGATTGAGCTAAAGCCCATACTGGATTACATGACGACGCGACCACTGCTCGACCTGGACTACAGTAAAGAGACCGAGGCACGGCTTCCAGACATCGTGGGTGGACTTAGTGTGGCACTTGCCCGCACCTTCAAGATCATCGATCCCGATCTCAAGAACCCCCAGACGATGCAGTGGGAGCGCGCCTTCAGCATTTTTGACTTGCTGCTATAGACTCAGTAAATAGATAGAACGGCATCGAAAAATGGGCGGGGGCTACTTCCGCTTTTTTGTCAAATACCAAGATTAACAATGGTTAAGCGCCTAAATATGCCTTCCTGGAAACTGCGATCGCCATTGAAGGCAAGCGTTAAGCTGTTTTAGGACTTACGCACGCTCTATGAATTCTCGGCTTTCTTCTCTTCGAGACGCTTCGCGTTGGCGGAAGCCTCTCGTAGAGAAGGCGTCTTCTCTGCGAGACGCGAAACGCGTTGGCGGTATGCCTCCGGCACGCTACGCGAACGATAAATTAAGCTTTATGGCGATTTTTGGGTAAGTCCTGTGTTTGATTCCTGGTGGGGACAGTAGTTTAAGTTTGTTGACAAAATTTTGAGGAATAGCGCACATCTTAACTTGTTGCTGCTGATTTTTTTCTATTCCCGTTGCTGTCCACACTGGCAACAAATGACGGTTGCTGTGAACTGGAAGTTGACGACTCGCCTCGCAGTCCCTTGCGGCGCTGGTTCTTAGGAACTCTTCCCGCCATGCCAACCTTTGAACAGTTTTACTGAAGCTTTAGAAGCCTTCCGAACAGCTATATCTTTTCGCTTTTTTGATTGGCTAACTCTTAATCGTGACGTATTTGCTGCTTATCAAGCCAGTTTGGGCTACATTTGGGCTTAATTTTTGTTTAAGTCCCGTTAGTTAACTTAACCTAACAAACCGTCTATTGATATTTACCCTAAACACTTGCCTGCACTACCTCCTGCCCTGTTTTAGCTCCGTCGAACTCACGTTTAGTTAAAACCCTAAATCAGATGAGTATACCCAAATGAAATCAATATGAATTTACGTCATTAGGCATAAACTATTTTCAATCCATTGGATGGATGAAGCCTTATGTTAATTTATTTAAGCTTAGTTGCATTACAGATTAATACTTATTTTGTGTTATTAAGATTAATTAATTGTAATTTTGATTAAAATTTTTATATTTATATAAATATAAAAATTGTTACATTAACTTGAGATCCTATTTATAAATGAAAAATATATAAGAATATATTACAGCATAAGGCACTTCAAACATAAGACAATTTAATATTTTTGAAATAACGCAGAATAAAAAAGTTACATTTACTTTACCAATGCTTTTTACAATTATTACACTTAAAATTTTATTCCAATATAGCTAGCAACTAATTATTAATAACTATGTAGATTTAAATAATTTTGAAAATTTATAAAAGGAGTACAAATGTCTAAAATTGGTTTATTCTTTGGTACTCAAACAGGCAATACCCAAACTGAATCAGAAATAATTCAGAAGGAATTTGGTGGTGATAGTGTTGTAACGTTAAATGATGTTTCACAAGCTGAACCAAGTGATTTTAATAACTACGACTATATCATTGTTGGTTGTCCTACTTGGAATGTTGGAGAATTGCAAAGTGATTGGGAAGATTTTTATGATGAGTTAGATAACATTGACTTCACGGGCAAAAAAGTTGCTTATTTTGGTCCTGGAGACCAGGTTGGTTATCCAGATACATTTCAAGATGCACTCGGTATTCTAGAGGAAAAAATTTCAGAAAATGGTGCTGAAACAGTTGGCTATTGGCCTACAGAAGGTTATGAATTCAGCGAGTCTAAAGCTGTTCGTGATGGTAAATTTGTAGGTCTTGCCCTTGATGAAGATAATCAATCCGATTTAACAGAGGAAAGAATCAAAGCTTGGGTTACACAATTGAAGCTAGAGTTTGGTTTGTAAAGCTTTATTCACTAAAATGCTTGTTACCTAATTAGGTAAATTTGAGAATTCTTTGCCCGTCTCAAAGATGAAACTGCGCGAGAGAAATTACTGAAAACCATTCTCTAAAACATAACTTGCTTCGGGTTGCCTTTGAAATACTTGGCTCAATTGCCTGAAAAATAGGTTTTATGAAACTGCTTATCGTTGAGAATGATCGAGATATGGCAGCTGCTCTCACCACTTCTTTGGTAGCACAGCAGTTTACAGTTGATACCGCTAGTGATAGTCGATCGGCACTAGAGTTAGCTGAGGCAACAGAGTATGACCTGATCGTGCTAGATGTCATGCTACCCGATGAGAATGGAATTCATCTGTGTCGCCAACTAAGGACACAGAATCAGCAAGAGCCTATTTTGCTGCTCACAAGGAAGGTCGATCCGGCAGATAGAATAGCAGGCTTTGAGGCAGGAGCAGATGACTATATTACCAAACCCTATGAGCTATCAGAACTGCTAGCTCGGATTCGAGCATTACTGCGACGAGGCAGCACAGTATTAACCAAAGTACTCTGCTGGGGTCAGTTGCAGCTCGATCCGAATAATTGCGAAGTCATGTGTCAAGGCAAACCCGTGCATCTCACGCCTAAAGAATACAAACTGCTGGAGCTATTTTTGCGACATCCGCGGCGGATTTTTGACCGAAGGACTCTGCTCGATCGCATCTGTTCGATTGATGAATGTCCCGGTGAAGAAGCTATAACAACTCATATTCGCGGGTTGCGGCGCAAACTCCAGATGGCTGGGCTGAATTCCGATCCAATTGAAACATTGTATGGGCTGGGGTATCGGCTGAAATCTGTGCCAGAAGAGCGGGAGCAGGGGTCGGAGCAAGGACACGGGGATACGGAGACACGGGGACAAGGGGACACGGGGAATATATTTGATAGGCTCTCCGCGTTACCCTTTGGGGTCACCAGTCGCCACAAGTCTTTGCCTTCTGGGTTCGGAAGTGACGCTCTTAACGTCGCTAACGCTGCGCTAACGGACTCGACGGGAAACGGAGCCACTCCGGTCTTGGGATCTCACGCCACTCCCCTCTCTGCGAGACGCTACGCGAACAAGTCGGGAAACCCGCCCACAGGGGTGGCTCCCCAAGTGGAGAATGCGACATCCAAGACTCCGACTTCTTCACCGCAAAGCGGCTCAGTCCAAGGTGCTGGTTCACCGCATCTCCCCATCTCTGCGTTTTCCTCATCCTACCTGCTGAATGCAAATCGATATGATGCAGAGGCGGAGGCAGTGGCGGCAATTCAGCAGATGTGGCAGGATTCTCAGGGGCGATTGCAGGGCCAACTAGCAAAGTTGGAGGAGGCGATCGCCCACCTCTCTACTAATACTCTCACCCTTGACCTACGGCAGTTCGCCCACACCGTCGCCCATCGGCTGATTGGCTCCTTGGGGGCATTTGGTATGCCGCAAGCAGCAGAACTTGCCCGCCAGATCGAACGCACCTTGAAAACACCAACGGCTGCTGTCCAATCAGAGGAAGCGGTTCAACTAAAATCACTGCTTGGGCAACTGAGGCAAGTTATCCAGCAGTTACCTACTTTTGCTACAACAGCGCCCACTCCAGTACTGAAGTCTAGCGATCGCGTGGTTTTGTTGATTGATGATGACACTGACTTGATTGAGCGAATGCAGGCAAATGCCTCAAACTGGAGCATTCACCTGGAAGCCGTCACTGACCTTACCCTCGCCCGCCAACGCCTTCAGTACCTCACGCCCGATGCCATCATATTGGATCTTACCTTTCCCAATACCACCGAAAGCGGCTTGATTCTACTGGCACAGTTGAAGCACCAATTTCCCACTATTCCTGTGCTGGTGCTGACAGGACTTGGCGATTTAACCAAGCGCGTGGAAGTCACCCGTTTAAGAGCCAACGCCTTTTTGCAAAAGCCTGCCACGCCTACCGAAGTGTTTCAAGCCGTCAGCCAACTCCTCCACCGGATTGACACTATCAATGCCAGACTGCTGATTGTGGATGACGATCCGGCATTGTTGTCCATGTTAGAAGGCCAACTGCAACCGTGGGGCTTTCAGGTCACAACCTTGGCAGATTCAAGCCAGTTTTGGCAATACTTGGAAGCCACCACTCCCGATGTGCTGTTGTTGGATGTCGCTATGCCAGGGTTTAGCGGCATTGAACTATGCCAGGTAGTCAAGAGCGATCCGCGTTGGAGTCGGCTACCTGTGTTGTTGTTATCGGCTCATGCCGATGCTGATACCCTGTACCGGGCCCTAGCAGCGTAGGGCTAATTCATTGTAGTGAGAGAAAAATTAAACTAAAAATTATCTCTACCTTAAGTAGATTTTAGTGTGAGATGAGTAGTAGTTTGATAGCAGCATTACAAGGTATAGAAGATTATCGTGCCGCACGTGGAAAACGTTATCCATTATGGGTGATGTTGTTATTAGTGATATTAGGAACATTAAGTCAATGCTACGGATATGCAGCACTAGAAGATTTTTGTGTGCGACATTATCAAGGATTGTGTGAACATTTAGGGGTCACATACAAGCGTTTACCCAGTGATTCGACATTTCG
>LXQD01000311.1 GCA_003326215.1 Nostoc minutum NIES-26 | reverse complement strand
GGTTTTTAATCAGACAGATAACTGGTATCCGGGAGTTTTTAAACTGGGGATGTGGTT
Source organism: Nostoc minutum NIES-26 (assembly GCA_003326215.1). GTDB lineage: Bacteria > Cyanobacteriota > Cyanobacteriia > Cyanobacteriales > Nostocaceae > Dendronalium > Dendronalium minutum. The sequence continues at coordinate 57,171 of LXQD01000311.1, read as the reverse complement.
AGCGAAAGCTAAAAAATATTTTCCCAAAAGCAACAATACTATTATCCGTTGGTTTGATGAGATAATCGCTTATTTTGATAATGGGACAACTAGTGGTGTTGTGGAAGGTATTAATAACAAACTTAAGCTAATTAAACGTTCTGGCTATGGATTTAGAAACTTTGAAAATTTCCGAGCTAGATGCTTGTTGAGTTGGCATTTCACTTGTTAATTAAGCATACTATGTACCGAAGAACCACAATTTTTTGACAAAAATAATAGGCAGAAACTGCTACATCAAATGCCTTAGAGTAATCTTTGGTTACGAAAAACTCTTCATAGTTTTTAGAAAGTTTTTTTAAACCAGCAAAAATTATGGTATCAATTACATCTTTAGCAGGCTTTTCTGTATGTTGATTTTGAGATTCCAAGCGAAACTTAAATTCTATTTTCTCCGCGAATAAAGGGTTAACATCAAACCACGATCCCTCGATATCGCGGTATTCATAGACAAACATACTCCTGAGTAGGGTTTGACATTGCTCCTTGGCAACAATCTTTTTCTCTTGGGCGACTTTTTCTAGTAATACCCACTCATCGTTTGTAATTGCTAAAACCCTCTGATTGTAATGCTCTCGAATTACATCTTCTAGAAATTCAGAGGTCAGAGGTAATTTCCTTTGCTTTTTGATACATTCATTCAGGAGTCTGAGCAGATTTCTAACATGACCTCCACTGACACGACACAGACGGTCTAATGTTTCAGGACTATCAAAAACTTCTTGAATCTTGTTAATTCGCTGTTCTGGGTTTAAGTGGGGGAAAGCTCTTGCCAGCACCATTTGCCTGAGCAAATCCATCCCTTCCTGGCATTCGCTGCCATCCCGTTGCCCCACTGGCACCATCGGTAACACCTTGGGTTGCACCCCAAAACGTTGTATGAGTGTTGCCAATTCATTTGAGAAAATCAATGCTAAGGGGATAGTGTATATTAAATGGCATTTTAATTTCCGTAAGTGGTCGCCCCGATCCACAAATAAGTATTCTGGCTGAGTGCGTCCCCACGGCTTCAAGGAAATATCCACGCGATCAAGATTATCAACAATTACTACAAGTCCTTTCTTACCTTGAAGTTTCAAGTTATTTATCGCAGGTTGCAGCAATTCTTGATTAATCGCATCTATGAGATGTGCTGTTCGTGGTTCTAGATACTCCCTTAATCGGCTGCGAATGTTAGGGACTTTGGCTTTAGCACTAATCCTTCCTATATGCAGAGAAAGAGAAATTTGTTCCTCAGTAGCTGTATTAATTAACGAAGCCTCTAACCCGACTTCTGTCTGTAAAGATTGTTCTGCTTCTTGGAGTAAAGTGTTAAGACGCTTTGGTTGCTCGATTGTAGATGGCTGCAAACTTTCACTCACACGAGCAGCGATCGCTAATAAAATATCAGCAATATCTACATCTACCATTTCTAGGTTGTCGCTAGACTCAAAGTAAACTACATGAAAGTCTTCATGCTCCAGTTCTGCTTTGAGTTGTAGCAATTCAGTAGATTTGCCGCAACCTATATGTCCTGTGAATAGATTGCAGGTTGGTTCATCAGGTGAAAGAAAGGTGATATTATCCTTCAGTTCCTCAACAATTTGACCACCACGTACCGAAGAAAAATCAATGTAGTACCTCTTCTCTTCATCATTTTGCAAATTCAGCGTCTTGGCTGGCTGAGTTGCTTGAAAAAATTTACTTACATCCAAGCCCATGTCAATTTACCTCACCAAATTCCGCTAATTTTATTACATAGCATGTTTAATCGAGAAAACCTAAGTATTGAAAACCAGCCTGCAATAGATTTCACAAAATTTTATATCCTCGTGATTTGCACAGCCAAAGTCTTTTGGGGCTTGCATACTCGGTAAACTTCTGCAAATCCAGTCACTTCAACTGTGTTACAACAAAGCTGCCACTTGAGTTTATACAGTAGGCTTGTTGTCTATTCCTGAAAAGATTTAAGTAATTCTTCTAATATTAAATTCAGAAAAATACACATAAATGGGCAAAAACTCCCTATTCTCAAAAGTTAAGCCCCCTTTTATCCCCTTGTAGTAAGCATACGATACACATTGCCAAAATAATTGCTAAATAAGCACTAAACCTTGAAGTTGCAAAGCAAGCGATGAATGTTTGCAGCAGCTAGAGTAAAATCCCCAGTCCTACCCTAACATCAAAGCCTGACCCTGCTATTGATGCTTATGAGCAACAGTACCGAGAGCGCACGTTGAAAAACCTGAAGAAAAAAGCTCTGGCTTTTGGCTACCGTAGCCAATATATCGGGGAGAGTAATACATTAGTGTAATATTGTTTACTTTTATAGAGCACCGTATTGAGCAGCATGAGGGAATTTCGGTAAATCTGCAATGGTTTTTGCTACAAGCGATAGTTGTAATAAGTAAGTAAATTACTAAAATCGGAAAGCAATTTAGCTATTTGTTTGCGGAAAACACCAAAATGAGTACGCGATCTACTGAATTGAGTAAGCGATCGCAGCTTTTGAGTAAGCAAACACAGCTTTGAAGTGCGGAAAACACCAAAATGAGTACGCGATCTACTGAATTGAGTAAGCGATCGCAGCTTTTGAGTAAGCAAACACAGCTTTGAAGTACGGAAAACACTAAAATGAGAAAGCGATCGCAGCTTTTGCTTTCTAATTTAAAGAATGCATGAAGAGGAATAGGACTGACGCGGGGACGCGGGGCAGGGGAATGCGTTACAGACACAATACATTAACTGAGAGCGATCGCAGTCTTTGTAGAAATCGCCCAGCAAAGGTTAAGCGATATTCAGGACTTTTCGTAACAGTACTTGGTCTTCTAGCTTGGCTTTTAATCGACCATTTTCCACGTCTCGAATCCAGCTTTGACTTTTACCTGTGAGCTTTGCCAATTCCCGCTGAGAGAGTTTCAAATTTTGCCGCGCTTGCAAAATCTGTTCGCCAAGTAAATCACCTGTGGTTTTAGGCTTTCTTCTAGACTTGATAGTTCGCCGCTGCTTTTTCTCAGATTCAGAGTTTTGTTGTTCCCATTCTAGCGGTAGTTCAAAAGATAAAATTCGCGCATTCATCAACAGATTCCACTTGCCACGAGGGCCTGTATCTGTGAGACGGTTTTCACCACCACCATCATTAATCCAAAATTCCAATGCTTCATCTGGATCTTCTGGAATACCCATTAACTTGGCCCACAATGGTTGAATTTCTGGTGGGTAAGTTACAGGATCGAACACTGGTTTAATGCCAAGATGATTGAGAACTTCTAAATCATTTTCAAATGTTCGCAGCAAACGTTTACGTTCTTCTCGTTGTCTGGCAGCAAGGGCGACTTTTTCTTCACCGTAAGCGATGCGTAGTAAGGTAGGAACAGTGATGCGTTGTTCTTTACCCATTTTGGTTTTAAACAGCAACCACAGCATTAGTCTGACTGCTCCTTCATGTTGCTGCCAAATGCTCATTACAGTAGTTAACAGCGTTTTGGGTAGACTACCGTATTGATAGAATCCAGTACGCTGTTTACATGCTTGCTTGTTTGAGAAATACTGGGCCCATATCCCTGCTCTGACTTTAAAAGTTAGTCCGACTAAATATTTGCACCCCATGTTGTCTTCTTGAAAGTGGTGCTGAATGTCTACCAAGTGCCACAAGCGGCTCTGTTTAACTGAGAATCCTTGAACTCGACCTTGTTGGGGCCAGTCAATGGAAACGATTAGCGAGCAAGTTTGTTGCACGATGTTTTTCATTAAAGCTAGCTTGGCATTTTTACTTAGGTCTTTGCGTTTCTCTAAGCCTAAATATTTCTCAATTTGGCGTTCGTCGATCGCAAATTCCTGTTCCCAAGGTTGCTCTAAAGCTGTAGCATGAGCTGCAAATATCAAATGAATGCAAGCAGCTCTAATGTCAAGTTCTTCAATTGCTGCTAAGTCTGTGACGCGATCGCTAACTTTACATGGATCTTGGATGTGAAAGGCGATCGCTCCCCGACCTTGTTTGACTTGTCGGCCATAACACAAGTAACCTTCGGCATCGGTTTGCCAGTTCAAAGATGTACGTTGTGCCAATACGTTGCAAGCTTCCCAAATTGCGATCGCAGAAGCAAATGGGTTATTCTTACCATTGGAAAATAAATCTGAGCTGGTAGCGTCTCTCGGTTCAACTTTACATCTCCCCTTTTTCGCCTGCCAAGGCATCGGAGATTTTGTCGGACAAGCTATTACACATTGCGGTTCCGGATAATGACCTTCGCAGTTGTTACAAAGACAAGGATCGATCCAGTATTCATCGTTCTCTAGTTTGATTGCACCCGTAGGACATTGGGGACGGCAGTTGTCACATCCAACGCAACTGTTGTTAGGAATTGTATAAGGCATAGGGCTAGTTCCCACTCTAATCGTTGAGATGTCTGGCTCAGGTTTCCCCTGGATGTGTCCTCTTATTTATCACTCGCTACCACATTATCTCCGTAGCAAGAATAATCTTTTCTTGCTGTCATTATTCCCCACATTCATCTTCAGACTTCCCATCCAATTGGAAGCTATTTCAGGCTTTTAAACTGAGCCTAATATCACTTCTTTATTAACTATACTTTTCATAAAGATTTCAATAAGTTTGTTCACAATGAGCTTAGAAGTATTTCTTTATATTTGAATAAATATTTAGCTTACTAACCTTTTCTAGTTGACTGAGAAATCTTACCTAAAGTCTTTTTAACGAGTGTTTACGCCTATTACAATTAAGCTTTATCCGATTTATTAATAATTTTAATATTTAACACTATTTAATATTCTGCTATAAACGTTACATTTCCTTTATAACTTAACTCGACTGCCTCAGTTGCATTTATATCAATCGATAATTCATGCTTTGATAAAAATTATATAGACAACTGAATAAGAGGTTAATTGAGTATTATTGCTTTGCCTAATCTCAGCTTCAAACATACCAATTTCATAGCTCAACGGATAAATTGTATAGGCAAATACTATTGTAATTACATTTTTTGTGCGGATTGAAAACTTGATACATAATCTCATTATTTATAGAATTACTGTTGACTGCATATAGATAACCAACAAAAAATTATTTGTATGTGCTGACACATGTATTTATTATCGCCTAAGCATAAGTCGGCTAGTCAGATAAGCTTTATAAGACCTGGGATAATGCGAATCATGTAAAATAAGTGTCTTGTTAGTAAAATTTATTCAATAATTATTGATAAAAAGTTTTATTTAGATTTTAAAACATAGAAAATTACGATTTTTTTTCATAAAGTCATCAAAATTTGATTAGTTGAAAATTAATTGATTGACATCAAAACAAGAGAATGAGATTAGGTTAGGATGATGATTAAAGCACCAACAAAATTGTAGGCATAACTGCCAAGGAGTTAATGATGGCAACACTAACAGGAGTAACATTTGGAGGAAAGACTTGGACACCAAAATTTGCTCAAGCAATTGACAAAGACAAATGTATTGGCTGTGGCAGATGTATGAAAGTCTGTGGTTATAGTGTGTTGGATTTGAAAGCACTCAACGAAGAAGGAGAATTTGTAGAAGACGAAGATGATGAAGAAATCGAACGGAAAGTAATGGTAGTTGCTACTCCAGAAAACTGTATTGGTTGTGAAGCTTGTGCGCGGATTTGTCCTAAGAACTGCTACAGCCATGCGGAATTGAACAATTAAGGTTTTTTAGAATTGTTCAAAGTTATTATTTTTACATGGGGCACTGTTAGAAAAAAGCATGAATGTGCTATGCAAGGTAATTAGAGGGGAATAATAGATACTTAGCGAATCTCAACACAAAGTTCGCAGTAAACAGAACCGTAAATCACAAATTGTTAGTTATTAACAAATTCATACTTGCTGCTAATATAGCTTGGTCAATATTAAGACTAACGGTGTACTCTTGTAGAACGTAGCTTTTTTGTAACCAAAAAGCTCCTTTGTCATAGGAGTTAAAATATATTGTGATTTATTGGGGGTAAGGATGTGAAAAGATCTGGAAAATTCCCCCAATTTTTATAACTGTGAGATAGAAAAATAATAAGTGAAAAGAAAAAGCTGCCCTGTGAAAATCTAAAAGTCAGTAGCCAAGAATAGGGATTGGGGATTGGGGACTGGGAATTAGAAAATGAGTTTTTCCCAAGACTTAATACCTAATAACCATTACCTAATACTTAAAAGCCGAAAATCACACGTATAAAGACGTTTTACAGAGCAGGTAGCATGTATGGAACAAATTCCTGTTTCACTATGGACTCTGGTCGCTGGGATAGTAGTCACAGCTATCAGCGTTTGGATTGGGCAAAATCACACTCTACTGCCAGTACAAGCATCGCAACAAGCACCTTTGGTAGACGGATTTTTCAACATCATGTTTACCATCGCCATTGCCCTATTTCTGGTTGTAGAAGGAACCATTCTGATTTTTTTGATTAAGTATCGTCGCCGTCGAGGAGATGATAGTGATGGCGTGCGAGTAGAAGGTAACGTTCCTTTAGAAATCTTTTGGACGGCAATCCCATCACTGATTGTCCTTGTATTAGGCATCTACAGTGTCGATGTTTTTAACCGAATGGGAGGCTTTGAACCAGGGAGTCATCCCCATTCTTCGGCTCATGTTGCCCATATGCCGGGAACCGCTCTCGCAGCTACTCTGAATGATACCTCCGAAGCCACAACAGCCCCAGCAATTGGCATTGGCGCAACTCCCAAAACCCTAGGCAAACCAGCCGACTTGGTTGTCGATGTTAAAGGCATACAATACGCCTGGCTATTTAACTATCCGGAAACTGGTATCAGTTCTGGGGAATTGCATGTTCCCGTTGGTGCTGACGTGCAACTCAACCTTTCCGCAGACGATGTAATTCACTCATTCTGGGTACCAAATTTCCGGTTGAAGCAAGATGCGCTTCCTGGTATCCCTACAGAACTGCGATTTGTCGCCACCAAACCGGGTACATATCCCGTAGTTTGTGCTGAACTGTGTGGCGGTTATCACGGTTCCATGCGGACACAAGTAGTTGTCCACACACCAGAAGAGTTTGATAGCTGGCTGACTGAAAATCAAGTTGCTCAAAAGCAAGACCCCCAACAAATCGTTGCAGTCAATCCAGCCGACTTATCAACATCAGAGTTTCTTGCACCTCATGCTCATCATATGGGGATTAGTGCGGCAACTCTAGAGTCATTAGTCAATGGTCAGTAGTAGAGACGCGATTATACTCTTACGAGAAGCCGCTCTTACGAGCGTCTACGCGTCTGTAGTCAGTGGTCAGTGGCAAAAAACTAACAACTAACAACTGACAAAGGACAAAAATATGACACAAGTAGAATTTCCACGGAACACGCCACCAGAAGAAAATAAACCCCCAACGGCTGTTGCCCACACCTCTCATCCCAAGGCGTGGAAATGGTACGACTACTTCACGTTTAATATTGACCACAAAGTTATTGGTATCCAATACCTAGTGACGGCGTTTGTGTTCTATCTCATCGGTGGACTGATGGCGATCGCTATCCGTGCCGAACTAGCAACACCAGATGCAGATGTGCTAGACCCCAATCTGTATAACGCTTTCATGACCAATCACGGGACGATCATGATCTTCTTGTGGATCGTGCCGAGTGCGATTGGGGGATTTGGTAACTATCTAGTGCCACTGATGATCGGTGCTAGGGATATGGCTTTCCCGAAGCTGAACGCGATCGCCTTTTGGTTAAACCCGCCAGCTGGTGCGTTAATACTAGGTAGTTTCATCTTTGGCGGTTCGCAATCAGGTTGGACAGCTTACCCACCTTTGAGCTTGGTAACAGCGCCCATCGCTCAAACAATGTGGATATTAGCGATCGTCTTGGTGGGAACTTCCTCAATTTTGGGTTCGCTGAACTTTGTCATCACCATCCTGATGATGAAGGTTCCCAGCATGAAATGGGATCAGCTGCCCTTATTTTGTTGGGCAATCCTAGCAACTTCAGTTTTGGCACTGCTTTCCACCCCAGTGTTAGCTGCGGGATTAATACTGCTGTTGTTCGACCTCAACTTTGGGACTTCCTTCTTTAAACCAGATGCAGGCGGTAACGTCGTTATTTACCAACACTTGTTCTGGTTCTATTCCCATCCAGCAGTATATTTGATGATTCTGCCCATCTTCGGCATCATGTCCGAGGTGATTCCGGTTCACGCCCGGAAGCCAATTTTTGGTTATAAAGCGATCGCTTATTCAAGTTTGGCAATCTGCGTTGTCGGTTTGTTCGTCTGGGTACACCACATGTTTACCAGCGGTACACCCGGTTGGATGCGGATGTTCTTCACCATCTCTACCCTAATTGTTGCCGTTCCCACTGGCGTGAAGATTTTTGGCTGGGTTGCTACCCTGTGGGGTGGTAAAATCCGCTTCACCAGTGCCATGCTCTTCGCCATTGGCTTGTTATCCATGTTTGTTATGGGCGGCTTAAGCGGCGTGACAATGGGAACAGCCCCCTTTGACGTTCACGTCCACGACACCTATTATGTAGTCGGGCATTTCCACTACGTTCTATTTGGCGGTTCCGTGTTTGGCATCTATGCCGGTATCTATCACTGGTTCCCCAAAATGACCGGACGGAAACTGAATGAAACCTGGGGTCAAATCCACTTTGCCCTCACCTTCATCGGCACTAACCTCACCTTCCTACCCATGCACGAGTTGGGCTTGCAAGGAATGCCCCGACGAGTTGCCATGTATGACCCGCAATTTATCGACCTCAATCAGCTTTGTACCTTTGGTTCATTTGTCTTAGGGCTATCGGTAATTCCCTTTGCGATCAACATCATCTACAGTTGGAGCAAAGGCAAGCTAGCGGGTGATAATCCTTGGCAAGCTTTGACCTTAGAATGGACAACCAGCTCCCCACCCCTCATCGAAAACTGGGAAGTGTTACCCGTTGTCACTCATGGCCCTTACGACTACGGTCACTCAGAAGTACAGCCAGCAGCAACACCAGAAGCTAGTGCCTAGATAAGGCAAACATTGTAGAGACGTGATTAATCGCGTCTTTACCTGACCATTATTAGACATTTATTCATTAGGTCAACAATATGACCATAGCGACCACGAGCGAACATCACGAAGAACACCATCCAGATTTAAGAGTATGGGGACTGTTAACGTTCCTAGTCTCGGAATCTCTGATGTTTGGAGGTTTTTTTGCTACTTACTTGTTCTTTAGAGGCAGTACAGCAGCTTGGCCTCCAGAAGGAACCGAAGTAGAACTGTTATTGCCCACAATTAACACCATCATTCTGGTATCCAGCAGTTTCGTCATCCACTGGGGTGATACGGCGATTAAAAAGAATGATGTCAAAGGAATGCGGCGGTGGTACATTGTTACCGCAATCATGGGGGCAATTTTCTTACTTGGTCAGGCTTATGAGTACGCAACTTTAGGATATGGTTTGACCACCAACGTCTTCGCCAACTGCTTTTATATCATGACTGGGTTCCACGGTTTGCACGTTTTTGTGGGACTGTTATTGATATTAGGAGTATTGTGGCGATCGCGTCGTCCCAATCACTATTCCGCGACCAAACATACTGGCATCGAAATGGCAGAAATTTACTGGCACTTCGTAGACATCATCTGGATTGTTCTTTTCACCTTAGTCTACATTCTCACTTTGTTTTAAACAGGGAATAGGGAACAGGGAAGAGTAGTTATTATTTCTCCCTTATCCCTACTCCCTACTCCCTACTCCCCAAAAGATTATGCAAGTTGATGCCAATCGATTCTCCTGGTTTGAGGTTCCAGAAGATATCAAAAAGTTACTAATATTAGCAGCACAAAACTGGGAAAACACCTCAGAATCAGAAAAGTATATTCAACAAGCTTTATCTAAATCTGGTGGAAATTCAGAGGTTTTGGTAGCAGCTTATAGATTTTTCTATTATAAAAATAATTATTTACTTGCGCTACAAACAGCAGTCAAAGTTTTAGATAAAATTAAAGAAGAAGAGCAATTTCCTGATAATTGGGATCTCCTCCAGGCTATATTAGTTAATCGGCGAGAAGAACCAAAAATTAGGTTGTATTTGAATGCTTATGCTGCTGCTGGATTAGTATTAGCAAAATTAGGAGAAATAGAACAGGCGAAAGAAATAAGCATCAGAGTCAAAGACATTGACCAAAAGAACGATTTTGGAGCTGGAATTCTCCTAGATATTTTGACACGTCCGCCAGAAGAAGATTAATCAGCCAACAGTCATCAACCAACAGTCATGAATACTTTTTACCATCCTCTTTCCATTTCATCTAGTCTTCCTAGTAACCCTCTTCCTTCTACTGTTCCCATATCTCCTGTCAGCATTCCCAATTATGATAATGTTGGCTCTCAATACCCTGCGCCAATATTTCTCTTGCCACAATCTTCTCAACTGAAATTTTAAAGGTTATGAAAGGTAGGGATTGGCTGGTAACTGAAGACGGTCATTATCAAGTCTGTAAATCTGTCAGATCGTGGGATTTATTAAGAGAGAATTATCGTCTTTATCGGTTTCTAACCGAAGTAGAAGATGTTCTCAATAGCGTGGACGATGAATCCAGTAGTCTGCCAGAAATCAGAATGCTTGTAAGGCGTTTGATTGTGAATTCCTACTGGGTAAGAAGTCAATATTTAGAGCCTTCTGCCAAAACGGGGACTTCTGTTTTACTCCTATATGATGAGTTAGGTTTTCCCCTAACTGTGCAAACAGTAACATTTGCACCGGGAACTATCTCAAACATTCATAATCATGGGACGTGGGGAGTGGTCGCCGTGTTAAAAGGTCAGGAAAAAAACACTTTTTGGCGACGCGATCGCACCCCAGAATCAGAGGACAAAATTGAACCTACGGGTGAAATAATCTTATCTCCAGGAGATATTGTGAGCTTCACTCCTGGAGCAATTCACAGTGTACAAGCAGTAGGTGACGAACCAACTGTGACTTTTAATGTTTATGGGGAAACCGATCCGAAAGAAAGATTCGAGTTCGATCCAGTTAAACATAGTGCTAAAAAGTTTTAGCCATAGCGGTTCTTGCTTGAATGCAATAGGTAGTAGAGGCTTACAAATGTATGCCTCTACAGACAATCTGTATTCTATTAGGAGGCAGTTGAATGGCAAGAGTAATTTTCTATGAAAAACCAGGCTGTAAAAATGGTACTAGGCAAAAAGTTTTATTAACAGCTGCTGGTCATGAGGTAGTAGCATACAGCCTATTAACAGAACCTTGGACAGTTGAACGCTTACGCTCATTTTTTGGCGATCGCCCCGTAGCGGAATGGTTTAATCGTTCTGCCCCAAAGGTAAAATCTGGTGAGGTGGTTCCTGAAAATACCAATGAAGAAACCGCTTTGTTGTTAATGCTGAAAGAACCTTTGCTCATTCGCCGTCCTTTGATTGAAGTAGGCGAGCGCCGTGAGGTAGGCTTTGATGTAGAAAAACTCGATGCTTGGATTGGCTTAAAACCTGTAGATGAATCCTTCAAAGAAATGAGTGAAAGCCTAATGAACCAGGATTTGCAAGGCTGTGCCCACGGTAATGGTCATCACCACCACAATCAGCAAGGTGGCTGTAACCATCATTAGACTAGGAGGCGCAGTTAAAGCATAAATCGATCGTTAATTTAATCGCTGCCATGTCAACTCCATATTGATATGGCAGTTATGATTTTGATACTAGTACTCACGATTCAGGTAATTCCTGCTTGTTGAAAAATCTGTTGCGGTGTAATTTGCAGTCCTTCGAGAAGAGAATCTTCTAAACTGTCTGCACCATTTTTTGTTTGAGGTCGCGCATCAGGATAGAAAATAGTGACGTTTATTCTCACTTACCTACTCAATTAGTAGTAAGTCGCTTCGGTAAGCTGACTGTAACTGTAGTTCCTTGTCCTACTTGACTGGACAAGGTAATACTGCCACCATGTAATTCTACACAAGCTTTAGCGATCGCTAACCCTAAGCCTGTACCAGGAATTGTGTCAACGTTACTTCCACGACAGAAAGATTGAAATAAATTTTCTTGGTCTGCGAGCGGTATACCGATTCCTTCATCTCTGATATAAAATATTACCTCTGATTCTTTGCCGATGAGGTGAAATTCTACAGTGCTTTCATTGACAGAGTACTTAATTGCGTTAGACATTAAATTTGCAAAGATTTGCTGCAAAAGTCCGCGATCGCCCCAAAAGCCTTGGTTATTCCCAGTAATCTGAAAAATCAATTTATGACGCTCGCCTAATGTTTCTCGCTCTTGTTCTATGAGATCAGAGAAAAATTGCAGCAAATCGAGCGGGATTGGCTTAAACTTGGCTTTATCCAACTCAAATTGGTTAACTAAAAGCATGTTATCCACGAGTTTGGACATATACCTTGCTTTCTGCTCAATAATTTGCATGAATCTGTGTTGTTTCGATTCGTCCAACTGCTTGCCATGTTTTTCTATAGTTGATGCAGCAGCCAGAATGGAAGTTAAGGGCGTTCGACACTCGTGAGAAACTGTGCCAATGATTTGAGATCTAAAAACGTTGAGTTGTTTTTCTTTCTGTAACGCCGCTTGAGTTTGAGCAAGTAATTCAGCTTGTTGAATAGCGATCGCTAGTTGCACCGACACTTCATAGAGCATTTCTACATCATCAGGTTGCCACTGTCGCTCCCCTGAATTTTGATAGGCAATCAACAAGCCCCAAGGCTTGGGGGTTGGCTTGCCATTGTTACTTAGATTAATGGGAACTACTAGATGTGCTTTAGTATGAAATTGCTCTGTGAAGGTATCATAACAATTACTCAAGCCAGCTTCATAGACATAAGAAATTGCTCGTTTACAAGGTATTAGGGATTGGGGATTGGGGAACTCTGGGGCCCCTAATGGGTATTGGGTATTAGCAAACAAGCAGGAAACCATAGGAGAAGAATCTAAATTTACCCTCTGCTCCTCTACCTCTCTACTCTTCTGCTCTTTTGATCCTCTGCCTCTTAAAAGTCTCCAGTCTCCGGTCTCTAGTTCTGTGTCCTCATAGCAGATATCTTGGATACGATTCTCCAAATGAGAAGCTACTCTTTGATAAACCACTCTTTCGCTATCTACGCGATCGTATAGTCCTACAACGTCGGATGATTCAGCAGAGGAAGCAACTATCTTACCACTTAGGTCTGGGGCAAACTGATAGACCATCACGCGATCGCACTTCAGAAGTTGCTGTACTTCTGCTACAGCCGTATGCAAAATTTGCTCTAAGTCAAGAGACTGACGAATTCGCAGAGCAGTTGTAGCTATTAAACGCTGACGCTCCTGAGTTTTGTTGAGCTGAACTTGCAAGCCTGATTGCTTGATGGCGTTGCGGACTGCTAGTTGCAATACATCTGGCTTTAGTTGTTGCTTAACCAAATAATCTAAAGCACCCCTTTTCATCGCTTGTACAGCGACTTCTTGATCGCCACGTCCTGTCAATATAATTACTGGTGTAGCAGTATCAAAAACTTCTTGATTTAGCTTATCCAGGAGTTCTAGCCCACTCATATCTGGTAGGCAAAAATCAAGCAGAATGACATCGAAGTGCATTTCTTGGCACAAAGCAAGTCCATCTTCTGCACAGTCTGCCTCTAAGATTTGGTAAGACAGGTGCGGATCTCTCAAAAGAAATCGACGATAGATTTTTCGATCTGCTACACAATCATCAATGATGAGTAGTTTCCATGTATCTAACATACAGGAGCTGGGAACAATATAGATCCCTCTTATTTAGATTGTGATTTATTACATAATTCTAAAAATAATCTAAAATCCGAAACAAATATAAATAAAATCTAAAATTCTTTACTAAACGCAAAAGTACTGGGGACTGGGTACTGGGAAAGAAGCAGGAGTTAGTTATTTCTTGTTCCCCCGCTCCTCCGCCCCTCCGCCCCTCTGCTCCCCTACCTCTCCATCCCCCGTCTACACAAATCAATCTACAATGGGGGAGTGTTAGCTGCTAGCCAGTAGTCTACGAATGCTCGAATTGTCTTTTGTAGTTCCTGAGCATCCATTGGCTTAACCAGATAGCCGTTTGCGCCTTTTTGGTAACAGAATTCAATATCCCTAGGATTAGATGATGTGGTAAAAACCACAACGGGGATTTCCTTAAAACTCCTGTCTTGCTTTAGCCGCTCTAAAATGTCACGGCCATCAATCCCTGGTAAATTGAGGTCGAGTAGGATAACAGAAGGCCGCGGTACTACATCAAGATTGCGTGGGACTTCGCCCTTGCCGTAGGCATCGTTTCCCCCCGAATAGAGGAATTCTAAAACCTCATCCCCATTAGTACAGCGATATATGGGGTTCTTGACAGCCATCCGCCGCATTAGGCGTTGTAGCATCTTAAAATCTTCATTGCTGTCCTCTACAACGAGCAGCGGTTCATGAAGTTTTGTTGTCATTCTCGCTCTTAAAAAAACTTAACAAAAAAAAATATAATGTTATTATTTTAGATTATTTCAGCGTAAAATAAAACGTCGAGCCAAAACCTATGCTGGACTCAACCCAGATATGACCGCCATGAAGCTCAACAATCTTTTTAACAATAGCTAGCCCTGCACCTGCACCTCCACCGTACTTTTCCTGAGAATGGAGCCGCTTAAAGAGTCGGAAGATAGTTTCTAGGTGATGCTCCGGAATACCAATACCGTTATCCCTGACGTAGAAAGTGATTGGGAGTTGGGAGTTAATTGTTTTATTTTCCCCTGCCTCCCCTGCTCCCCTGCTCCCCTGCTCTCCTTGGTAGCCAATCTCAACCCATGACTCTGTTTTATCGTTGTATTTGAACGCATTGCTAATCAAGTTACTGAAGACTTCGTTAACTAGAACTGGGTCACACTCAACTGTTGGTAAAGGTCGGGGAATGCGAATATCAATAAGCTCTGAGTCTTGGCGACTAGCATGAAAGACATCAATTACTTGGTTGAGCAATTCATTGAGATTGATTTGTTGTTGTCGCAGTTGCGTTTGTCCTAACTGCGACAACCGCAGCAGCGCATTAATCAAAGTTTCCATCCGCACGGACAAGGAAACTACTGTTTGCAAGCACTCAATCCCATCATCGTCTAGGACTTGGGCGTAGTCTTCTAGTAACACAGTCGAGAAGTTATAAATGCCGCGCAAGGGTTCTTTGAGGTCGTGGGAAGCAGCATAAGCAAAGGAGGCTAGTTCTCGGTTGCTGCGTTCTAACTCTAGGTTAATTTTGGCTAACTCATCCGCCTTAGAAAGTACAATACCCACGATCGCATTCTTCAGAGCTAAGGCACTGTCAATTTCACATTGTTTCCAAGGTAACGAAGTTAATTGAACTGTTTCTTGCCAATTCTCAAAGGATTTTCGCGGACAAAGGGTAACGTTACCATCTGCCTCAACTTGAATGGATTCGTTGGGATTACCTGCCCAGTGTACCGTTTGGATGACTTCGGGGCGAAACCAAAGGATGTAATATCTTAGAACTTGAGAAATCCGCAACAGCAGCAAGCCACTAGTAGTATCTTTGAATGTAACAGCCTCTGGGTAGAGCTTCGGTAGAGAATCGGTCACAAACAAATTGTCATTAACTTGGGTGTCTGCCCATTCAATTAACGCCTGCACCCGATTAATATCTGGTGTTGCTCCTACAAGTGTAATTTCATCATTCAAACAAACTGCTGCTCCGGAAGCACCGACAAGATCCAGCAAGCGGATTTCCGGTTTAATTAGGGCATCTATAAAATTGTCTGCTTGGGAAATGGATTCTATGAACTCAGACTGTAGCGATTTGAGTTTTACTTTGTAGTCTAACTCTGACTGACTGACTTTGTGGGCTAACTCTAACGAAACAATCCTTCCTAAAAACTCGCATATCTTCCGCATTTCGTAAGGAATATGCTTCGGGGTTTCATGATGACAAGCTATTAATCCCCAAAGCTGCTGCTCTTGAACGAGCGAAATCACCAAAAGAGCCGTCACTCCAATATTTTGATGATATTCCACGCAACAAGAATCAAAACTCCTGAGTACAGATAAACTCAAGTCGAGAGGTTGTTGTGTTGTGGGGTTTTCAATTGGAACTAGTTTGACAGGTTGAGCATTCAAATCGGGGATAAATCTCAGTAAGCAGCGTGTATATAGTTCTCTTGCCTGCTGGGGAATATCTGTAGCAGGATAGTGGAGTCCTAAATATGGTGATAAATCTTCCCGTTTGGCTTCGGCAATCACAGAACCCGCTCCTTGGTGGTCAAATTGATAGACCATAACCCGGTCAAATGCCGTAATTTCTCGTGTGTTGACCGCTACCAGATGCAAAAATTCTGTCAAGTTTGATGTGCTTTGCATGTTGGCGATCGCTTCACCTGCCAAAGCTTGAAAGCTTAAGAAACTCAACTCCGAACTAGATGTCGGTTCTAGCTCAAGAATCAGAACTTCTTCTGTACGATGAGCAATGCTATCAAAGTATCGTTCACCATTCAAAGTCATAATTGATACTTTAAAAGCATTAACACTACCAATTTTTTTCACCAAGTACTGCTCGATCGCTTCAACTGTCCGAGCGTCAAGCAAGTAGCTCAAGGATTGACCAAGTAAATCTTTTGGCTCTTTGCCCAAGTATTCTTGGGTATTGTTGCTAACTTGCAGAATCTCTAGCTCGGTACTAAGTGCTAGTAGTAAGCCATGAGGTTGAATAGAGCCAGGTATATGAATGGGTTTGCGATCGTGGTTAGTCAAAGAATTTGTTTGGGCAGCAATATCTTCAGACTGGCTCATGAATCAACTGATGGAGAGCTGATTTTTATAAAAACGCAATTTAATGTCACATTTCTTCAAAGTATATCCCAAGTTGCGTAAGTCCTGGCAAAGAGAAGTTGCGTGCAAAGAGAAGTCGCCAGGAGGAGTCACTGCGTTGGTGTTAGCGTAGCGGTAGCGACGTAGGAGCGTCGGCAGTCGCAGTCCTGGCGGTTTCCGTCGGTTGCGAACTGCCGAAAGGGTTCCCCGACTTGTACCGCTAAAGCGGAACCCGCAGGGTAGCAAGTGGCGTGGTTTCCCTCTAAGCGAACTTCTCCTATGGTCGACGCTGCGCGAACGGAGGGTTCCCCCCGTTGAGCAAACTTCGGAGCGGTAGGGGAGCAGGAAAGCAGGGGGCACAGGAGAGGGTTTATAGCTTTTACCCGTTCTAGGTGGGACAGCTTATGGCAGCTTGGAATTTCCCATTACTTGAGTATCTCCAGAACAAATTGCGATCGCACGGATATCGACTAAATGCCAAATCAGGATTTATGAATATACAGCGGATTTCAAGTTGGTGAAGTACACAACCTAGTTTTCAAAGCCAAGTAGAAAGCGTGTTTTACTTCTGAATTCTGAATCCTGAATCCTGAATTCTGCTAGAAATACCGCAATCAAAGCTCCTTCAACTTTTAAATAAATTGGAGTAAACTTTCTTTACAATTAGCAATAATTCATCATTTCTCCAAAATATTCGTTAATTGAAAAGAGAGTATTCACTTCTGCCAAGAAGCTAATAGAACTGCAAATTCATAGTATTTACACCAAATGATATTGTAAAAAAGTCGAAAGGAATATCTAATTAAACTTACAATTAATTCTCAAGGGCGAAGATTTTTATAGTTTAATTCGACAAAATAGAAGCATAGTAAATAGCTTCTAATTAATAAGCATTGCAAGTGAAAGCATGAATAATAAAGGAGAACTTTAATTCTTATCCTCACTAGCAATTACTTCAAAACTGCTCTTAACTTGAGGTAGATTTTTCTAATTTCTAATACATCTTTAGTATTAGCAAATTTTGTGTTTCTTTTCCATTCAACGATTGAATGCTTTTTAAGCAGCAAAAAACCCTCTACAAGGATGTAAATTTATGACTGGACAAATGTGCTGGCTCCCAACTTTAGGAAGTAATGGCGAATTGATTTTGCACTTAAGGACAGCATCTAATCAACCATGGCAACCTTACAGAACCCGTCCAGAGGCTGTACAAGATTATGACATCCCTCACGGTTCAAAGGGATGGGCGACTTATCAGAAATTGCGTCATTCAGGTTGGACTTTAATTCCAACAGCACAAGCTCGAACTATTACATTTAGACAGAATTTGAAAACGGCATAACTCTTTGAGCCTACAAACCTTAATCACCTAATAAGTGTGGAGTGGAAAGATGTTAATTCAAACTCAAGCCATCGCCTATTTTGATTTATTGAATTACTTGCGCCACCAACTTGATTCACTCGAAATTACTAATCCTAGAGTTGCTCAATTCTTTTGTTGGCTGATTCCATCTTGCTGCCCGTTTGAAAGAACTATCAAAGTTTTTCAGCGAACAATCTTTCATATTCCACCATTGTGTAAGCTTAACCCGCTTTATGAGCAACTCGTTGGCATTCGTTTTCGCTCACTCAATTACCTCGCAAGCGAAAGTACTGAAATTTAATTTCTTCTCATAGCTGTATAAGTTCTTTGCATATTTGCAATTTATCTATTTCCAGGTACGAGCATCTCAAACAGAACTGTTTGTAATTGAAAAAGGATTTAACTATGCTGACAATAGCAGCAACTTTACCCAGGTTTAAAAAAGAGCAGCAAGTAAGCTTTGTGGGAGGCTTAGGCATCATCAAAGGCTGTTTACCAGAAGCAGATACTTGGACTTACCTAATCGAGATGGAAACGGGTTTAGAACCTAAAATGGGTAGAATCGGCAGCGAAACCAGAGTGTTGTTACCTGAAAATGATATTTGTTTAAGCGAAAATTATTAAGTAGATTGGCGCGATTTAAGTATATGTTGACTAATGACTGTTAAGGGTCAATAGTCTAATTGAGTCAATTTATTCTGCCTATAAGGGGTGAGGGATGAACCATAAACCCATTACCAAAATCTAAAATCCGTCTTGAAAAGTTTGCTGCGGAGGGAAACCCTCCTTACAACTTTTCGCAAAATCTAAAATTACTTGCTTGGCTGTATCTGGATAATCGCTAAATACGCCATCAATACCGAAGCTGAAAAACAATTTATATTCCTCTTGAGGATTTTCTTGAAAGTCCAGCGGTAAAAATAAGTCTTCATTACGAAAAGTCCAGACATGAACCAGCAAAGAAGCTGTATGAGCATCTTTCACTAAAGAAGTCGGCGACAGTAACTTACCGATGTTATCTCTTGGAACCAACAGATTTTTATGAATACCAATCGCTTGTGCATATTTAGCAATCTCTCTTAAACCTGATACAGTTGCTAAATCTGCATAGGTGCGGTTATCACCATTTACGACAAAATCATAGGGTTTGCCGCTGATGTTAAATAATTGCACCAGCGGTAAATCAGTTTTTGTAGACAAATCTTGCAAATTACTCACTTCAAAAGACTGAATGAAAACAGGTGCGTTAGCTCCTTGATAATGGTTTGCTTGTAATATTGCTAATAGAGGTTCTTCTAAAGATAACCCAAGAGATTGGAAGTAAGTTGGGTGTTTAGTTTCTGGATAAATACCAATATTTCGCCCAATTTCTACACTTTTCAGCTTAACTAAATCAATGATTTCTTGCAGTGTAGGAATTTCAAATAATCCATCATAGTTAGTATTTTTTGGGCGGATCTGAGGAATACGTTCTTTAGCTCGTAGTGTTTTCAATTCTACAAGCGTAAAATCTTCTGTAAACCAACCAGTTTTTGATTCTCCATCAATTATCTTGGTAGTTTGACGGTGAGAAAATTCTGCACGATCGGCAACATCGGTGGTTTGTGAAATTTCATTTTCGTGACGAGCAATTAAAACACCATCTTTAGTTGAAACTAAATCCGGTTCTATGTAGTCAGTTCCTAATGCGATCGCTAATTCATAAGCAGCTAAAGTATGTTCTGGACGATACCCGCTAGCGCCTCGGTGAGCAATGATTAGTGGGTGTTTACCTGTGAAAGTTTTAACCATAACTATACATCCTATTTGTGGTTTTGTAAGTTAACAACTCAAAATTCAGTTTTATATCCTTATTTTCGTCTATTAATAAAAACTTCCCGAAGAAAGGCAAACGGCAGAGAGCAGAAGCAGAAAGGAAAATTTTTTATCCTATAAATAAATTTAGGGTATTCCTTCTGCTTTCTTAAAAGTATAAAATTAGTCAAACTTAAGAGTAGATTTGCTGTCTGAAATACAAAAATGGAAACTATCCAAGCTCACAAAGAAATTATCTTGATGGATAGGGCAACTGGTGATTTATTTGATGGAGGTGCAGCACGAGAAATGTTAGTTCTACCGATGGATGCAACGATTCGCATTAAACCGAGTAACCTAGAAAAGTACGTTGTGTTTGTCCAAAGCACCTCTGCTAATCGTAAACTGATTGGCAAAACCCGATTTTTATATGAAGTCGAAGACTGGGATCGTTGACCAACCTCTTGCGCTATCTTCACCCTTGTAGGTGAACTATACAAACAAAGCCTGCTTATGCAGGCTTCATCGTCTTTAAACTCTATTCCTAAGTATTTAACCAAAAGTCTAATGATACAGATTGAGCCAGTAGTAAAGCGCGTACAAGAACTGCGCCAGTTGTTGCAACAAGCCAGCTATGCATATTACGTACTAGATGCACCAATTATGGAGGATGCAGTTTATGACCAGCTGTATCGAGAATTGCAACAGATAGAAACTCAGTATCCAGAATTAATCGTGCCCGATAGTCCCACTCAGCGCGTGGGTGAGAAACCAGCAACGCAGTTTACCTCGGTGCGGCACAACATCCCCCTGTACAGTTTGGAGAATGCATTTAATGTTGATGAGTTGCAAGCGTGGGAACAGCGTTGGCGACGACAAGTACCAACAATAGCCTCGGTAGAATATGTCTCTGAACTCAAAATTGATGGATCTGCGATCGCTCTTACTTACCAAAATGGCATTCTAGTTAGAGGGGCAACTAGAGGTGATGGAGTGATGGGTGAAGATATTACCCAAAATGTCCGAACAATTCGCTCAATTCCGTTGCGCTTGAATTTAGCAGGTTTAGAAAACCTAGAAAAAATAGAAGTGCGAGGTGAGGCGTTTTTGCCTTTAGAAGTGTTTAAACAAATCAACCAGGAAAGGCAAAAAGCAGGTGAGCAGTTATTTGCCAATCCTCGCAATGCCGCAGCTGGTACACTTAGGCAATTAGACTCGCGCATTGTAGCTCGGCGGCGATTAGATTTCTTTGCCTATACGCTGCACATTCCTGGTATGGATGATGCGAGTATTGCTAATACGCAATGGGAAGCGTTGGAGTTGTTGCAGAAGATGGGTTTTCGGGTGAACCCTAACCATAAGCTGTGTGGCTCCTTAGCAGAAGTGGCAGAATATTACAAGTACTGGGATACGGAACGGCTGAATTTACCCTACATGACCGATGGGGTAGTAGTGAAGCTAAACTCTTTTAAACTACAAGAACAGCTAGGGTTTACACAGAAATTCCCTCGGTGGGCTGTGGCGTTGAAGTACCCAGCAGAAGAAGCACCCACCCGTGTAGAAAATATTGCAGTGAATGTCGGTAGAACAGGCGCGTTAACACCATTGGCAGAAATGCGCCCCGTGCAACTAGCGGGGACGACAGTTTCCCGTGCTACTTTACACAATAGCGATCGCATCGCTCAATTAGACATCCGCATTGGTGATACTGTGATTGTCCGCAAAGCTGGGGAAATTATCCCAGAAGTGGTGCGGGTACTCAAAGAACTCCGTCCTGCTGACACCGAACCCTTTGTTATGCCCACTCATTGCCCAGTCTGCGGTCAGCTAGTGGTGCGCGAATCAGGTGAAGCAGTAACTAGGTGTGTCAATGCATCCTGTGCGGCGATTCTAAAAGGCTCAATTGAACATTGGGTAAGTCGTGATGCCTTGGATATTAAAGGTGTGGGCGAAAAACTAGTGCATCAACTTGTTGATAAAGGTTTAGTGCATTCCGTTGCCGATTTATATGAATTGACAGAAGATAAGTTGTGTGCGTTAGAAAGAATGGGGGAAAAGTCGGCGCAGAAATTGGTAGATGCGATCGCTCAATCGAAAAACCAACCTTGGTCAAGAGTATTGTATGGTTTAGGCATCCGTCATGTTGGCAGCGTGAATGCTCAATTATTGACACAAAAGTATTTCACAGTAGAACAGTTAACAACAGCGAAGCAATCAGATATTGAAGGCATTTATGGTATCGGTGCCGAAATAGCTCAGTCTGTGTACCAATGGTTTCGCATTAATGCTAATCAAACTTTAATTGAACGTTTGCAAGTAGTAGGTTTACAATTTACCGCCGTAGAAGAAACAACTATAGGTGATAGTAATCAAAAATTGGTAGGTAAAACTTTTGTAATTACAGGTACTTTGCCAACTTTAAAGCGAGACGAGGCAAAGGAATTGATTCAAAAAGCTGGTGGTAAAGTGACTGATTCAGTCAGCAAAAAAACTGATTATTTGGTTGTAGGAGAAGATGCAGGTTCTAAATTGGATAAAGCACAGGCATTGGGAATTAATCAGTTAAACGAAGCACAGTTATTGGAAATTTTGGAGAATTAAGCAGATTAGTTAGAAGGCAGTCCTTAATTAAAAAAATTCACCAACAGACATGAAAAAGGGGCTAGGAACTAGGGACACAAAGACACAGAGAAATTATTGAAGAATTCTCTCCTCTGCTCCTCTCCCCCTCTGCCCTCTCTGTGCCTCCTAACTCAGCACTTTCAAGTTAGTGACATTGTTATTACCAAACAGACGAATAATAAACCTATTAATAGCAACAAAGCCTGATTGCGGTTTACCCAGCTTTTAAAAGTTGTGCCAAAGCTACTAGTATCAGACTGCTTTTCCAAATTTAACTTGCTCTGTTCAAGATTTTCATAGAGCGTACAGTCTTTGGCGTAAGGACGTTGGGGGAAGTTACAGGTGTTGTCAATGTGATAGGTGCAGCTATCGCATAGATACTCATTCCCTGTAGCACGGTGTAATGGAATACCAGGATGCCCATAAGCTTTGAGAGTTGTACGGCAATAAGGACAGCTAATAGCTTGATTATCAACGAGTTGCCGACAGCGAGGACAAGATATTTTAGCCACAACCTAAGCGCCAATAGGTAAACATTTTGATTTTAGCTCGTGTGAATATAGGGAGAAGCAGAGGCGTAAGGCCTTGTACCCGTACTTGGAAGTGGAAGAAGAATTTTAATCCACTGTATTGTCGGTTCTTCCATATTTGATTACTTCTACCATTTTAGATTTTAGCTTTTGAAGAGCTGACTGTACCTTGCTTTGTTAAATCCATCTGTTGCATTCTATTGCAAATTTAGGATTGCAGAGTTTTTCAACCGAAAGTAGAAAATCTCGGAATGTTAAAGTAAAACTTCTCCCTTAACCGAAAGGTATTGAAGGTATAGGGATTGGGGAGCAGTGTTTGAAGGTGTTTGCAAAGATGCAGGAATGATTTTAGTCACCCAGATTTGATGCTATTGCAAATTTACTAGTTAAAATTACTTATTTATTTATTATTAACTATCAAAAATTTATAAAAGTATAACAAATATATAAATAGAAAAATATTTGGTTTTTAGTGATTTGCATAGTTTTACCGAATACATCTCAATATCTAAGGATATAAAATTAAGCGTTATTAATAATATTTTTTTAATGTTTGACCCTTGAAAAATTATAGCTCCAAATGGTATATCGCATCTGGCAAGGGTTTTCTGAACAATTTTATAACTTTTATTTAGGTGTAATAGGTAATGGCATTTCCTGATAACCCAAGTGGTTCGCCGCAAACTTTCAACCAAGAAGGTTTATTGCATCAGATAACAAACCAGATTAGGCGATCGCTCGATCTGCAAGAGATATTAACAGCTACTGTTGCGGAAATTCGTTTATTCTTGGGTACAGACCGGGTGATGGTGTATCAGTTTGATGCTGATGGCAGCGGTGAAGTCATTGCCGAATCTATTCATCAACAACGTCTGCCATCACTATTAAGATTGCATTTCCCAGCAGATGATATTCCTCAAGAGGCGAGAGAACTGTTTCTTTCAATACGGCAACGTTCGATAGTGGATGTCACCACCGGACAGATAGGACTATCGCCACTACAGTCAATAGATGGTAACTCTCTAGAAACGGAAAATATTTACTATAGACAGGTAGACCCTTGTCATATTCAATACTTAAAGGCAATGGGCGTACAGTCTTCGTTGGTAATGCCGATTTTACATCAAGACCCTGGTGGGCAATCAGCAAAACCAAAATTATGGGGATTGTTGGTATCACACCACAGTCAACCGCGAACGATTTTAAAGCGGGAACTGAAAGTAGTGCAACAAGTCGCCGATCAAGTTGCGATCGCGATCGCTCAAAGTAACTTACTCACCGAAGCCCGTGCCCAACAAGGGCGAGAAGCCACAATTAACCGAGTCACCATGCTTTTGCATAAACTACCTACAATCCAATTGCAGGAAGCGCTAGAAGAAGTGATTGCGACCTTTGGTGGTGTAGGTGGTAGGCTTTATATCGATCGCAATACAGAAGTATATGCATGGGGCGAACAACCGAAGCTGCCCTATGGTTTAGAAAACAGTATCATCGAACAACATCCCGTCTGGCAAAACTGGATAGCTGAATTTAAACCAGCTAATATTTGGGCAATTACCGATCTTTACAAAGAACCGCGTCTGCGAGTTTTGGCTCCTGCCTTCCAATCAACTCAGATTCGGGGAATTTTGCTGATTCCCCTACATTTACGCCAAAATTTCATCGGTGTTATCAGCATTTTTCGCCCTGGATTTGATAGCGAAATCTTGTGGGCAGGACGGCACGACCAAAATCAGCAACAAAGACTACCCCGGCTGTCTTTTGAGGTTTGGCGAGAGCAAAAAAAAGGGCAAGCACTTGAGTGGAAACCTGAAGAAATTTCACTAGGAGAAGCCTTGTGCTATCACTTTTCAATAGCAATTCAGCAGCACCAAATGTACCAACAAGTACAAGTGTTGAATACCAACTTAGAATATCAGGTACAAGAGCAAACTGCTGAACTCGAAAAATCGCTACTAATTACCAAGGTACTCAAGCAAGTCACAGAGCATATCCGCAGTACATTGGACTTGAAAACCACCTTGCAAACTATTGTGCGGGAAGTCCGTCCCCTATTAAATTCAGACCGGATGTTGATTTTCCAGATAGGGGATGAAGCTAATGGTCAAGTGATTGTAGAAGAGATAAATGGCAACTGGGTATCGGCGTTAGGAATGAAAGCGCCACCACAATGCTTTCCCGACGAGTATAGCCGTCTTTACTTTCAAGGCAGGGTAAGGGCGATTAATAATGTGTCAACGGCTTCTTTAAGTGCTTGCCATCAAGAGTTTTTGCAGACTCTGCAAGTGCAAGCTAACTTGATCGTTCCGATCAAAATAGGAACGCAACTTTGGGGGTTACTTATTGCCCATCAGTGTGATGCTCCCAGAAATTGGCAGGATGCAGAAATTGATTTCTTGCGACAGTTAGCCGATCAAGCAGCGATCGCGATTCAACAAGCGCAACTTTACGAACAAAGCTGTGTTGCCGAAGCAGAAGCCAATGCCAAAGCTGCACAATTAGAGCATACACTGCATGAACTCCAAGAAACACAGTCAAAATTAATTCACTCCGAAAAAATGTCCAGTTTAGGACAGTTAGTGGCGGGTATGGCACACGAAATTAACAACCCCGTTAACTTTATCTACGGCAACCTGTACCACGCTAGTACCTATACTCAACAACTGATGGAACTTTTACAACTCTACCAGTTGCACTATCCCCGCCCGAAAAAGGAAATTGACCTAGCAACCGAAGCGATCGATTTAGATTTTTTGGTGGAAGACTTGCCAAAAATCATGTCTTCAATGCAAGTCGGAGCCGATCGCATCCGCTCTATAGTATTATCATTGCGAAATTTTTCTCGTTTGGATGAAGCCGACAATAAGCCAGTTGATATCCATGAAGGGATAGAAAATACATTATTAATTTTGCACCATCTCCTCAAATCAAATGTCCATTTTACTGCTATCGAGGTCATCAAAGACTATGGTAACTTGCCACGGGTAGAATGCTACGCCGGGCAGATGAATCAGGTATTTATGAATGTTCTCACCAATGCCATTGATGCCTTAGAAGAAAATAGAAAAATAGAAGGAAATAATTCGCTTCCCTCACCTAAAATTTGGATTTCTACTAGACTCTCAATTGATAAATTACGCCTGTTAATTCGCATTGCTGACAATGGTCCAGGAATGACTGAAGTAGTTAGAAAACGAATTTTTGATCCATTTTATACTACCAAATCAGTAGGTAAAGGTACAGGACTGGGGCTGGCAATCAGCTATCAGATCGTTGTAGAAAACCATGGTGGACTAATGGAGTGTATTTCAGAGCCAAGTAAAGGAACAGAATTTTGGATTGAGATTCCTATCAAACTGCTAAGAAAAGTAAACGTGACTGAGGATTAGGGATCGGGGACTAGGTAAAAAAATCAAAAGTTTTTGGAATTTGACTAAAAAACTAGGGGCTTATACTCTTTTTACAAGCTGTATAACTATTGACTGGAATAACAACAAAGTAGGCTGCTAAAGATAAAGAACTAGCAGGTTTATCTGTAAGTTGATTTCAAGCTCGCTCGGCTTTCATTCACATTAAAAGTAAAGTTTAGTTGCAAAAAAATCTACATTAATATTAGTAGTGCTAATCTAATAATTGAAGCTAATAAAGCTTCCCTGGCAGATGCAACAGCTAGATTGAAACGAAAAGAGGTAAAAGACGCTGTTTGATACATGTCTGTCTCGCTCAAACCCAACAACACCCAACGCGAACGCTGATATTTCCTCAAATTATTGAAAATCAGGGGGCGCTGTAACTGGTTTTCATTGCTTGTTTATAGTGATGGAAGAAAGTACATCCCTGGCTAGAATAAACAAGGGGAGGAAATAATCGAAGCTAGTAGAAGCTTGGGTGTTGTTGCATTTAAGGGTACGGCAAGATGTCATACCAATTTGAAAAATGATTGCGACAGATGGATTCACACACACTGAACATGTAAAGCGATTCCTAATCCAAAATGGTATAAACTTGTACAAAGTTGAATAGCAAGAGACATTTGAAATAGCGCCTTATGTCAATTATTGCGCTCAGAGCATGGTATCTTCAGGATTATGAACCGATCGCAGAACTAGAAAAACGTCCGCCAGACATTCGCCTCAGTAAAAAAAGCCTGCTGAGATCGGCAATGCGAGCGGACTTTTTAGAAGACAGTGACGAAGTGAAGCAATCAACTTGGTTTGGGCGCTATCTGGAAGGGGAAAATGTTGAATTTTATATAGAAGGTAGTGGTGGCTATTGTGTCGCTAACATTGATTTGATCAGCCATGAAATTTATTTCACCAAACAAGCCTTATTAGCTCAGTTAGATCCAACAATTTTTTTCTGCTATCAAACTGAGTATGCCGCCGCGAGTGATGCTCTAAAAGAGGGATTGCAAAAGAGTTTAGAATCTTTAAATTTGCGATCGCGCCTTCCTCTAACATTAGTAGAATCTTATCGTCCGAGCGATGCTCCTCTACGGTTAAGCCGCACCATCATGCGAAAAATCCGTAAGAGTTTGTTGTTTATTGCAGACACTACACCCATTGCTAGCATTGAGGGTAAAGAAACCACCCAATTAATTCCTAGTCCTAATGTCTGTGTTGAAATTGGCTATGCAATACAAAGTAAGCGTTCAGAACAAATTTTGTTAGCGCACATGCAACGCCCAGACATCGACGGGCAATTTCCCTTCGACTTACCCACACAGCAAATTTTGCAATTCAAAGACAGTAAAGAACTGAATAAAATCCTTAAAGGAGCGATTGAAACTCAGCTAGCAAGATTCAAATTATTTTTTTGAAAATATCATTATGGTAAAAAGATGAAAATAGCTTGCGAATATCTCAAGAAATCACTACTGGTATTGCTTTACAAAACTGTCGAAAAGTAGTAATTTTCGATTAATACTTTTTAAGTAAAACAACTGAAAGTTTTGGAGGCTCGTAATGGCAATTTTAAACAGAAATGATATTACAAATTTGTATTTGTATGGTCAGCTAATAACTCCTGTAAATTTGGTAGATAGTAGTTGTATTTGACCTGAAAATGCTTTTACTGAAGAACTATGTAAATTACTACAAATACAATAATGCACCGCACCTGTGTTTTATCTGTTTTCCTTTTCATCGGAATACCATTAACCATTTTAAGTATATACTTTAGCTTAAATTATTCAGGGTTTTGCTTTGCAAAGATGCGTTATCTCAGCTATGAAGAAAGGTTCCGAATGGTTTTCGATTATCAAAATGAGCGAACAGATTTAGGACGAAGCAGTTACAAGTACATCAAGTATACAAGTTTTAATGAATATATCAAAGAAAATCCAAACTGCTGTTCTATCAATCCCGGTGGACCTTATGAGATTCGGCAGTCTTCATTTTTAAATCGTATATTTGGATATGATGCTCCTGATGTCATAGTTATTAATTTCAAAGTACGTCATTTAGATGAAAACGGTAATAAGAGAGCGTTTAAAACACGTTTTGAAAATACATTACAAAATTGCGGGCATCCCCATTAATGATTTTCTTTATTAAACAACTCAAAAATATTGGAGAGGAATAATGGCAAACCTAACAAAAAATGATATTACAAATTGGTATTTGTATAAATATGAGCTTTAACTCTCTCAGTAGTGCGATGATAAATGAGGCGAACTTTTATAAGGACAAGTATTCTTACAGTGTAGCTTTTAGTATAGAGTAATTACAGGAATTGAATGCAAACCACCTGTAATACCATTTTGGATTTGAGCTTATTAAAAATTAGCTCAAAATAAGCGAACAGGCTTGTTTTGTAGCTGGGAAGTAATTGATTTCACCCGGTCAACTACATCAATCATGTATTTATAATCTGGTACTTTTCCATTAGGCACATACCCCACTTCTTGAGCCAAAACACTAGATACTTGACTCATAACTTTGCGGATGTATTCTTGGCGGTTGCGTTCCACAGAAGAGCCAATCAAAACTACACCAGGTGGAACATAGTGAGGATCTGTGTAGAGTATGCGAAACTCAGTTGGGCGTAACTGAGGACTGTAGAGATTCAATTCTGCTATGGAGATGGCCCCAGCGTCAGCTTTTCCTTCAGCTATCCATTCCAAAACTGTTTTCGGCGCAGGCGCAGACAATATTTCAGCCAGTGTCAAACCATAAAGATTGTAAAGAGGAAAATAATATCCTGTTGCAGAACCTGCTTGACCTAAAGCAACTGTTTTACCCTCTAGCTGCTTTAAATCCTGAATCGGGTTGTCTTTACGAACGACTAATACTGAGCGCAAATTGCTAACACCCACTAAAGGAAATATGGGTAGATATCGATAACGAGCGATCGCCAAAGCCGCTAACCCTGGCGGTGCAAATACCAATGACCACGCTTGATCCTCTAGGCGCTCAATTGCTTTATTCTCATTGAAAGCAGGCTCTAGTCGAATGCGCATTTTTATTTTTTGCGCCAGATGACTATTGAATCTAGCAAATTGCTTAATTATTTCTTCGCCTCCACCATAATTGATAACACCAATGGTTAACACGCCCTCAGATTTTGGTGTTGATTTGCATCCAGTAATTGTCCAACCTAAAAGCTGTAAAATAAACAAACGACGTGAAAATTGCCAATACATCACTAATTATGGTTAAGAAAATAATTGTGTTTTCAGGTTTTATCTAAATAAGCTAGGCTGGAGTAAAGACAAATCATTTATCAGCAAAAAAATTAATATTTATTGATTTTTTGAAATATATCTTTCTACTAGCTATCAGCGATTTTAGAGGAACTAAGATACTAGTTTCATGTGTAAACTTTTATTAGCACAAGAAGATGTTAAAAAACTTAAAGATAGGTAGTAAATTTAACTTAATTTTAATGCTAGTTTTTATAGTTAGCATTTTTGTAAGTGGTATAGCCTTATCCAGGGTACTTGACCAGAGAGCGCAAAATGAAGTGACTTCTCAAGCGCTAATTCTGATTAAAACAATGAACTCTGTCAGAAGTTATACACAAAATCATATAAATGCTCTACTAGCACCCAGGCTAGCAACGGAAGCGGCCTTTATTCCAGAAACAGTACCCGCATACTCCGCTACAGAAGTTTTTGAGAATTTACGTAAAAACGAAGAATATCAAAATTTCCTTTATAAAGAAGCAACTCTCAATCCCACTAATTTGCGGGATAAGGCTGATAATTTTGAAGCTAAAATAGTTGAGCGGTTCCGCCAAGACTCGAAGATTCAAGAAATTTCCGGCTTCCGTGACTTTCCTGACGGTAAAGTATTTTATATTGCGCGACCACTAGCTATTAAACAACAGAATTGCCTGCAATGTCATTCCACGCCCGATCAAGCTCCTAAAAGTCTGTTGGCAAGTTATGGAACTGAAAATGGTTTTGGCTGGAAACTCAACGAGATTATTGCTGCCCAAATAATTTCTGTTCCGTCTGAAGATGTATTTACCAATGCCAAACAGACTTGGAATTTGATTATGGGACTTTTAGTTGCGATCTTTGCGATAGTCGTTCTGTTAATTAATTTTTTAATCAAAAAAACTGTGATTCAGCGGATTAGGAAAATTGAAAAAGTCGCTCAACAAGTTAGTACTGGTGATATGAGCGTTGATTTTGCAGAAAAGTCTCATGATGAAATTGGTGGTTTAGCAGCAGCTTTTAACCGGATGAAATCTAGTTTAGAAATAGCTATGAACCTGTTGAATCAGCAAAGTCAATAATTTATAAGTCGTGAGGGAGTTGCCGTCTTCTCCCAAAGGGCAGACGCTGGCGCGAAGGCGCTTTGCGTCGATGGCAAACTCCCGTTAGCGTAGCGTTAGCGAGCTTGTGAGCGTCACCCGAAGGGTAATTCAAACTTGCTAAACCTCTTTTACCTTGAGAACTGTAGTTTTTTGCCAAGATGGATGCATCTGAATTCTTGGAAAATCCAGGTTTCAACATGGACGAGGTTTAGATTGAATTATGGTCTTAAGAACTTAAGCAAGTAAGCGTTGCTGAAATTGCTGGGCTTTTTGCGGATCGCTAATGTGTGCTGCCAAAGTTTGCACAAGTTCAGTGCGAGAAATCTGAGGAGAAGTTTTGATAGCTTTTTGAACAAGAAAAGCTGCTATGGGGCCAATTAAATCAGTCAAATCTCGCTCGCATTGACGGACAAAGCTTTCACTGAGTACCTGAGATGGTGTTGGCAGTATATTCTGTTGTTTGCTGGTAGAGTTGCTTGTAGGTTCTTCGATGAGGAACGTTGCTCGCTTCTTCAGCTCAATTTGTTGATTTCCTGGTAGATGAAGCGCCAAATTATCTATTAATGCTTGGTTATTAGGTGCTGATGCTGTAACTTGTCGTAATAATGTCCGAGCTACGGGGCCAACAATTTCTAAGAGTATATTTTCTAGGCGGCTGTACTGTTCTTTAGAGAGAGTTGTATTTTGTGAGGATAGGGAAACTGGGGAAGGCTGTGTTAAATATGGTGCTTGAGTTAATTGAGCGTTAATTACACTACAGCTTTGCTGAAGCGCTTGTAGAACATCTGTTGCAGACTGATAGCGTTCTCTGAAGTGGTGTAGCACCATTTTAGTTAGCACAGTTGCCAGCCCAGGACTGACATTTGTCAAATGCTGCCAGACAATTTCTCCTGTTTCTGGATCTTCCTCAAGTTGTCTGGGATGCAATCCGGTCAGCGCTTGAATACAAATAATACCCAAAGAATAAATATCACTGTTGGGTCGGGGTTTGCCTCGACCCTGTTCTGTAGACATATATCCTGGCGTACCGATGGCAATAGTAGTAGCCATATGCCCGAAAGCAGTAAGCAGTTGGGATTGAATTTGCTTGACCGCGCCAAAGTCAATTAGCACTAACTTGCCATCTATTTGCCGTCTGATAATATTTTCCGGTTTAATATCTCGATGGATGACATTGTGACTATGAATAAACGTTAGGATTTCCAAAACCTGTGACAGTAGTTGAATAGCTTGCTCTTCTGTCCAGCTTTTACCTGGTAATAATTCTGCTAAAAGAGAATGCCCTTCAATAAACTCTTGTACTAAGAAAAATTCTTGTTTCTCCTCAAAGTAGGCTAAAAGCCGAGGAATCTGGTCATGGTTACCTAGTCGTTCTAGGATTTCTGCTTCACTAGTGAACAACCGTCTAGCAGTTTCAAGAAATTCGACATTTTGAGTGACAGGCTTAAGGTGCTTGACAACACACTTAGGGTAACCAGGTCGGTGGGTATCTCTGGCTATATAGGTTTGGCCAAATCCTCCTCCACCTAATATTTGCAGGACTTGATAACGCCCATCTAGTAAATTTCCTAACATTGTATGACTTGCCTAAGTCCTTACCTTAATCTTGACATAAGCAACAGTATCGGTAGAAATAATTGCTTAAGAATATAACAGGCGCAGTTGAAGATTTTATGGGAACTGTTTCTAGGTGAGCAATCGTCATAGGCGAAGTGAAGTGTTAGGCGACTGTGTTGCTTTGGTTCGCAAAGTTGTAGGAAGTGGTGAGTCCAGTCCTAAAAGAAGGTTTCCTTTTGTTGGGAATCGGCGTTAGCGACGCAGGAGCATCTCTTTCTTAGGAGCGTTCCCCTACCCCTGAGGGGAAGCAACGTAGCAACAGCGACCTTAAAAGAAGGGTAGGGTGTTGATAAGTTATGAGTTATTAATTTATAACTCTTTTAAAATGCTTTTCTTGCTCCCGTATGCTTACCCTTTTCATTCTGGGGTGACGTGGTTAACATTGGTTGAATGTGTTTCAAAAGATTCAACCTTATGCCTAGAACACCGAACGAATACGCTGTATACCTCCTCCTAGAAAGTGGTCACCGTGAAGAAGTACGTTTTCCTACTATTCAGGAATTTCAAAAGTGGTATAGTGGCGAACTTGTACCTAAGTCTGCTTCTAATGACTTTATCAGCGTACCGATCAAAAATATTCAAGGGGAGTATATGGTTGTACGCCCATCCCGGATTGTGTCAATTCGGGTAGAACCTGTTTTTAGCTCTAGTGTTGAAAGATTCAACTAAATGATGAGAAAAACCCTTGCTTTAGCTTCTTTGAGTCTAGGAATTGTCCTTGTAAACACAATCTGGTCAGCTGTTGCTCAGGTTCCCATACCATTGCCAGTACCGATCAATCCGGAAATACAGCCACCAGTCACGCCAAGCACTCCGGAAATACAGCCACCGCTCAAACCCGTCAACTTCGGAACTGATTGTACTCCCAAGCACGCTTGCTTGGGTTGGGACGAACAAATTTTGGGTCAAAAGGGTAAACCCGGCGATCGCAAGGCGCTATTGGCTTCAATTGACAACAGTCTGCGTTATCTGACAAGCTCTAAGGCGATCGCAGCGTATCAAAACTATCCGGTTCCAGGGATTACCCGCGATCGCGTGCGTCGGAGTTTAGTACGTTTTCGCCAACTGGTTGTCAGTTCTAAATCCCCAGCACAACTGCAAGCTGCTGTGCGACGCGAGTTTGTGTTTTACAAATCTGTAGGCAATGATAGCAAGGGTACTGTTAAATTTACTGCCTATTACGAACCTGTTTATACTGCTAGTCGTGTAAAAACTTCAGTATATAAATATCCCCTTTATCGGCTACCGCCTGACTTCGAGCAATGGGCTAAACCTCATCCAAAACGGATTGACTTGGAAGGGCAAGATGGTTTGCTAGGGGATAAAAGCCAATTGCGCGGTTTAGAAATGCTTTGGTTCCGCGATCGCCTAGATGCATACATGGTACACATCCAAGGTTCTGCCCAAATTCAGTTAACTAATGGCAAGAAAACGTCTATTGGCTATGCAGGTGGAACTGATTACCCCTGGACTAGTATTGGCAAAGAACTGGCAAAAGATGGCAAACTGCCCTTAGAAGGCTTGACAATGCCACGTCTGATTAGTTATTTCCGCCAACAGCCGCAGGAGTTGAGTAATTACCTGCCTCGTTGGGAACGGTTTGTCTTCTTTAAAGAAACCAGTGGTAGACAAGCTACAGGTAGTATTAATGTGCCAGTCACAGCAGAGCGTTCCATTGCTACAGATAAGTCTCTCATGCCTCCGGGCGCACTAGCGCTGATTTATAATTCATTTCCTTATCCTGCTAAGTCGGGCGGGCTAGAGTTTCGTGCTGTTAGCCGATATGTACTCGATCAAGATACAGGCAGCGCCATCAAAGGCCCGGGACGGGTGGATTATTTCATGGGTTCTGGCAAATTAGCAGGCGATCGCGCTGGTGTCACAGGCGGCAATGGTTCACTATATTATTTACTGCTCAAAGAATAGAGATTGGCGATCGGGGACTGACGACTGGGGATTAGGTATTGGGGAAAGGGAAAGAAGGAAGGGGAAAAGGGAAGAACCATCCCTTTAATCTTGAATGTTTAACCTTTTCTCTGTCTTCCCAGTCCCCAGTCCCCAGTCCCTAATACGGTGGATACCCAAAATCATCTTCATCAGCGTAAATGTAAGAACTGGAAACACCAGCCATTGCCAATTTAGGTGATTCTACTTTTACGGGTTCCTTACCAAAATCTTTGTATTCTTCAAACGTTTTGCAGATGATTGCAGATTCAGGAGAATCAGAAGCAATTAAATATTGTGTCAAAGTCCCGACTGTGGGATGTTTGAAGTCTACAGTTGAAGCTACCAAAGCAATATTTGGTTCTATGCCTCTTTCTTCACACTCAATTATGGGGCTAAAAATCCCGTGCGCGTGGAACAATGGGCCTTTTGGTGTCACGGGTTGCTTACGGTATACAGCATAAGCTTTTTCTAATTCAGCAACGAATCCACTGGTGACTTTGCCTTGTTGATATTCGCAATAAGTTTTACTGAAACTCGCTCCTGCTGCACCATTAAGAGTTAATTGCAGTGGTGATTCGTGTAAAAATTTTTTATTTTCTCCTACTAGAAAAATTAGGTAGCGAGTAAAGGTTTTAAATTTAAGCTTGTCTGCTAAAAAAGCATCATAATTCTCTTTGAGCGTACCCAGTTTAGTACCAGTTTCTCGGTCTTTGACAGACAAGGGGCCTCGGCGTACTATGACCAACTGTGGAGTGGTGCTGAGCAAAATCGTTTCGACACCAGAACTAAATTCATGCTCCAACTGCTGCCAATTTTCATCTAGTTGAAAGCCAACAGCATGGGCATTATCTAGCTTCAGCGCCAAACCATAAGGCTGAAGAGTGCCATCTGTGCCATACCGAGGATTAATCATCTGACACCAGGGGATGACTTGAGAAGGGGGTGCATTAAATTTCTCGTCCTCAAAGTCGAACTTAGCAGATGCTTTCATCGTTTTAGGCTATCAAAGGGTGTTGCTTAAGTTTATCAGTTGTCATTAGTCAGTTGTCAGTTGTCATTAGTCAGAAGGCAGGAGGTGAAGCAGTCGCAGTCTTAGATGCCACTTCCTCTACTTGGGGGTCTGCCTCATGAGCGACTGGTGTTGGAAACCCTCCCCGAAGTTGCCACAACGCGACGGCACTTCCTACCCTGCGGGAAGCCGCGCAAAGCGCGTCTACAAGTCGGCAAAGCCGCCCAACGGAGTGCCTTGGAAACCCGCGCAAGGCACTTCTCTTCGCAGCGCTGTCTCACCTTTTCTTCCTTGTCCCCGTGTCCCCCTGCCCCTGCGTCTTTGCGTCCCTCCATCTCCCCTTACCCCTATTTTCCGGAATCTACTAGGTGAATTTGGTAGTCAATGTTGCAAATTAAATGTTAGCGATCGCTAACCAATTTGACATTAGCGCTAGTATGGCTATGTATTTTTTAGCAGTATAAATATGCCACAAATTCTTTACGTAAATCCAGCAACAGGCAGTGACAACAACTCTGGTAGCCAACAAACACCTTTGAAAACGATCGCGCAAGCCCTGAAGGTGGCAACATCTGACGCTAAGATTCAACTGGCACAGGGAAATTACAACGCTGCTAGCGGTGAAGTTTTTCCCTTAACAATTCCATCTGGGGTAACGGTAGTCGGTAATGAAGCCAACAAGGGCAGTGGCATTTTGATTGAAGGAAGTGGTACTTACCTCAGCCGCACTTTTGCTGGTCAAAACGTCACCCTGGTGCTACAAAATAACGCTGTACTCAGAGGGGTGACTGTAACAAACTTAGCTAGCCGTGGTAGTGGTGTCTGGATTGAATCAACTAACCCTACTGTTGCTAATTGCACCTTCACCCAATGTAAGCGTGAGGGAGTCTTTGCTACAGGTGATGCTAACCCAGTTATTCAAGGTAATGTGTTCAGTGAGAATGCAGCCAATGGGATTGCGATCGCTAAAAATTCCAAAGGTCAAATTCAAGGTAATACTTGCTTAAAAACAGGTTTTGGCATTGCCATTAGTGATACAGCTTCACCCACACTTCTAGATAACAAAATTTCTGAAAACCGTTCTGGGATTGTCGTCTCTGGTAGTGCGCGTCCCATACTGCGTAATAATGTCAGTGAAAACAATACTGACGATGGTTTAACAGTAATTTCAACTGCCCTACCGGATCTCGGCAGTACTAGTAATCCTGGGGGCAACATTCTACGGAACAATGGTAAATTTGATTTGCAAAATGCCAGTTCTAACAAGCTGGTTTCTGTAGGCAATCAAATCAATCCGGCTAAAGTCACGGGAAGCGTAGAATTTGTTGATAGTCAGGTTCCTACGCCAACACCAACACCAACACCAACACCCACTCCCACACCCACTCCCACACCCACTCCCACACCGACACCAACGCCTACTCCCACGCCCACCCCAACACCGACACCGACACCAACGCCTACTCCCACGCCCACCCCAACACCGACACCGACACCAACGCCTACTCCCATACCTACCCCAACGCCGACACCGACACCAATACCCACTCCCACGCCAACGCCTACGCCGACACCAACACCCAGTCCTATTGATTTAACAGATATTAGTAATCATTGGGCAGTTGCATTTATTCGAGAATTATTCAAACAGGGGATAATCAATGGTTTTCCCGATCGCACGTTTAGACCTGATGCTACGATGACACGGGCGCAATACGCTGCCTTACTGGTAAAAGCTTTCAATCCATCGCCAAAACGGGCAGCTATCAAATTCAAGGATGTGCCAGCAGACTTCTGGGCATCCAAGGTAATTCAGGAGGCATATCAAGGTCTATTTCTCTCTGGTTTTCCCGACAATACCTTTGCTCCCAACAAAAATATCCAGCGCGTGCAAGTTATAGTCTCTGTGGTGAATGGACTAGATTTATCTGCTGATGGTGCAACCACCATCAAAGCTTTCGATGACCAAGCAAAGATTCCTGACTATGCCAAAGATGAGGTAGTAAAAGCTATAGATAAGCAGATTATTGTCAATTACCCAAACCCCAAACAACTCAACCCTACCCGCGATGCTACACGCGCTGAGGTGGCAGCGATAGTTTATCAAGCTTTGGTCGATGCTGGTCGTGTAGCGGCGATTAACTCGCCTTATATCGTAGTTGCATAATTCGCAGGCTAGTTTTATGGGGTGGGTATCTTATTCGCCCTGTAAGAATTACACTAACTCATCAGGGTTAAGACCTAATTCTCTTAGTTTATTAGCCAAGCGTTTGACTCGTGCTTCTACTAACTGCGATCGCTCCCATCCTGTCTGTAGCAAATTACCTCGATCGTCCCACCAGAGCAACCAAGGTAATTCTAAATTTTGATAGCGACCTTGCCAAATTCCTAATTCTACAGCGATCGGTTCAATGGGATAATGTCCGCGATCGTTGTGCGATCGCAGTAGCCGCAATCAATATATCTTGTTCTTGTATTGTCAAACCCCTGCGTTGTAAATCCACATGAATTTCGCAAGCTTTTTCAATAATTTCTATATCATCCAGAAATAAAATTTCATAATCCATACAAAACTGTTTAAAATCAGCTAACTGCCTCGTAGCATTTATAGCTAAAAGTCCTCGCTTAACTTCATAGTAAGTGATACAACTGATAAATATTTCTTCTCCGCGAAAACTTACCTCTCGTAATTTATTATTAACAGTTGTAATTTTCTTCAAAATGTAACTAACAATATTGGAATCTAGGAGATAAGTCACTCTCTATTTACCTTCCACTGCTGCATCGAAAATTGCTATTTGTTCAGGCGGTAAATCATTCAAAGTACCTGAAACTGCCTCTAACGTCAATATTTTTCTAATTCTGCGTGTCAGGTCATGTTCTGGAATAGCTCTCATTTCTTTTGGTGAAAACTGCCCAAAGAGTTCTACTAACATTTCTATCATTTCTTGTTGGTTTAACTTGACTTGATATAAGCTATTACCTTTAATAAGCTTTTCAACAATTGGAGCTATGCGGTTGAGGACTTCTTGATCGTAATTAGCAACTTCTGCCATAATTCCCTCTCTTGCATTAACTAAATTACCCCAATTATAAATATTTTTCCTCAGCGCTCCTCTGCGTTAAAAAAAGGGCGGGACTTTCGACCCACCCGACAAAATAAGAGAATATTGTGTTGCTAATTAACCCAACAATTTCTTAGCCTTCGCTAACACATTATCAACGCTAAAGCCAAACTTCTCTAGACAGACACCACCAGGAGCTGAAGCACCAAAGCGATCGATACTAACAACATCGCCTTCAGTACCCACGTACTTGTGCCAGCCGAAACTGGAGGCAGCTTCTACAGCCAAGCGCTTGGTGACAGCTTTAGGTAGAACGGACTCTCTATAAGCTGCATCTTGTGCTTCAAATAAATCCCACGCAGGTAGCGAAACAACACGGACTTTCTTACCTTCGGCTGTGAGTTTCTCGGCTGCGGTAACAGCGAGGCTCAATTCTGAACCAGTACCAATCAAAATCAGTTCCGGCGTACCATCGGAATCCACTACGGTGTATCCACCCTTTGCCACATGTTCAAGCGACGTACCTGCCAAGTTGGGGACGTTTTGACGGGTGAATGCCAACAGGGTAGGAGCATTATGCTTTGCTCTTTCAATGGCTACTTTGTAAGCACCAGAGGTTTCGTTCCCGTCTGCGGGGCGAATCACTGTGAGGTTAGGAATGGCGCGCAGGGAAGCCAGCGTTTCAATTGGTTGGTGCGTTGGCCCGTCTTCACCTTGTCCAATGGAGTCGTGGGTCATTACCCAAATTACGCCGGCTTGGGAAAGGGCAGATAAGCGGATTGAAGCCCGCATGTAATCTGTGAAGATCAGGAAGGTGGCACCATAGGGAATTAATCCTGAATCATGCAACGCTATACCATTACAGATTGCGCCCATACCATGTTCCCGCACGCCAAAGTGGATGTTGGGGTTTTGGTATTGGCCTTTTTGAAAGTCACCCTTGCCCTTGATTTCAGTAAGGTTGGAGTGAGTTAAGTCAGCTGAACCACCAATTAACTCAGGTAAAACTGCCGCTAGTTTGTTAAGGCAGGTTTCTGAATGCTTGCGGGTGGGTAATGCTTTATCTTCGGCGGTGTAGGTTGGTAGTACCTTATCCCAACCGTCTGGCAATTTGCCACCAATGTAACGTTCAAACTCAGCCGCTTCTTGGGGATACTTAGCTTTGTAGTCGGCATAGGCCTTATTCCAGTCAGCTTCGTAGCCTGCGCCGCGTTCTACTGCTTTGCCCGTGTGGTTGAGGATATCTTGTGGAACTACGAAAGGCTCGTGTTCCCAGCCTAAATTTTTACGAGTCAATGCTACTTCGTCTCCACCTAAGGCAGCACCGTGAACGCCAGCGGTGTTTGCTTTGTTGGGTGAACCATAACCGATGGTGGTTGTCACCTTAATGAAAGAAGGCTTATCGGTAACAGCTTTGGCTGCTTCAATTGCTTTGGCGATCGCTTCTAGGTCAGTGTTGCCATCTTGGACGTGTTGGACGTGCCAACCGTATGCTTCAAAGCGCTTGGAAACATCCTCGGTGAATGCCACATCTGTAGAACCGTCGATAGAGATGTGGTTGTCGTCGTATAGAGCGATGAGTTTGCCTAATCCCAAGTGACCCGCGAAAGAACAGGCTTCACCGGAAACTCCTTCCATGTTGCAACCATCACCTAAAATTACGTAGGTGTAATGGTCAACAAGCTTCGTATCGGGTTTGTTATATTTGGCGGCAAGGTGTGCTTCTGCTATTGCCAAACCGACTCCATTGGCAATTCCTTGACCCAACGGGCCAGTGGTGACTTCCACACCAGCAGTCATGAAGTTTTCGGGGTGACCGGGGGTTTTGGATTCCCACTGACGGAATTGCTTAATGTCCTCAATGGTCACGCTGTCGTAACCATACAGATAGAGCAGGGCATACTGCAACATCGAGCCATGACCGGCAGACAGGATAAAGCGATCGCGGTTAAACCATTTGGGATTTTTAGGATTAAACCGTAAAAAGCGATCCCATAATACAAAAGCCATGGGAGCCGCGCCCATCGGCAGCCCTGGGTGTCCCGATTTTGCCTTTTCTACGGCATCAACAGCCAAGAAGCGGATCGAGTTAATACAAAGTTCTTCGAGGGATTGGGTTGCAACAGCCATAATCTCTTGTTGTTAACGACGGGTTAGCACTCTCTAAGCTTCTCTTTTGCCGGGGTTGTTTTTAACAGTTGACAGTTAACAGTTAAGGGTTTTATTCATTGGGTTTAAGCCTCCCACCAACTGGTGGTTCGCTCTTTGTGGCGGGTTCAATTTCCCACCATCAGCCTGGTCACCGATCGCTGATAACTGACCACTGATTGAAATTTCCCCGCACTATCTTCATCATCCCATTCCAGATTATCGATCTACAAGCGGGATCTCCTGAGTTTCTGGTGATAAATCAAGCTGATAAATTGGTCATGCTGAACGCTAGATTCAGATATGAATGTTATTTATGATACTTTTGTGTGTTATCTCAGGAGAGCTACTTCAAGGCTCAAGTTATGAAGTATGAAATGACTCTACCCCCAAAAGGATGAAGTTTGAGTATTGGAAAAAGTTTACTTTTTCGCGCCACTTGTGGGCGAAGCATTTACCAATGGGTTTATATTTCACGCTTCATCCCTTCGGAATCGCAGTCGCTCATGGGGGAAACCCCCAAGACCGCGCTGTCTCACCTTTACACTTCAGACTTTTTTAGTCTTGAGAATTTTAGGGATACTTCTTAAAGGCCAGTGTGACATTATGACCACCAAACCCAAAAGAATTGGATAGGGCTACCTCGATTTTTTGAGCGCGGCTAGAGTTAGCAACGTAATCTAGGTCACACTCTGGATCGGGATTTTCTAAATTGATTGTTGGTGGAATTCGATCGTTAGCGATCGCCAATACTGTTGCCACCGCTTCAATCCCACCAGAACCACCCAAAAGATGACCTGTCATCGATTTGGTAGAACTCACAGCTATTTTATAAGCGTGGTCGCCCAAAGCTTTTTTCATCGCTGCGGTTTCAGTCGAATCGTTAGCCGGGGTACTAGTGCCGTGAGCATTGATATAGCTCACTTGTTCTGGAGTTAGTTCTGCGTCCTTTAATGCCAGTCGTATCGCTCTAGCGGCTCCTTCGCCTCCGGGTACTGGCGAGGTGATATGGTGAGCGTCACAAGTCATGCCATAACCGACCATTTCCGCATAAATGCGAGCACCGCGACTAATGGCATGTTGTAGTTCTTCGAGAATTAAAATTCCCGCACCTTCACCCATCACAAAGCCATCGCGATCGCGGTCAAAAGGACGGCAAGCATGAGCTGGGTCATCATTGCGAGTCGAAAGCGCTCGTGCTGCGGCAAATCCGGCTACAGATAGAGGTGTAATCGCTGCCTCACACCCTCCACAGATCATCGCTTGGGCATAACCGCCTTGAATCAAGCGAAAAGCATCCCCGATGGCGTTAGAGCCAGCAGCACAGGCAGTTACAGCGCAGGAGTTGGGGCCTTTAGCACCAGTGTGAATTGCTGTCAACCCAGCTGCCATATTGGCAATCATCATCGGAATCATGAATGGACTACAGCGATCGGGACCACGGTTCAGGTAGATTGTTTGCTGGTCTTCCAAAACCTTAATGCCGCCCACACCAGAACCAATCATCACCCCTATCTGTTCTGCGTTTAGTTCGTTAATGACTAACTTTGCATCTTGGAGAGCCTGTTTTGCACCCGCAACCCCAAATTGGGCAAATCGGTCCATCCGCTTGGCTTCTTTGCGATCCATGTATTGATGTGGATCGAAGTTTTTCACTTCACCAGCAATACGACAATCATGGCTAGACGCATCAAAAAAGGTGATGTAGTCAATGCCATTGCATCCACTCAACAATCCTTCCCAATATTCAGCTGGTGTATTCCCAATAGGTGTAATCGCGCCCACACCCGTTACAACAACGCGTTTACGTTTATAATCTGTCATGACTCAGTTAAAGATAGCGAGAAAGCTGCGTAAAGAAGGTACTGGGGACTTGGGAATGGGTACTGGGTACTGGGTACTGGGAAAGAGATAGAAATATAGTCATAAATTATTCCTAATCCCTAATCTCTAATCCCCAATCCCTAATCCCTAATCTCCAATCGCTTTTTAGGCGGATGCAGCAACTTTGTTGTTGATGTAATCCACCGCTTCTTGAACCGTTGTAATTTTTTCGGCGGCTTCATCAGGAATTTCGATATCAAATTCTTCTTCCAAAGCCATTACCAGTTCAACAGTATCTAGGGAATCCGCATTTAAATCGTTGGCAAAATTAGACTGAGGTGCGATCGTCTCTGCTTCAACACTTAGTTGTTCGGCGACGATCTTCTTGACCTTTTCAAAAATTTCCGCTTGGCTCATAGATAAAAGTCCTTCACCAGTTGCTATTAACCGCTCTTTATGGGCGACATGGTTTTGAGCATATACATCTTATCGGAAAGCGCGATCGCCCGGATACTAGCAAGGGGTTTTCCTAAAGAAAAACTCTCCTGCGTTACTTTCAACAACGGGATTACTACTTGCACAGTTGCATAGTAGGGACACGCCACGCGATGGTTTATATTTTCCTAGCAATTTTCAAAAGGAAAATGACACCCAGCTTATAAGAGCAAGGTTGGGCAATTAAACCCCCGTGGGCGATCGCATACGGTGTGTAAATGCTTTTTACCGATTCTTACTTATTACTAAATTTTTGGGCGAATGTCCAAAGGGGGATACATTTCCTTGTCAGTATCATCTGGCAGGGATGATAAAACAGTTATTATCGGGGGGAATTGCCCTAACCCTAACATACTTATTATGCTATCTCACACACTAAAATACGCTTACTTTCCTGGCTGTGTTGCCCAAGGAGCTTGCCGAGAATTGTACCAATCAACTCAAGCGCTTACCGAGGCATTGGGTATTCAACTGATTGAACTAAAAAAAGCTGCTTGCTGCGGTTCAGGTACGTTTAAAGAAGATTCCCAATTGCTGGAAGATACTGTCAATGCCAGAAATATTGCTTTAGCAGAAGAATTAAATCTGCCTCTACTTACCCATTGCAGCACTTGTCAGGGTGTAATTGGTCATGTCAACGAACGCCTGAAAGAATGCCAGACAACTAGTCCTACCTATGTTGAGCAGGTAAATGGTTTGCTGCAAAAAGAAGGTTGTTTGCCTTATCGTGGCAGTACCGAAGTTAAACATCTCCTTTATGCGCTAGTAACAGATTACGGTTTAGAGGAAATTACCAAACGTGTAACTCGTCAGTTAAGGGGATTGAAATGTGCAGCTTTTTATGGTTGCTATCTTCTCCGCGCTCAAAAATCCATGCCCTACGATGATCCCTTCCAGCCGGAAGCGATGGAAAACGTGTTTCGCGCAGTGGGAGCAACACCAATTTATTACCGTGGTCGTACCCAATGTTGCGGTTGGCCTCTTTCTAGCTACGCCACTACCCAATCTTTCAAGATGGCAGGAATGCATATTCAAGAAGCCTTAGCAGCTGGCGCTGATTGTTTAGTTACGCCTTGTCCTCTATGCCATCTGAATTTAGATTCTCGCCAGCCAGAAGTCGAAAAGGTCATCGAGCGTAAATTAGGTTTACCAGTACTACATTTACCCCAATTAATTGCTTTAGCACTAGGAGTTAGCCCTAAGAAACTAGGTTTAGAACGACACATTGTTTCCACAAAGTCAGTGTTAGAAAAGTTAGGAGTTGGGAGTTAGGAAGCAGAGGGCGTAGGGGCAGAGGGGCAGAGGGGCAATTCTTTCCCAAGTCCCCAGTCCCCATTGCCCCTAATCCCCAGAGGGGGCCCCGAGTTCCCCAATCCCCAATCCCCAATCACTTTTGCCCTAGTTGACGTTGCAATTTTTTGAGGGATTGATACATATCTGGCAGTCGGCTATAAATAGCAGATGCCTTGAGGTATATTTTATGGGGTATTGCTGGCGTGCCGGAGACAATTTCTCCTGGTGCGACATCACTAAGAATTCCGGTTTGAGCAGATACGGTCGCCCCATCGCCTATCTTAGCCTGATTGGCAACTCCTACTTGTCCGGCCAGGATCGCACGATTTCCTATTTTCACCCCTCCTGCCATACCAGCTTGACCCGCTATAGCACAGCCAAAACCTATTTTGCTACCGTGACCTATTTGTACTAAATTGTCAATAATTGTACTGCGACCTATCCGTGTTTCGCCAACAGCTGGGCGGTCAACGG
This sequence comes from Nostoc minutum NIES-26, assembly GCA_003326215.1. Classification (GTDB taxonomy): domain Bacteria; phylum Cyanobacteriota; class Cyanobacteriia; order Cyanobacteriales; family Nostocaceae; genus Dendronalium; species Dendronalium minutum. The sequence continues at coordinate 12,399 of LXQD01000311.1, read as the reverse complement.
CGCTGTTGCAACCAATTTCCACGTTATCTTCGATAACGGTATAACCTGATTGTTCTACTTTGAACCAACCTGTGCGCGTAGGCACAAAGCCAAATCCTTCTGCACCAATAACTGCACCACTGTGAATTACACAATCTGCACCGATTTGGGTGCGTTCGTGGATGGTGCAGTTAGCGTGTAAGGTAGTGCGATCGCCTATCTTAGCATCTGGATAAATCACCACGTTGGGATGAACGATCGCACCATTACCAATTTCCACTCCTTGCTGAATTACAACATGGGGACCAATGTAAATATCGCTACCAATTTTTGCTGTAGAGTGAATCACAGCAGTAGGATGAATTTCTGGAGTAGGGCGATATGGTTGGTAGAATAATCTGATTGCTTTGGCAAACAACAGTTTCGGATCTGGTGTAACTATCCAGGCAATACCGCGTTCTTGTGCTTTTATCTGTAATGTTTTGTCTTGGGGCAAAATTAAAGCACTAGCACCTGTTTTACCCATAATAGATGCAAATTTTGCACCTTCTACATAGCTCAAAGTACCACTTGTAGCTATATCAATGGCTGCTAACCCTACAATTTCTGGGTCTTGGTCTTGATTAGCGGTGAGACTATTGTCAGTGGCAATGTCGTCAAGTTTATTTACAATTTCACTAAATTTCATTTTTGTGTATTCAGAAATCATCTCTAAAGGCAAGACTATTGTCGCTCGTTTTGAAAGGAGGTAATAGTCAGTAGTCAGTAGCCATTGGTAGTTGTCTTCCTCTGTTACCCAGTCCCCAGTTCTTTAAAATCTATGGAGTGAGGAAATGATAAATATTTCACAACTCAGAATTAAGACTGGTAGGTTTCTAGAACGTACCAAAATTACATACTACGATTGGAAGAAACCACAGATAGTTAAGATTCATGGAATTGCAATTCCAGTTATTGATAATCTACCTAGAGAACTTCAAGAAGCATTGTACGCAGGAACTTATGAAAAATATGAGTTGAAGATTGTTGAATCTCAGCTTCAACCAAGCGATATTGTCATGGAGTTGGGAACTGGAATCGGCTTAGTTTCTAGCTTTTGTGCTAAGAGTATTGGAAATGAAAGAGTGTTCACGTATGAAGCTAACCCAGTATTAGAATCTGTTATCCGGAAGACGTATGCTTTAAATAATGTTTCCCCAAATCTGGAAATGTGTATGTTAGGCGAAACTGCTGGGGAACAAACGTTTTATATCGCCAAAGGTTTTTGGGAGTCCTCTGTTATTCAACATCAAACCGGACTTAAGCCTATTAATGTACCTGTCAAGTCATTTAATGAGGAAGTAAAAAAAGTTAATCCTTCTTTTCTAATTCTTGATATCGAAGGAGGAGAATACGAATTTTTTACCTATGCAAATCTTCACAATATCCAAAAAATTGCGATGGAATTGCATAAACGAATTATTGGCTCTGAAAAAGCCAAGTTCGTCAAGTCTAAGCTAATTGCATCTGGTTTTCAATTAAATGAAAAGATTTCTTTTAGAGGTAGGGAACTGTTTTGGCAAAAACATCAGTAGTAATAGTAATTCGCAATTCGTAAATTCCTATCCCTGCTTACTGTTAGAGCTTCAGTGAGGATAGGAATTTTGCTATTATCCTTCTACAAAGTTTTTAAAGCGTTAGGCAGGAGCTAAAAACTTAGCTACTGTTTGCACATCTTTATCACCACGTCCAGAGCAGTTAATGATAATTCGAGGACTACCATTCAGTTGAGGGCATAGAGTTTCCAGGTAGGCGATCGCATGGGCTGTTTCCAATGCTGGTATAATTCCCTCCAAGCGGGACAGTCGTTGGAAGGCCGCCAACGCTTCTTCATCGGTAACACTATAATATTCAGCGCGTCCAATATCCTTCATATAGCTATGTTCTGGCCCCACACCGGGATAATCTAGCCCTGCACTAATTGAGTGTGCCTCAATTATTTGTCCATCCTCATCTTGTAAGAGATAGCTCATAGCCCCGTGTAATACACCAACTTGTCCTTTTGTCAAGGTTGCGGCGTGTTTTGTTGTATTGACACCTTCTCCGGCTGCTTCAATTCCAATTAACCGCACAGATCGATCGTTAACAAACTCGTAGAATAATCCCATAGCGTTGGAACCACCACCCACACATGCCATGAGAATATCGGGTAATCCGCCCCACTTTTCAATTGCTTGAGCGCGAGTTTCTTGCCCAATGACTGCATGGAAATCGCGCACCATCATCGGATAAGGATGTGGGCCTGCTACCGAACCCAGGATATAGTGAGTGGTTTCCACATTCGTCACCCAATCCCGAATTGCTTCAGAAGTTGCATCCTTAAGAGTTCCCGTTCCCGCCGCCACCGGACGTACTTCTGCACCCATCAGCCGCATTCTAAACACATTCAAGGCTTGGCGTTCCATATCGTGAACGCCCATGTAAATTACGCATTCCAGCCCAAAACGAGCGCAAACTGTTGCCGTTGCCACTCCATGTTGTCCAGCACCTGTTTCCGCAATAATTCGCTGTTTGCCCATGCGCTTGGCTAACAATACTTGACCAAGGGCATTATTAATTTTGTGAGCGCCAGTGTGATTTAAATCCTCGCGCTTTAAGTATATTTGCGGCCCTGTGCTATCTGGTTTGGCATAATGAGCAGTCAAGCGTTCAGAAAAATACAACGGTGTAGCGCGTCCTACATAGTCTCGCAGCAGTTGTTGTAGTTCTGCTTGAAAATCAGAGTCATTGCGGTATTGCTGATAAGCTGTTTCTAGTTCAGCAAGAGCAGGCATCAGCGTTTCCGGGACGTACTTCCCGCCAAAGCGTCCAAAGCGTCCTTGTGTATCGGGAACTTGAGCAGTTGATGGAGAATTTGGAGAGAGGGGAGTGGTAGTCACGGCTGATTTCGATGACGGGAATTACTTAATTATTATATGAAAATTGGGAGCAGGGAGCAGAGGCAGATGAGGGAGCAGGGGGAGCAGGAGAGGCAGGGGGAGATAAAGAGAATAACTCTTAACGGAACTTAAACATTTTTTGGAAAGAAAGAGGTCTCAAACCTATACAGGGTAAGGGAAATACACCAAATACTCAAAAACGCCTGAAACTCAGATATATTAAGAAACTAGGCAAAACAATGTCAAAGTCTCTTTGTATAGACATTTGAGTTATTTTTCTGGGTATTTTTTGTCTAAGTCCCATTAACTCCTAACTCAGCACTCAGCACTCAGAACTACTGACAACTGAATCCTGCCTTCTTTGCAGCAGTCTACTAATTTCCAGGCACAATATTTATATAGAAGCGACTACTGTCTCTGATTTTTCCTGAGTATTCAATATGTCTTCTTCCAAACCCAAGTCTTCTGACAAAAACTTTGTCTACCGCGAATTTGGTAACGACAACTCTGCCGCTATAGAAAGACCAATTCCCGAACTACCCCCGCAGCAGCAAAATCTCAGAGTCCAAGCTACCCGAACCGGACGCAAAGGCAAAACGGTGACGGTGATTAGCGGTTTTCAAGCTAAACCAGAAACCTTGGCAGATTTAGTGAAACAATTGAAAACTCAGTGTGGTACTGGTGGCACAGTCAAAGATAATGAGATTGAAATTCAAGGTGACCACAAACAGAAAATTCTCGAAATTTTGACCAAGCTAGGTTACAAAGCCAAAATCAGTGGTGGCTAATTAAATGCGGTTAACCACATCTCTACAGTGCTGTTTAGCCAAAATCTCCGCACGAATTAGACTAGGGAGTAAATGAGCAATCGAACATAATGAAAGTGTAGCAAAGCTGTTCATTGTGTCTAATACCTGTCGGTAAAAGTCAAATAATACCCAAAATGTGATATTTTTGGGAAAAAATTTGTTTAATAACTAACTAGCTAAGTCCACAAAAACACATAGCTTATGTTCAGAGCGACGATCGCCCTGTTCGATGACTATTATCGGCGCTTGGATGCTCAAAATGCTCAAGGCTTTAACCGCGATCTAGAATGTGAAGTTCGGGAACTAAGTAAAGCGCACATGTATGGTTAACTTTGCAGATTCGTTACGCGAACTAAGATCCATTCTCGTCCGCCAAGATATACGTGCTGCGGTCATCTTCCTGAACGGACTTACTGAGCATCGCTTCACATCGCTGTATCAGTTCGATGAAGAAACACTGCATAACATTTGCTTTTTTGATCGGGAGAATCCGACACAAGAGTTAACGCCGGACATTCCGGTGATGGCCTCATATTGCGTTTTTGTCCGTAACAGCTGCGGTACGTTCACGACACCCAACTCGCTCCTAGACGACCGAGTTCGCGACCACCCGAAGCAGCAAGCGGTGCAATCTTACTGCGGCGTGCCACTGCTGGATGAAGACAGCAAGATGTTTGGGACAATCTGTCACTTCGACTTCCGTCCAATTGCAATAAGCAACGCAAACGTCGCTCTCATGGAGGCGGTAGCGCCATTGATAAGACAGATCGCATACGGCACGACAAATCAGTAGCGAAATGAGTTACACCTGTTTACACCACAACTACCGTCGCTACGTTTTTGAGCAATGTATTAGAAACCTAATGGATTAAAAACAGTTCTAGGGCAGCTTGCACCATATTATATCGTGTCCAGTTAAAGACTTATCATTAAGACCGCAGAGGAGCAGAGGGGAGGGGTTTTTGAGCTTTCTGCATAGATCGGGAATTATAATTAATTAGCCGGACTTGATATAATACCAATTCTTTATGAAGCTGCGCTAAATAAAGAAGTTGGTATGACCAGTGCGATCGCAGTTAAGCCATCCACCAACGATCGTTGACAATTAACTAATCCCCTACACTACAGTTGGGGATTTAATAATCTGAGAACACTTACTAGAGTGAATGGCAATGTTATCGTTGAGATGTACAAATCAGCTAGAGCAGTGGCGCATAACTAAACTATACGGCTGCTAATTTTGAGATTAACAGGAGGGTTAAATGGATTTAGTTCGGATTCTTTGTGCTATTTTCCTACCGCCTCTAGGGGTGTTTTTGCAAGTAGGTTTTGGTATGGACTTTTGGATTAATATAGTCTTGACACTTTTTGGTTATATTCCTGGGATTATTCACGCAGTTTGGGTAATAGCCAAAAAGTAATTATTCATAAGAATAGGTTGGGCTTTTTCTTTATCTCTACTCAACCTACTACTGAGTGAGTACAAGATTATGACTGATGCCCCTTTGAGAAAACAACTTCACGAAGAGAATCGGTTGTCTTGGAATGAGGCAACTAAGGCGCACAATAGCCATAAGGGAAACCAAGCGAAGTTTTTTCGAGAAGGGGGCAATACACTTTTTCCGGAAGAAAAAGAACTCTTAGGAAATATTACTGGGTTATCAGTGGTTCATCTCCAGTGCAACGCTGGTCAGGATACTCTAAGTTTGGCAAGACTTGGGGCAGTTGTGACTGGTGTAGATATTAGTGATGAAGCTATAGCCTTTGCCCAAAAACTCTCAGAGGAATCTGAAATTTCAGCTAATTTTTATCGCGCAGATTTGTTTGATTGGCTGGAGGAAACAGCTAACAAAAGCGAACTGTTCGATATTGTATTTTCTTCCTATGGGGCAATTTGTTGGATATCTAATTTGAGTGTCTGGGCTAAAGGGATTGCTGCAATTCTCAAATCAGGTGGACGCTTGGTTGTTGTGGAATTCCATCCTGTTGCGATGCTATTTGATTGGGATTGGAGTCACAAGTTCCCTTATTTTAGTGACGGGAAACCCCTGACTTGGGAAGATGGTATAAGCGATTATGTAGCTATTTCTAACCAGGGATTGGCTCTATCAGAGTATGAAACTGGGATTGAGAATTTTCGCAATTCCTACCGTTCTCACGAATTTCAGTGGGGTATTGGCGAGATAGTCACAGCGTTGTTGCAAGCTGGGCTGACTGTGGAAGTATTGCAGGAATACCCCTATTCCAATGGTTGTAAGCTATTTGAGCAAATGCGCGAAGCCCCTGGACGGCAATGGTTTCCACCAGAGGATGTACCGAATCTGCCGTTAATGTATGGTATTGTGGCTCGCAAGCGATAAATGAGTGTGGGGTTTAGCTCCTTACTTTTATCGGCGTTGCATAACAGTGGGATGAATTGGGGTAAGCAGGGGATGCAGGGGAAGCAGGGGGAGCAGGGGAGGCAGGGGGAGCAGGGGGAGAATTTTAGAAGTTGCTAAATCATCCCGCAACTATGCAACGCCCTTTTATCTACTTTAGTTTTGTCTGGTATTAGATTGAAGTAAGTTAGCGATCGCTTCTACTAAGTCGGCTGGTTCTACTGGTTTGGCAATATGCTTGTGAAATCCTGCCGCAAGTACCTGTTTTTCGTTCATTTCTCCAGCATAGGCGGTAAGGGCGATCGCAGGAATCTGGCCTCCCTGTTCTGGTGGCAGAGTTCTCAGCTGTCGTATTAACATACATCCATCCATTTCTGGCATCCCAATGTCGCTTAACAACACATCTGGTAGGGACTGGGTGATAGCGGTTAATGCCTCATATGCCGATTCTACCGCTGTGACATTCGCTCCATACTGCTCTAGCAGAAAGGCAATGAATTCCCGCGTATCTGCATCATCATCCACTATTAAAATGTTCGCACCATTTAAATTTGAGGATGGTTCGGACTCTATACTATCTTGTTTAATCTCTGATGAATCTTGTATTAGAAGCAGCCTGACGGTAAAAGTTGCCCCCTGATTTTCGCCCAAGCTTTCTACCTGAACTGTGCCACCATGCAGTTCGACTAAGTGACGGACAATCGCCAACCCTAATCCCAGTCCCCCAAACTTTCTAGTAGTGGTACTGTTTTCTTGGCGAAAGTATTCAAATACATAAGGAAGGAAATTGGGGTCAATACCTTTACCTGTATCGCTGACGATAATCTGGGCTTGAGTACCAATCTGTTGAAGTCGGATATCTACTCGCCCACCTTCGGGTGTAAACTTCACTGCATTTGAAAGCAGATTCCAGACGATTTGCTGCAATCGGCTGGAGTCACCTAAAACTTGCCCCACATTTGGTTCGAGTGTTGTATGTATTTCAATTGACTTAGCCTCTGCTGCTAAATGCACCGTTTCCATTGCTGCCGAAATCACCAATGTCAGATCGACTGGGCAGATATTGAGGCTGAGTTTGCCTTGGAGAATCCGGGAGATATCTAGTAAGTCTTCAATCAGTTGTGCCTGTAACTTGGCGTTACGCTCAATGGTCTTGAGCGCTTGCGGAATTGTCTTTTCATCAAGTTTTTTGGTTTGGAGTAGCTTCGCCCATCCGAGAATTGGATTGAGTGGCGATCGCAATTCATGGGAGAGGACTGCTAGAAATTCATCTTTAATCCGATTGGCAGTTTCGGCGGCTTCTCGTGCCGTCTGTGCTGCTTCATACAGGCGGGCACGTTCTATCGCTTGGGCGCACTGCTGTGCTAGTGATAGCACGAAGGCACGATCGTGCTGGCTAAACTCTGGCATATCGGCGAAAGCTAGAGACATTCCCCCTACAGCTCGTCCTTCGATCGTTAACGGAATCGAAATCCAACTGCCATAGTCATACCGAGCATACGTTTGGGCTAGATGTGAGTAACGAGTAACCCGTGTTGTCGTCGGCTCTTGCCAGACAGGCTCTCCGGTTCTGACTGCTTCTGCTAGGGGTACGGGTGCATTAATCGAAAATCGCCGCCATAAATCTACTAGTTCTGGTTGATAACCAACAGCACGGACAATTTCTAGTTCTGTGCCACTTTCAGTTACTAGTGCCACTAAAGCAGAACTGGCCCCCAAAGCCGCCATGCCTTGCTCAACAATCACTTCTGCTACCTGTGCTGACGTTAGAGATTGCGAAAGCGCCGCAGTCACAGCTTGTAGACGGGCAGTGCGAGCCGCAGCTATTTCAGCAGCTTGTTGCGATCGCTGTGCTTCTGTGTAAAGTTGGGCATTATCAACGGCTATGGCAGCACGGCGAGCCAATTCTTCAGCTAACACCAGGTCATTAGTATCGTAGTGACGACCTGAAGAAGATACTAAAGTCATAGCGCCCAATATCTGTTCGCGGATAGTCAGCAATATACACATCCCAGATTTAGGAGTTAGCTGTTGCAAGAGTTCTAGATGCTCGGCATTACAGGTTGCGGCTTGCATCTGCTGGTCAGATATGTCATGGGTTATTTGTGACTTTCTTAACCTTACTACCTCAGCAATACCTCCAGGTTGCGTTAAATCTGGCGGATAATTTTTTAATTGTTCTACCAATTTTTGTTTCGACCGCTCGGTATGAGCTGCTGCTACCCGACGAACTGATCGATCGTCATCAATAATATCAACTACACACCAATCAGCGATTTCAGGCACTACCAAACGCGCCAAACTGGCTAAAGTGGTTTGGTAGTCGAGTGATGAAGCCAAAATACTACTAGCCTGAGCTAAAAAACGCTGCCTGTCCTCCTCTCGCTTGCGTTCGGAAATATCCCTAGCAGATGCCTGCATCTCTATAATTTCTCTATGCAGGTCGCGGATAGCTCGGACAGTTGATTCTAGCCAGATATAATGTCCGTCTTTGTGTCTAGCCCGATGAGTGATGGTATAGATGTTTGGTAAATCAGCATTAACTGGATAGTTCTTCGCAATTTCAGTTAAATCGTCTGGATGAACCAACTCGGCGCTGGGATGACCTATTAGTTCCTCTGGTTTATACCCTAATAAGGTGTAGCAGGCTGGTGAGATATACAGCAGAATTCCCTCTACTGTATGGCGTGAAATAATATCAGTGGAATTTTCTGCCAGTAGTCGAAAACCTGATTCGCTTTCTTGCAGTGCTGCCTCTGCTTGCTTGCGCTGATTAATATTGCGGAAATAAAGTGCTAGTCCTGTTGCAGAAGGATAGGCGCGAACGGTAAACCATGCCTCAAATGGTGGGTAGTAATCTTCTAGTTCCAGGGGTACTCCAAGGGCAACTGCTCTTTGATAAAGTTGACCAAAGCTAGTTTCGGCTAGTTCTGGAAACTCTTCCCATAAATTCTTGCCCAATAATTCTTCGCAAGAACGCCCTAAAGTTCTGCTTCCTTGGTGATTGAGGTAAGTGAAACGCCACTCACGGTCAAAAGCCAGAAAGCCATCAGTGATACTTTCTAAAATATTAGTAATTTGTTCTTTTGCCACCTCAGCCTCAATACGGGCTGCTTGCTCGCGCTCTAGCAATTGTTCGCGCTCGGCTTCTGCAAGCTTGCGCTCTGTAATTTCTTCACAGATTGCTCCTACCCAAGTGATACCACCTGGTAGTTTAATTGGATAATAATTCACCGCCCAATACCGCTGTTTGCCAGGTGCAGCAGGTGTCTCGCCACTGGCCTCTTGGGCAAGTATTGATTCTCCTGTCTCGACTACATGACGCAAGGCTGCCATAACCTCAACACCTACTCCAGGCAGCAGCTCGGCGACGGTTTTACCAATATGCGCTGCTTGAGGTAAACCATTAATCTCAGCTAAAGCATCATTTAACCGCACATATCTCAGTTTTTCATCCCAGATGCCAATACCTGTAGGAGCGTTTTTGAAAACGATATCGAGTAGAGCATTGGCTTCCAACAAAAGGATCTGCTCTGTTTCCAGTTGCATCAATAATTGCTCGCGTTCTGCCTCGGTTTGCTTGCGATCGCGCAGCGCAGCTTGCTGTTCGCTAATATCTACGCACATGCCCACCCATTCGCAAAGTTCGCCTGTTTCGTCGAGTATGGGAACGCCGCGTGCGGCTATGTAGCGGTATTCGCCGTCATGCCGTCGCAACCGATACTCCCCAGATACATTGCTACGGCTATAAAATCCTTGTTTCCAAACTGTAAGCATGGATTCACGGTCTTCTGGGTGCAGGGCATCAAGCCAACCCCATGCTTTGTATTGTTCGAGAGTTTGCCCGGTGAATGCTTGCCAAGTCGGAATTTCTTCAACTATGTTGCCATAAGGTGCTGCTGTCCAGACAATGGACGCGGTTGCCTCTGCCAGCGAACGGTAGCGCGCTTCACTTTTTCGGAGTAATGACTCTGTTTGCTTTTGATCTATGAATTGACCAATTTGAGTTGCGATCGCACTCATCACCTGGAGTAAGTCAGAGTCAGGCTCTGGAATTTCGTTACTGAAAAATTCGATGACACCTGAATTTTTTTTGCCCACCTGAATCGGAAATCCGATGGTGGTAAGTTCATTGAGCCAAACAGGTTCACCAGTTGCCCAAACTTCACCAGGTAGCCCTTCACTAAAGGCAAAGGTTGTGCGTTGATTAAATGCTGGAGAATCCCCTATCTTCAAGGAGGATGAACGCCAACTGCTAATGCAACGCAGGACATTAGCTTGATGGTCTACACTCCAGATTCTACCAATTTGCCATCCTAAACTTTCACATAAAGCTTGCAGAATGCTAGAGGCGGCATTAGCAAATGTAGTAGCTTCTGCAAGAATGCGAGTGACTGCATACTGGGCAGCTAGAAGTTGTTGGGTGCGTTTGTACTGTGTAATATCTTTAGTTAATATTGATACGCCATTTTGTGAGGGATATATACGCTTTTCTAACCAAAGATGCCGTTTTGCATCTAAATACTCAAACTGCACTGTTACTTGCTCAGCAACAGCCCGATGCAACTCAGTGTAGAGTTGGCTATTGACTGTTTCAGGAAACAACTCCCAAATACTTTTACCTAAAAAGTCTTGTTTATTGATCTGGGCGAGTTCAGCTAGCTTGTCATTGACATAGACGTAGCGCCATTCACGATCTAACATGACAAAACCGTCGCCGATCCTAGCCAAGACTTGTTCAATGTCTTCGGGAATAGTTGCCCAAACTTCAGCACTCACAGCTTCTGTTCCTTATGCTTGAAAGTATTTGGCTAACAGCTCCTCACCGACTTCTCCCATCTGGTGTAGTAGCTCTTCAATCTGTTTCATAGCTAATGGCGAAGGTTGCGTCCGTCCGTTTTCCCAGCGATTTATGCTGTGAAACGAAACCCCTAGGATCGTTGCCAGTTTCACCTGTGAGAGGTTAAGGTGCTGTCGAGTCTCGCGAACCAACTGTGCAACCCTTGGCTGTTCGATTGCAGGCATAAGGTAAATTTTTCTTTAATTTTATCCCAGGTATTGGACTATAGCATCTGCTATATATTTAAATACATCCATCCAAAGTTATAGAGATTTTGAAAAGGACGCGTGCTTGCGTATTTGTGTCGGTTTTAATAGATAAGTCTTTAACCGGACATGATTATGACAGCTTCAGACTGCCTTAATTTTGTAACAGTATTGCAAAATTAAAACTACTTTTTGTAGCTTGCAAATAGCTGTCTTACTAAATCATTGCTATCGCTTTGAATAAATCTTATACCTTTGAGGATGAATCATATGAGCAAAGATACAGGAAAGAAAATAATTGAGTATTTGCAATCACAAAAATATCGAATTCGTGCTTACAACATTGTCTACATAGAGGGCGTTGACCCAGATACGTTTGCACTTAATGACGACCAGATTGATTATTGGAACGACGTTCGCTGTGTAATTCGAGATGATGGCGAGATTTTACTATGTGCCCAAGCAACTACAGAGCCGGGATTATGGTATACAAAAAACCGTCTCAATGTTAACGGTGCAGCACGAATTGCATTTGGACAACACTTAGAGGCTTGGACATTTGGCAAGCATCACGAGCAAGACGCTTTGGTACAATGTGGAAAAATTAAGGTTTACCGCGATCGCAATGAAGATGGATTTCGTACAAACGATCCGATAGATGTGGGCGATGATTTTGCAATCAATCAGCATACCACCTTTCAAGCACCTGAATCGATTGGAAAGTGGAGTGCAGGCTGTTTGGTAGGACGATACCCTCAAACTCATGCAAAATTTCTACAGCTATGTAAGGATTCAGGAAACAAGGTATTTGATACCACTGTACTAGATGGGTCAGAGCTTCATAAATTGCAAGTAATTTGAGAAGCTGCGTAATACAATGTTAATGCATCGACCTGCAATAACATTGTATTGGCTTGCATTGTTAATGCATCGACCTGCAATAGCATTGTATTGGCTTGCATCGTTAATGGGTTCTTGGCAACTTTTGGTGATCTTGGTTGGGTCAAGGCAGAAGGCAGAGGGCAGAAGGCAGAAGTCGGAAGGGTAGAAGTAATAATTTCAACCCTTAAGTTTGTTTAAAGTAGCAACTAATATACTTTGCATTTCCTCAACTTCATTTAATAGAGGAGTAAAAAGATTTTTCTCTGCCAAATCTACTTCTTTGGCAATGATTAATTGCGTATCAAGTTCTCTCAAAGAACCTAAAGCAATATGTAAAAACTGTATGTATTCTGGCTTTGAGCGCCTACCATAGCCTTCAGCAATGTT
>LXQD01000310.1 GCA_003326215.1 Nostoc minutum NIES-26 | reverse complement strand
GAAGAAATAGAAGCAGGAAGACTGAGAGTATTATTAATAGATGAGTGTCATCTGCTGTGGGGAGACTTAAGTGGTTATGTTTGGGGAAAAACTGACCAAGAAATAGCAGTTGGAGTCGTTAACGAACGAGATAAACAGACATACTACGGGGCAGTTGATTATCTCAATGGCAAGTTACTTCTTAAAGCTTACAACGCTGGTAATTCTGGTAATACAATTGATTATTTACGTTATTTATTAGACCAGTCTCCCAACCAACGATTACTTCTGTTTTGGGATGGTGCTTCTTACCATCGCTCCTAACTTGCACATTTTAGAATCGTTATACAGTATGGCTTTGAGAAATATCATAAAAATGTGCTTGTTTCATATTTTGCGGGAGCGTTAATCGCGCCCGTTGGGCGCTCACATCTGATTCAAAACTTTTTAGATGAAATCAATCAAGGTTTATCTCAAGAGCAATGGAAAATTCACTGTGTCCGCTTTGCTCCTCATTGTCCATCACAAAATCCTATAGAAGATATTTGGTTACAAGCAAAAACCTGGGTTAGACGTTTTTGTGCTTTAATTCCAACATTTTCTCATTTAAAGTGGATGTTTGAGTGGTTTATCCGAAACACTGCCTTTGATTTTCTGTCTCTCCAGATGTACGGAGTTTTTTCAGAAATCAAATACTAGTCCTATACGGAGTTAAATTATAAACTTTATAAAAACTTTATGACATTTTCAGTGATAGTGGTTTTTATAATATTCCTATCTTTTTGGAAGACATATTTAAGTTATTGGGAATTACTAGTTGGTTTACTTATTTTGCCAAGGTATGTTTGCAAGGGTAAGCAACATGGTTTCGTAACCTTGAAAACAAATTAATAAGATGAGCCGAAAATCAGTATCCTGCTTGCTTGTCAACTATATTCCGCAAGGGTTGCCCAGCTTGGTAACGCCTAAGATTATCGATAAACAGTTCCGTGATGCGCTCTTTTAGAGATGGTGAAAGGGCTGAACAGTGGGGTGTGATAAAGATATTTGGGAGTGACCACAAGGGACTTTCTGGCGGTAGTGGTTCAGTGATTACAGTGTCTAGTCCAGCACCTGCTATCCAACCCTCACTTAAGGCAGTCAACAATGCGGCTTCATCAACGATCGCACCACGAGCAATATTAATTAGATAGGCAGACCGTCGCATTAAGCGTAAGGCTGTGGCATCAATCATACCTTGAGTTTCTGGAGTTAGAGGAGTAGCAATAACTACATAGTCTGCTGCTGGGAGAAGCGATCGCCATTCATCAGCACCCACAATCTTGTCAAAATTTGCTAATAGTTCCGGATGGCGACGACTCCCCCAAACTCGCATTCCAAATGCTTTAGCGCGAGAAGCGATCGCCATACCAATATTTCCTGTCCCAATAATTAATAAAGTCGCGTTTGCTAACTCTTGCAGAAACACTCCTCGCACCCAAGTGTGTTGATCCTGAAAGATTTGCAATTTCCGCAGGTTCTTAGCATGATAGAGCATGAAAGTTAGGACAAATTCTGCAATGGGTATGGCATGAATGCCCGCACCGTTAGTAAGGATAATATCCCGTTCCAAAAAAGCAGGTGTGAGGACGTGATTTACTCCAGCACTCGGTGACTGTTGCCAACGCAATGCAGGTAACATTGCCAATACTTTGTCATAAATATCGAAATTCGAGTAAAACCCATTGATATAAACTTCTGCATCACTGGTATCACTGTTGAGATTGCCTTCACTATCCACCTGCACTACCTGTATATCAGATGGTAGAAGTGGCTCAATGTTAGGAGCAAGATTCACAGGTAGAATTATTTTCACAACTTACTACCCCCTTGATAGCTCATTTACAAAGCAGTCCCAATGAAAAAATGTCACTACCACACATGAAAATCTGGCTTTTCCCTACACCCACTTTCAAGTCAGCCACTCATGGGAAAATCCTACAAGCATCATGACAACAGTTTCTTCCCATACTCTTCACTCCTTACTCTTTATTTTTAAGAGTTTAAGAAGTCTTAAAGCACTTCAGATATATCAAATTACAGCGTTTTTCGACTGCCTGCAATAACCTTTTAGTGAGTTGTGAGGCAGTGCGTTGGGCGGGTTTCCCGACTTGAGGCAACTGTCGTCGGGTTTCCCGATTTGTACCGCTAAAGCGGAACCTGCAGGGTAGCAACTGCCGATCTTCGCAGCGTTAGCGACGCAGGAGCGTCACCCGTAAGGGTCAGTTGTTACTCTCTTTGTCCCCGCATCCTCTGCCTCTCCTACAATCAAACCTTTAGTGCAACTTAAAGACACCTCAATTGAGGTGTTATTTTCCTGATAACTAAATATCAAACACCCATCTGTACTAATTGTTGACTTGCTGCTGGAGTTCTTTCGCCACTCATTACTCGTTCTAAAACTGTTTCTCTGATATTGACAAAAACTTCGCCGGCCCTGTCTCGAGGGCGTGGAAGGTTTACAGCGACATCCATAGCAATATATCCATCTTCAATCAGTATTACTCGATCTGCCAACGCTACAGCCTCTTCTACATCATGAGTAACTAAAAACGCAGTAAATCTTCGTTCTTGCCATAAATTTTCAATTAAATGCTGCATCTCTAAGCGAGTTAGAGCATCTAACGCTCCCAAAGGCTCATCCAGCAACAACAAACGTGGCTGACTCACTAATGCTCTTGCAAGTGACACCCGTTGCCGCTGTCCTCCAGACAGTACAGATGGCCACTCTCCAGCTCTATCTTTTAGCCCCACTTTCTCCAGTGCCCACAGCGCTCTTTCACGCCAATTGCCTTGCAAGCCCAACCCCACATTCTCAATAACTCGCTTCCATGGCAGCAAGCGGGGGTCTTGAAACATTACTGTTACAGAACGACTGAGCCTATGCAATGGTTCTTCATCCAGTAGTATTCCGCCCGAAGTCGCTTTATCCAATCCTGACACAAGACGTAGTAAGGTACTTTTACCACAACCACTACGTCCCACAATGGCAACAAACTCACCTGCTGCAACTTCTAAATTCAATGAATTTAAAACAGTTTGATTGCCAAAAGTCTTAGTCAAATCCAAAATACTTAGCTGTGTACCTTGTCTGTTTGAAATCACTTGAAAACCTCCATTTTCAAAACAGTTGGGACTTGTATTAATTCGTAATTAAGACTCGTTAGATTTAATCTAATGATTTTGGGACTTTGGTATCTATTTACGCTACTGATAATTGGGATTCCAAGCTAAGAATTTTTCTTCTAATCCTCTAGCGATCGCATCTGCCAATTTACCTAGCAAAGCGTAGATAACAATACTCAAAACCACTACATCAGTTTGCATAAATTCACGGGCATTCATTGCCATGTAACCAAGACCAGAATCTGCGGCGATGGTTTCTGCAACAATCAGGGTTAGCCACATAATCCCCAAAGAAAAACGGACTCCAACTAGAATCGAAGATAATGCTCCTGGGAAAATGATTTGCCACAAAAGCTGTGGTGTTTTCAATCCATAAACTTTTCCCATCTCAATTAGTCCAGGATCGACACTACGAATTCCATGAAATGTGTTGAGATAGAGTGGGAAAAAAACCCCCATAGATACTAGAAATAATCTAGCTTGATCGCCAATTCCAAACCAGAGAATTACTAGTGGAATTAATGCCAAGTTGGGAATAGTGCGGAGCATTTGTAGGGAACTATCCAACAACTTTTCTGCTATACGAGAAAAGCCATTGAGCAATCCTAAGCCAAAGCCAATACTGCCGCCGACTAGAAAACCAGATATCGCACGTCCAGCACTAATTCCTATATGTTGGAATAGTTCTCCAGTCGAGGCTAATTTATATGCTGTAGCGATTACGCCACTCGGTGCTGGCAAAATTCTCGTAGAGAGTAAACCAGTTCTTGAAGAAAGTTCCCAAAGCATTAGCACTAGAACTGGCACAATCCAAGGAACTATTTTCTCCGCTTGCGGGCTGTCTAGCACCGCTTTCAGGTTTATATTGTAATTTTTGCTTTTGGTATTTTTTAGGGTAATAGCCATTGAATTTTTGATTTTAGATTTCAGATTTTTAGATTGTCTCCAAAGATAAATCGAAGAGCATCAAATTTTGGATTTTAGGTTTGAGATTTAGTCTTTGTGCTTTATTAAAATCTCAAATCCGTCTTTGAAAGTTTGCTACGGAAAGAGACCCTCCAACGCTCGAGGCTTCGCTATGGCAACTTTCCGCAAAATCTAAAATTGGCATGGTTATGAGGCAGTTGCTAGTTGTTTAGCAAAATCTTCTTTGCTGACAATTTCACTAAAAGGACTTAAGGTCTGTTGTGTTAAAGGTGCAGATTCATTTTGCAAAGGTAGCCGTGGAAACAATAATTCCGCAGTGCGATAGGCTTCTTCTAGATGGGGATATCCAGAGAAGATGAAAGTTTCTATGCCCAGTTCTCGATATTCCAGCATCCTGGCGGCAACGGTATCAGGATCGCCAACAAGGGCGGTACCAGCACCATCCCGTACCAACCCAATTCCTGCCCACAAATTGGGGCTAATCTCTAATGCTTCTCGCGAGCCGCTATGCAGTTGACTCATACGCCGTTGTCCCTCAGAATCAGACTTGGCTAGAGCTTGTTGGGCTTTAGCGATCGCTGCCTCATCGACATACTTAATTAACTCATTAGCTGCATCCCAAGCTGCTGATTCTGTTTCCCGCACAATCACATGCAGACGAATCCCAAAACGTACTGTTCTACCTTGTTCAGCCGCTAGTTGCCGTACTTCGGCAATCTTTTGTGCTACTTGCTTAGGAGGTTCTCCCCAAGTTAGGTAAACATCAATATGTTTGGCAGCAACTCGCTTGGCAGCAGTAGATGAACCACCGAACCACAGCGGCGGATAAGGATTTTGAATTGGTGGGAACAAAAGCTTACCGCCTTTGATGTCCAGGTAGCGTCCCTGAAAATTAACGGTTTCCCCACTGATGATTCCTCGCCAAACTGTGAGGAACTCGTCGGTTAACTCATAACGGTCATCATGGCTAAGATGCAAGCCATCTCCAGCAAGTTGTATTGGATCGCCACCTGTCACCACATTAATCGACAATCGACCATTCGACATCCGGTCAAATGTCGCTGCCATACGTGCAGCCACACCTGGAGAAGAAATTCCTGGACGAATTGCTACCAGAAACTTCATCCGCTTGGTGACAGATATTAGAGAAGCAGCAGTAATCCAAGCATCCTCACAAAAAGAGCTTGTAGGTAGCAATGCACCTGTGTAGCCCAAATTATCCACAGCTTGGGCAATTTGCTGCAAATAATCAGGAGTAGCAGTGCGCCTGCCATTCTCTGTTCCTAAATAACGTCCGTCGCCACCAGTGGGAATAAACCAAAGAATTTGCATTGTTGTCAGGATACCTTAAAGTAGCAAACTACTTAATCTCGACCAATTTACCGTATTTTATAGTCAAAATTTTACCTGAATTTAGGTAAAAAGCAAGTTCAACTTGATGATTAGTAATGAATGGGGAGTGAAGACTGGGGAATGGGAAGACGAGCGAGATTGATTTGTGGCTGTAATGTGTGTAAATTGCTATGAATTTATTCTCCATAATTCTGACATGTTTGTAGCAGCAATAGCTGTAGTGGAAAACACAAGTTTTGTCCCAGTAAATCACATCTTCGATTGACTAATAACGTCTGACTTTAAAGAGGGTGTAAGGATGTGGGGTGTAGGGGGAATTTCTCCCTTGTACCTTTTTCATGCATGGGGGTGAAATTTTTTCATTGCGACTGCTTTCTATCTCCTAGAAAGTAAAGGTAGTACGGAGGGCACCCACCCAAATCGGATCGTTATTACCATTGTGTTCTGGCTTGGTAATGATATAAAAATCTGGGGTAATAGTGATGTTGTCATTCACTCGGTAGGTATAAAAAGCCTCAATGTGTAAAGAAGTATCTGGATCTTCTCGAAGCAGTCCCGCTCTGTTTCTATAGTCACTACTAGTAACTTTAGGTGGTACACCAACGATAAATCCACCCTGATTACCTTTTTTAAACAAGTCTGGAAAACCAAAGGTGAGTGCAGCATTAATTATGGTTGCATCTTCATCAGTGTCGTTACGATTAGCAAGTGTATAACCAAACCAACCACCTAAAGTAAAGCGATCGCTTGCTCTCCAGTTAAATTCAAGTCCGAAATTATTGCTGATGGTAGAGTTTTGCTCAAAAGGATTTCTGGCGAAAGTGCTACCAGTACCACCTGTGAGATTAAAACCAGAGTTACCAATATAGTATTTGCGGGTGTAGGTGAGGCCAATATCTAGTTTGCGACTGGGTGATATGGTTAGCTGAGCAAGTGCTAAATGAGTACCATTGAAAAGTCCATTTCGGCTGGCAGGGTTAGGAGCCTGATTGTTATCTGCTATGTAACCTAAGCTTAATTGCAATTGATTACTAAACTTATATCCGAAAGCTAAACCAGCACCATCAAAGCCAGGTCGATAAACAGTATGGTTGAATGTTGCAAACCGGGAGACAGCACCATTTATCCCACCAACGGCGGCATTTAAGGTGGGAGTAAAAACTGCTGGTTGAAGTGCCCTAGGACCTACCCAAACAGTAGCTTTTGAGCTTAATGGAAAGCGATATGTTAACTGGCTAAGATATGTATCACTTCTGCCATCACTATCAAACGCAAAACGGGTCATCTGGGTTCCCGAAGAACTTCCCAAGTTAGGAATGTTGTTACCAGCCGTTATGAGAGTGACTAGTTGGTCTTTACCAGTAAAGCTAGTTTGGAAGTTAAGTCTAGCACGGTAACCAAGAAAAGTTTGAGTAGTATCTTGAGTATCATCGGCAGCAGTACCATTCGGGCGATCGCCAAACGTATCAGCTACTATAAATATTGCATCGCCAACTAGCTTGGTAGTTGTAGAAAACTGATTGGCTTCCACTTCAGCATTACGTACTTCTAAAGAGTCGAGTCTCCCTCGTAAAGTTGTCAGTTCAGATGCAAATTGTTCTCGCAGTTTTTCTAAAGTAGCCAAATCTTCTTTTGTTGCCAAACTCTCAGTGCTAGTAGCAATCAGTTCGTTAACTCGGTTAAGGCAAGCATTCAATCCAGCAGCAAACTCATAGCGTGTCAATGCTCGGTTCCCACGAAAATCACCACTTGGGTATCCAGCAATGCAACCGTAACGCTCAACCAAAGATTGTAGAGCTTGAAATGCCCAATCTGTAGGCTGAACATCAGACAGTTCCGAAACAGACGTAACCTGTCCCATTGAGTTAGTTTGATTTGCTGAAGTCTGCTTCCCATTTTGGTCTTTTTCTTGAGGAGGAACTATTTGATTGGCGAGTGTCTGTGTGTTTTTTGTGACTTGTACATCCTCTACTGATTGGGTTAACTGTGTCTGATTTTGTTCGGCAGCAATACTTGAGGAAATATTTTCAACATTTGGTGTTGCCTGCGATTTTGGCTCAGGCATCCTCTGAATTTCAGATCCACTCGCTGCTGAAAACAAGACCAAAAGTCCACTAAAAAAGGCTGGGAGAACTAGCAAATAATTCCAGGAAACTTTAGACATTGGTTTTTTAGTTATGCATGCAAAATCAGTAACATCTTTTGCTGCTGGTACACCGCAGAAACCGCAGCAAGCAAATTTTTCCTAAGCGGTCAACTTAAGTTTGAAATGGGGAAATATTATAGTTGGGTAAATATTTGGGATTTTTCTTGATTCGGTTATTTGAACTTTTGCACCTATGTTGAAATCACCTCGGTTTAGTCAGAATTGACATCAACAAAGGCAGAGAAGTCAGGGAAGCTAGGGGAGAGTAAGAAATAACTAACTCCTAACTCAGCACTCAGTAACGCCAGTTGCTTTAAGTTGGCAGAAACGACGGACGGTACTTCTTTCAAGTTGGCAAAGCATCTACGGTACTCAGTTAAACTCCTGTAAATCTATCGAATTTAAGTAGTTTTAATCTTAACTTTGGATATTTGCATAATTTACAATAAAAAGCAAGTGCCTTTAGGAAGATTTTTATATAACTTAGTTATAACTTTGTACGATCTGATGCTTGCTTTTTTCTAGGAAGTGTGAAAAAATTTGTTATATAAACTACGGCAAGTCAATCAAGATAGCGTATTTTTTATAAAATTACAGTATTTTGATTTGCTAGTAATCTGCCAAGCTGCAAAGAAAGAAAAATACCGAGAGGCTGAAGAGTTTACTCTGGGGACTTTATCAATGGGGGAAAGCATTAATGCCTAAAAGTGGGACAACCGATTTTGAACTCGAATGAGAAGCAGATGTGCTTGTGATTCGAGGCGGGCTAACCGAAACTTGGGCAGCTTAGAGTGCAGTATCTGGTGGTGCTAGGGTTGTCCTTATGGATGAAGATGACTGTAGTACAACAAGATGTGGGGCTGCATCTGGCAATGGAGTTTAGTATGTACCAATTGACCTGAGACTAGTGAATTTGCGATCGCAATTCGGCAATTATTTGATAAACAGCGATCGCTCAAAAATCGTCGAAAAAATAAGCTTGAATGGCTAAAATCTGTACTGATACTTAGTCCTTTTTGTTAATTGTCGCAGTTTGCAAAGCTGCACTTAGATAGTAAAATTTCTAGATAATGAAGATAACTGTGACCTGACAGCGCTCAAATAATTCTGCTCGTTCAAAACTTGTGCTGGTAATTTGTTAGCATTTACAGCAGCTTTAACTAAATCTTTCGCAGTAATATTTCGGTTCTGGTATTCAGAAACCAGAGTTCCCCCACTGGGAATGCCCTGCTGCTTTAGACCACCTTGATAAGCAAGAGAAACTAGATTGAAAGGTTGGATGTAGCTGATATTCGTAGAATTATTGTCTCGAGCCTGAGAATTAACATGTGTATTTTGCCCGTTGTTGGTTGCACTAGCGTAGTTGTTGGTGGCTGATTGAGCGCTAGCAATTCCAGAGGTGAAAGCAACAGAAGCAACAACAAATACAGAATTTATCAAGGTTGTAAGTTTCATAAGATAACCTTAACTGATGTGAAAAGCAATTAATGGTCTGTATTAATAGATTTACTTTTGTTATAAATCTTCACCTCCTACACTTGGCTCACCCATTTGGTTGAATTGTTCCTCACCCATTTGAGTGAACTGTCCGTGTTGAAGCGAAAAATACGAACGAGAACGCCAACGCGCTGAACAGTTAGCAAAAAGACTACGCTCACTTGGTGTTGAATTAGAGTTAAGTGGGCAATTATTTCAATTTAAATTCATCAAACTTTAAAACATCTGAATCTGGCTTGCGGGTATCAAAACGGTAGCTGCTGACTATACCTGTCCCCGTATCAAAGATGCTGAACCCTGTAATGTCATTACTGGCAATATAGGGTAGTGGCTTACCATCTTTGCCTAACAACGGGGCAATTGTCGGCAATACTGGTTTTAACCCGTTAGGATCGCCAAGCACAACATAATCTTCTTTGTAGCCAATTGGTACTTCTCGTTTTTTGTCACCCCAAGCGGCCCCATAAGTGTTGCCTACATTAGATGTTTCTAGAAAGTGCATACCATTTGGGCTAATAAAGCGGTTCCACAAATGGGAATGTCCGTAGAAAACTAGTTGCACATCAGCTGCTTCTAATAAAGGTATGACATCGCGGATGAGATAGTCTGCGTCTTTGGGATATTCGTAACGTATTGCTTTGATGTTGCCAATGTCGTCCCGTTCAATTATTTGCACTGGATTGGTATAGGCAGGGACAATATTATCACCCAGAGTATGGGGCGGATGATGGAACATCACAACTTTGTATTTTGCTTGTTTAAATTCAGGACTCTTGAGTTCTTGTTCTAGCCAATTGTATTGCTTACTGCCTCGATTAATTGGCTCATAAATAATCTGTCCATAACCCCAATTTTCAGGATTATTTAAGTCTTTTTCTGCCTCTCGGTATCTGCCTGCATATTTTCCATCAAACTTGGGAGTCCGCCACATATTTGTGGCATATAAGACTACTAAACGCACATCACCAAAGCTGACTGCATAATATTTTTTGCCACCCTCTTGACTTTGGGGAAGGGTGAAAATTTCTTCGTAGGTATTAGTATTAAAAGAACTATCTATGAGAGATTTGTCGCGATATAATTTTTGGGCAATTGCACGGGGAAATGTATCATCAAATTCATCATTTAAACTCTCTTTCCTGGCAAATCTTCCCATCACTTCATGATTGCCAATGCAAGTAAACATCGGCGCGTGTTGAATTATTTGACCTCCCGTGTATGTTGTCTTCACGCCGTTATGTTCTATTTCATATTTGGCACGACCTTGTAAACCTGGAAATAAGGCGCTGCCTCGATTATCATCAAACCATTCCGAGGCGCGATCGCTGACGTTGATCGAATCACCAGCAAACCACACTGCATCGACACGTCCCACTGTCTCCACGACCTTTTGCAGATTTACCTCTGTCATTGGCTTTAATTGATGGTCAGAAGTCAGCAAAATTTTCAGTGGTGTACCCGGTTTTGGGGTGGGTGCGAGGGTAAAAACGTCGCTACTAACACTTTCACCATCTTCTCGTACACTCGTGATGCGATAGTTCACCCGCACGCCAGGAGTTAACCCAGTTACTTCAGCTTCATGTCGCCAAATGTCACGCATAACAGGTTGTTGATAAACTTGTCCGTCTTGGGTTTGGTTGGCGACTCGTGATTTCTGGTCTTCGCGCGTGCGACTGAGTTTAGTTGTGCTGGCCTGGACAGTTTGCTGGAAATTTTCTCCATAGGCGACTTTGTGTTTAGCACCAGCAAACTCGGTGAACCAAACTACTCGCACTGAGGTTTCAGTTGGCAGTTGCAAAAATGGGTCGGTCAGCAGTCGGGGTGCTGAGGTCATAATTGTTTGCCCAAATGAATGCACGCTTATCAGAGTAAAGCATACGACAAGTAAAAGCACAGCCGCTGATAATGTTTTACGGCTGTTGAAGCGTCTGAGCATGAGTAGTTACCAGCGGAAATTTAAAAACTTTGAGCAGTAGCGATCGCTGTAGTCTTGAAATTTACCATCTACGTAAACAGCTGCTGCTTTTGAAACTTTACTTTTAGACATGCCAAAAAAGCTCGCGGTATTTCAGTTAGCAGCAAGCCAACTTTACCACAAGCTTTTATATTTTTGCATTGTTTACACCATTCACTGAGACTTTCACTAGGGATAGAGTAATGGACTTAGTACGTCCGTTATCCATCATCAGTCAAGTGAAGGCACAGAGCCTAGTAGCGGTATCCCGGTGTATAGGAGCGACCGCGATCGCGATAGGGTGAACGATAGTAATCTCGATAGCGATCGCGTCTGTAACGCGGATATCTTCTCTCTCCCCTGTAATAACGGCGGGGATAGTACGATCTGTCGCGCTCACCATAGCGGTAATCTCGTGTTCTATAGGAGTCTTCTCTTCTAGGTTGGGCTTGAGAGTCTGGAGAGAAAGCAACAATGGCAGTAGTTCCTATGAATAGTGCCATAACAAGAGATGCTAAACGTTTCATCGTGTTAACCTCAATCGCAGCTATCCATAAATTATGGTGAGGGGTTCTCGACGCTAACCTTCTTACCTAAGTTAGATAAGGCTAAATCAAAGGAGGTAATGAGTGATGACTGGGAACAGTCAAAAACTTCTAGGGAGATAATTTATATCAAGTCCGGCTAATTAGTTATAATTCCCGATCTATGCAGAAGAGCCACAAAACCCTGCCTCTGTGCTCCTCTGCGGTCTTAATGATAAGTCTTTAACTGGACACGATATTATTTGTTGGAGTTTCCTTATGATTCTTGCTTGGTTTACAGCAATTAACCAAGGGTTGGTTAGCTAGTTCATCCAAACCAACTGAATTCAGCAAACTTGTCCATTTGGTCAACAGAGTAGCATCATTAGGATTTGCGAAACGTAATTCTGCTAAAGTCATGAGGGCATCGTACCAAATACCATTTTCGGCATAAAGCACTACCTTTTGTTGAGGTGTTGCTTGTTTGAGCTGTTCGGTTAAGGCTAAATCTTGGTTAACCCGTTGTACCCAACCTTCAACATAATCTAGAGTGGTCGGTTGTTGGGAGTTGCACTTTACTTTGACTTTGAAAAACCAGCGATACATTTTTCCCACTTGCAATGGGGTGACACTTGCAGGTAAATCAACTTTAACAATCCCAGGAGATTCTGGTGGCGTGACAAAATTTCGGTATAGAGTTTGACTTTTATTATTTGTCTCGTCTTTCAGAACAAACTCCATGTTAGCGATGGATGACATTTTATAAGGAACAAAAAACAATAAGTAGGGATGTTCGAGGTTCGTCAAACCCCAAACCTTGGTGATAGAAATAGATTCTTGCTTTCCTTGGCTAACAGTCTGCTCATATATAGGAACTAATGCCGTTACTGTCTGATTGTTCGCATTGCATCCCCGACTTGCAGCACCACCTCGGCTTCCTGTTGCGCCTCTATCTGGAGGTGGTGGTGGCGGCATAAATTTTATCGAGGCTAGGTGAGCAGGAACTGGCAGTGCCTGAAGTTGCATGGAGTAAATGTTACCGATTAATATCATCCCCAAAGCTGTGATGAAATGAATTTTTTGCCTATGTTTTTTCATAATCTGTTTGATAAACATAAAAGCAGGCTCACATGGATTTGGTATTAATTACGAACTACGAATTACGAATTACGAATTACGAATTACCAAAATTACAGCACTACCTCCTAAAGCGATCGCGGCAGGCACTAAGGGAATCCAACAACTGTATAGTATTAATATGATTAAGCAAACACCGTACAAACCACAGAATGCAATCCCAGTTGCCAAGCCTATACAAGTAAGTCGGCGCAGATAACTAGCAAGTAAACCACCACTTATAGCCCAACCCCAAATCCAAATTCCTTCACTCCATGTAGGCCAAGTCCACAACAAAGGTCGTCCATCCAAAGCTGCACTCAGCAACTGGCTGACCATCTGGGCTTGTAAAAAGACTCCTGCGATTTCCTGGGGCTTTCCTGTGGGGGAGGCGTAGGGAGTCAACCAGTAATCGCGGAAACTTTCGGCGGTTGTGCCAATTAAAACTATCCGGTCTTTAACGGCATGGGGATTTAGTTGACCTGCTAGTGCTTGTGTGAGGGTGACACTGGGTGCGATCGCTTCTGGGTTACTCAAGGTGCGATAATTGAGTAAAATTTGGTGTCCCCAAGCGTCTATTCTTTGGTAGCCTCCGGTATGAGCTTCTAGGGGTTTAAATTTGAGCTTTCCTAGTTGCCACGCACCATCATGAGTAAATTGTAACTTAATGCCTTGGCTGTATAAGTAACGTAGTGTTAACTGCACATTTAAGGCATAAGGTGCAGTACAAACAGATGAGGGAGGGGGAGTTAACGCTAACAAATGCCGACGCACGACATTATCTGTATCTAAGACGATATCGCTAAAGCCTAGAGCATCAGGGGAAACTTCCGGTGGTGGTTTAATTCCGGGTTTTCCAGTTTGAGGATTGCTTACTTGACAAACTGCGACAAAGCGATCGCTTTTTCTCATTCGTTCTGCCAAGGAATAATTTCTCTGTACGGCATAATCTCGGTATATATCTAAACCAATAGCTTGTGGTTGATGTGCCTCCAATTTTTCTAACAATTTGGCAAGAGCCTCATCTGATAAAGACCCCCGTCCTTGTGAAGATTGTGCTTGCACATCTTCTTCGGTAATATTAATTACTAAGATGCGAGAATCAGGCTTTTCTTGAGGACGCAGACGTAGCAGATGGTCAAATGCCATTAACTCCCATGATTGCAGTAAACCAAAATACCGCATTCCCATTAACAATACTGTTATTCCCATACTGGCCAGCATGACCGCAGATAAAGCAAATCGTCGATTGATATCTACCCTTGGCGTAATTTGCGGTAGAGATGATGTTTGAAGATTGCTATTGTTGAGGTGTAATTGTTGCCACCGCAAAGGCATGACTGCTGGATTTTGATAAATTACAGGCAACCAAGTAGCACAAGGAAATTGATTTTCTAATCCTTGCAAGCGTTCCCGCGCCTCTCGTACCGCTATGTATAAAGATTCACCACTGGCAAAAGCCTCTAAAAAATATTTGAGAAATTCTTGCGCTACCCTGTCAGGAACAGGTTCTCGCATCACAATTATTTGGGGTATGTGCAAATCTGCAAACTCTCGTGCCAAACCTAAACCATCACAAGAGTTAAAAATTGCCAGATGCAAACCTCGTGCTACAGCTTTTCTCAAAGCGTACTTTAACTGACTAATTGTTAAACTCTCAGTTTGATTAATATGAATTTTTCCACTTTCGCCGCTTCTGGAAGTGGAACTATGTCCAGCGAAAAACAAAATCTGCCAGTTTTGTTCCCATATTTGGTCGGTGAGGTCTTTAGCTGATGGTTCCACTAAAAAGGTAGTATTTACATGAGGTAATTTTTCTAGAAGATTGCTGTCGGCTTGAATATCAATTCCTTCGCCATTACCCAAAATTGCGAGAATTTTCACCATAGGTTGAGGAGGTTTGCGGCTTACTGGTTCGTAGCTAGGCGCACAGAGAGCAATTTCTGCATTTGGATAACGTTCTAGTAAATCCCAAAGATGCCAAGGAAGTTTTTGCAATCTTAGGTCTTTGGTTTGTAAAAGTATGCGTATATTATCTTCAGGTAAAAGTTTTTCTAGGCATTTTTCGCGGATGGGGCGAAAAGAATCGGCAGCCAACCAAGTATTAAAGCAAACTTTTAACTTATCTGCTGCTTGTTGACAATCTTCTAATGAAGGCTTTTGTTTTGATTGCTTGGGTATACCGATAGGGCGACTAGGAAATTTTAAGTTTAGGTAAATTGATTGCCAGTGATGGTAAGCAAGAGGAATTTCCGGGTTTGGTGGTAACTCACCTGTAATTTCTACAATCGGACGAAAATTTTCATCGCCAATTTGTAGTGTTACAGGAAATCCCGCTTCAAAGCTCCCCGTTCCTAAATTTAAAATTACTAATTTGCCCACAATAATAATTCGTAATTCGTAATTCGTAATTAAGAAGGATTTTGTTAATATCTAAATCCAAAATCCAAAATCTAAAATCCAAAATGGTATTACTTAACCGGACAAATATTACTAGCAATAGAACCATGCGGTGTAATATTGGGAACTTGGGCTACCAAAGATACTGTACCATTTTTATCCATAATCCAACCTTGTGCCTCGACTATTTCAGGTGTAGGAGATTGGAAATTAATATTACTAGATTGCCTCTCATTTGCTGTATCTAATGTTATCCAGCGTGCCCTTGACATCTCTGCTTGTAATGGTTCTATGGGACTGCGGGCAATTCCTCCGCGTCCGGTAACGGTGAAGGAACTACGACTAGCTAGACTTCCAGGGTTGCAGCTAGAGACAATTTGTTGTGATGCATCTGTCACATTTTCAGGTAACTGTACTAAGCCACGACTAGGGTCTACATCAGGTGTATTAATTATTATGGAACCTGTCAAACCAAACTGAGAACTAGCATCGATATCGTTCGTGTTATTTGGCGGAGTTGACTGCTGTTCTGTGAGATTAAAAATATTACGGGCAGTAATGTTGATATTGCCACCTCGTCCTTGAAATGCATTAGCGACAATATCATTATTTTGATTGGGAAAGGCAATAATAAAGCCTTCAGGTGCATTGATGGTAATATTGCCACCGTTTGCTTGATTGAAGGCTTGGGCAGAAATCAAACTTTGATTTTGCAGTGTTAATAGTTGTAAGTTTTCCAGCCTAATATTTGCACCTTCACCCGCATTAGTTTCTGCTGTGAGTTTACCTTGGCTGAGGCGAATAGTGTTGGCATTTGCAGTTAAATTACCTGCTGCACCAGTACCTGTGGCGCTGACAGTCACTTCTCCCCCATTGCCAACATTTAAAATTGGGGTGTTGATAATTAAGTTGCCAGCGTTGCCATCTTCTAAAGCTTGAGAAAACAAAGTACTGGGGATAGTTTCGCCTGCAATAACTCCAGTACCGACGACATCTACAGATTCGATGGCGTTGATAGTCAAAGTTCCGCCCGGACCTTCACTAAACGAGCCAGCTCTAACCTCTCCTCCATTTTGAATCACCAACTGCCTAAGATTGAAAGTCGCGTTTCCAGTCTTCTGACCTGAACCGAAATTATCGGCTGATATTCTAGCTCCATTTTCAACAGTGAGCAGTCCAGTCGTAATGTTCAAGTTGCCGACGTTACCTGTAGCTTCTGACTCAGCGGAAACAAAAATGCCACTGCGATTTGTATCTTGGAATGAGGCAGTAGCAAATAGGGAAGTTCCACTTAGTTGAATCGTATCTGAGGCATTAATAGTCAAATTTCCGCCATTTCCACTATTCCGAGCAGCAGTAGATATCTGTGCCCCGCCCTGAACAGTTAGGCGTTTGGTTTCAATGGTTAGAGTTCCGGCATCACCTGGATTGTCTATACTTCCTTGGGCGACTTGAGCGAAAATTCCACTACGAAACTCACCATTTGAACTTGTTCCGATTAGTTCTATGGAATCTGAAGCTATTATTAGCACATTTCCTGCTCTACCCGCTCCAAATGTAGAAGCTTCAATAGCTGCTCCATCTCGAATTAAGAGTTGTCTACTTTCAATAGTCAGGTTTCCAGCGCTGCCTGTAACATTTTCACAGTTTAAAGAGAGTACACAGACTTGAGAAGCTATGGTAGTAAGAGATTCTGATGTTCCTACCAGTTCAATAAAATTTCCTGCTTTGACTATTACATCCCCGGTTTTAGCTTCACCTTCGGCAAGAGTGATGATATTAGAACCGTCGCTCAATTTCACAGATTCTACAGCATTGATAACTAAATTTCCACTTGTTGTAGATCCGGAGGCGATCGCAAAAATTACCGAACTATCACTAAGAGTTATGTTTCTCGCCTGTACTTGAATTGCAACATCAAAAGAATCACTGGCATCAACAAAAGTTCTATCAGTAAGTTGAATATCTGCGAAGTTCTCAACATCTTCGTATCCTAGAGCGTAGCCTGTGTCAATTTCATTCAGCTTGACAAAACTATTAGCAGCAACACTACCTAATTCAATTCTGCCACCTATTGTTGTTAAATTTCCTCCCTGTAAGGAAACATTACCCCCTAAAAGTGCTAGAGTTCTACCATTTCTAACTTGTAGCCCTGGCGGCAAACCAAGACTATTAACTGCCTCATCAATACTGGCTTGAGATTGATTAATGATTTCTCCAGAATCACTACCAAATTGTAATCCTATAGGCACATTTACTGTTAATAATGGTGTAGTTCCACTGGGAGTTGCACTAAATTCTGCGCCATCAGCAAACTTCACACTGTTTGCTGTACTCGCCACAAATGAACCTCCTATATCCAAACTGGCATTAGCGCCAAAAATAATGCCATGTGGATTTATGAAAAATAAATTGGCAGTCCCTCTAGCTCTGAGAATCCCATCTATATTAGTAGGCGAGCTACCTGTTACCCGTGTAATAATATTTTTCACTGCCAAATCATTGTTGAATAGGGCAGTGTCTCCTGTACTTTCTCTAGTAAAGGTAGAAAAAGAAAACTCCCGAAAGCTGTGAAATAAATTTTCGCCTCTTTGAGTACCTCCCTCAATTACTCTGATATCACCTGAAGATTCAACAATGGAATTGTTAGTGAGTGTAGTGTCTGGAATAATTTCTGCTAGTGTTGGATTGCAGATTAACAACAAACACAACAGACTCCCACTCCATCTCACCGATTTAAGGGGTGAGTAGATTTTTATCAAAGTGAGATGCACCTTAAATTATTCTATATAAATTACTTTTTTGTAGTTAAAAGGTTTTTCAGATGCGGCTGGCGTTTTAATAATGACACTATACCTAAAGTTCCAATGCTTAGTAAACTCATTGTTGTAGTAGGTTCTGGAACTAGCTGAATTGTGAATTGACTACCAAAAGGATCGCCTGGGTAGAGTCCTATTATTTTATAAGACGCATTTAAACCTGATAGATCGTTAATTAAATTAAAATCATTAGACTGAATAAACCAAATCAACTCAGATTCAGGAGCGCCATCAAGGGTAACATCATATCGAATTACATTCTGAAAGAAATCAATAACTTGAGTTCCTCCAAAAAAACTATTAAATGTACCCTGTAATTGATCCAGGGTAATGCCTATTCCGGGAACTATACCATCAACAGTTGTAAGCTGAGTAATTGTCAAATTTCCTGGTGGACAAGTGGCAATACCAACGGCAACACCACAAAATCCAGGATTTAAATTATCAGATGGGTTATCAGAATCTATGTCAAAAAGTCTAATTTTGAAATTTTCTATCGCTCCTGCAAAAAAACCTACATTATTATCTGGATTGCTATCTGTAACTGAGGTATTGAAATCAAAACTAAATTTGGTACTGTTAGCTGAGCCTCCAGAAGCTTTGCCAAGACCAGCTTGAGCAGAATTTGGTACTAAACAAGTTGCAATAGTGAAAACTGTGGTTGCTACTAAAAGTTTCTTTAAGTTATTAAATTTCATCAAATCACCTGTTAAATTATTTCAAATTTAAATAGTTGGTTTGCAGTGAAGTTAGGTAGAAACTGTAACCAAACTATGCAAGCTTTATTAAGCTATGTAAAAGCAATTGCCTTTCTCTACGGAATTAAATTTTTGCTTTTGATTTGTTCAAGACTTTTAGAGATACTGTTTCAACTTATTTTTTGAAAAAGTTGATTTTAATTAAATCACAAATAACCGTATTTCTACTATTAGTGTGTCATTTCTTCATAAACAAACATAGCTGGTTTAAATTTTATCTACTTACTCAGGCTTGTTAGGTTGGTTCGGTGCGATCCATCATGCAATAAGCTGCCTAAAATTAAGCTATAAAAAGCGTGGACGTGCAGTGGCTTGTCGCTAGACATCGCCTGCATTATTTCAGATATCCATACAGTTAATAGCAGCAATGGTCGGTCAGCTTTTTGACGTATAGGTAATGGAATTGACAATATCACTTTTTCGATGGCTTTGACTACAGACGTGACAGTTGTTAAGAGTGCATGAATTCCTCATATGAGAATGTATTTTGGCAAACTCAAAAAGTAAATCACCTATTTGCTTACGGAAAACACCAAAATGAATGCGCGATCTACCGAAATGAGAAAGCAATATGCCTTTTTACTTGCTGAATCTACTGAAATGAGAAAGCAAACTGGGATTTGAGAAAGCATTTATACAAAATGAGAAAGCAATCGAGTATTTTGCTTACTAAATTAGACTTTGTCTGTTTTTCTTGCTTGGGGCGATCGCTAGCTTCTTATAATTCATCTGCAAAACATTTTGGTTACAGGGTAGGTTAGGCAAAAACCATAACCCACCCATAGAAGCATAGACGCGTCCAGACATCGCCTTGATTAAAATATTCCATCCAAAGCAACAACAAAGCTGCTGCTACCTTGGAAGACGGCGATTAAGTCACTCTTGTAGTAAAGATTTGCACCATCAACAGTATAGTCACTACTGCTACCACCAAGGCGAACCTTATCACCTTCCCACCACTTGAAGTCTGTAATGGTGGCATATCCATTATTACCATCACCGTAGTAACCAACCTCAGTCCAAGAACCGTTGTAACCTAGTCCAAAAATATCTGCACCAGTACCACCAGTTAGGGTGTCGCGTTCGCCGTAACTATAGGCTTGATAACCATTCAAGAAATCGTTACCCTCACCACCGTACAGATCGTCATTACCAAGTCCACCATAGAGCCAATCTTGACCATCATCACCCCAAATAGTGTCGTTACCGTTGTAACCGAAGATCAGATCGTCTCCACCCCAACCACCAAGATAGTTAGCGCTATTATTACCACTGATGGTATTGTTAAGGTTGTTAGCCTCACCAGTAATAGCAGTGCCAGTTAAAGTTAAGTTTTCGACGTTGTTGGCTAGGCTGTAGATACTAACGGAAGAGTAAATTGTGTCAATGCCTTCGTTAGCGTATTCGGTAACAACATCGCTACTAGAATCTACATAGTAGATATCATTCCCCGCACCGCCATACAGTGAGTCATTGCCTAGACCACCAACTAAAGTATCATTGCCTGTGCTGCCATACAATTTGTCATTTCCAGCGCCACCGTCGAGATAGTCGTTACCACTGTCACCGTAGAGAGTGTCATTACCACCGTTACCGTAGATGGAATCATTTCCACCCCAACCACCAAGGGAGTTAGCGCTATTGTTACCATTGATAGTGTTGTTGAGACCGTTACCTTCACCAGTGTAAGCTATGCCAGTGAGGGTTAAGTTTTCGACGTTGTCTGCTAGGCTGTAAATACTAACTGAGGAGTAAATTTTGTCAGTACCTTGACTGGCATATTCGGTAATAACATCGCTAGTAGAATCTATATAGTAGGTATCGTTCCCCGTACCTCCAATCAAGTAGTTAGTACCAGTGCCCCCAACTAGAGTATCATTCCCGGCTTCTCCATAGAGGACATCATTGCCTTCGTCACCGGATAAGTAATCGTTACCACGCCGACCAAGGATAGTATCGTTACCTGTACCACCATATACTATGTCATTATCAGATACACTGTCGTAAGAGCCATCAATGATATCTCCAGCATCAATGATATCGTCGCCACCATAGCCGAAGATAACATCGTTACCTGCATAACCAAAAATGGAAATATCTGCTAAATAAGTGCCATATAGGGTGTCATTACCAGGACTACCGTAAACTGCCATAGTTATTCTCCTTATGTAAATTGAAATTTTTAATTAGCTTGTGTTTGATTCACCTAATTTGCACTTCATGTTGGTGATACTTTTTGGGTGAATCTTCCTTCTACGGGTTTATACGACAGCTTTTGGTCTTTATGCGGTTGGGAAGGAAAATTTTTTGAAAAACTGTAGAAAATATTTATAGCGCTGGCGTTGAGTATTAGGGCATCCAAGATTAATTTGTAATACCAATTAACCAAAATCAAAATCTTGATAGACATGCAAAAACTTGTAGGGACGTAGACGCAAAGCGGCTTCTACGCCCTTACGCCCGTATTTGTATCATTTATAAGGTATTGATGGTATAAGTGTTTTCATCAACTAACGCACCAAGTTTATCTCTCTCGTTATGTGTGCGTTGCTAATGCCTGGATAACCTTACAAATTCGATATTTTTTAAATGAATGCGCGATCTATTCTTCTTCCCTGGGGCGATCGCTAGCGCTAGTTTCCTACAATTCTCAAATAGCCCCAAACTTTTAGTCTGAGGCATTTTGCACATGTGGAATCCTGCCAGGAAAAGGGCACAAGGCAGCGCCCCCAATTGTTAAACCAATTAACAAGTACAATTTAGTTGGATATCAAGAGAAGTTGAGAAACCCACAGGCTTGTTTTCAATGATGGCGAATACAGTTCCGTTGTAAGATAATGCACCCGAACTGCTGTTATACGAAATCTGGTTGGTAGACGTAGCGCCAAAGGATGAACCGAGACAAATTTTGTCGCCTTGACTCCAACTGAAATCTTTGATGGTATCTACACCGTCATACACCGAGTTGAATACGAAATGATCTGCGCCTGCACCACCCCATAGTGTGTCATTGCCAGAACCACCAACTAAGCAGTCATTTCCATTACCACCAGAAAGGTAATCGTTACCAGAACCTCCGTAAAGCTTGTCATTACCATCTCCACCGTAGAGACTGTCGTTATCACCTTCTCCGTAAAGCAGGTCATTACCACTACCACCAGAAAGGTAATCGTTGCCAGTCCAGCCATAGAGAGTATCATTGCCATCTTCGCCGTAGATGGAATCATTTCCAGTCCAGCCGTCTATGTAGTCATTTCCAGCCCCACCGTATACTACATCGTTGCCACCTTTAGCATAAATTGAGTTGTTGGAACTATTGCCCTTAATAACGTTATTTAGATCGTTACCCGTACCACTAATCGCAGTACCAGTTAGGGTAAGATTTTCGACATTTGCCCCCAAGGTATAGCTGATGGAAGAGTTAACCGTATCAGTACCCTGTGATGCATACTCTGTGACTACATCTCCACTATTATCAACATAATAGATATCATTGCCTGTGCCACCATACATTTGATCTGCACCAGACCCACCATCTAAGATATCGTTGCCAGAACTACCATAGAGGGTGTCATTGCCAGAACCACCATAGAGGGTGTCATTGTCACCTTCCCCGTAAAGCTTGTCATTACCACTACCACCAGAGAGGTAATCATTGCCTGTCCAACCAAGGAGAGTGTCATTACCAGCTTCACCGTAGACGTAATCATTACCTGTTCCAGCATCAACGTAGTCGTTACCATAACCACCGTAAATGGTGTCATTCCCGGCACTACCATAAACAGTGTCGTTGTCTGTATAACCAACAACAGAACTTATCGGCCCGGCATAAATAGTATCAGCACCATCGTAGCCGTAAATTTGATCGTTCCCTGTTTTGCCATCGATAGTATCAGCGTAATTAGTGCCATATAAATTGTTATTACCAGCAGTACCGGGAATATAAGCCATATTTGTTTCTCCTTTCAAGCTGTGAGTTGATTTGTAGTTGGGCAATCTTGGCTTCACCTAATTTGCACTAAGTTTCAGTGATGCTTTCTAGGTGAACTTTCCTTCTGCGGGTTTATACGATAGCTTTTAGCTTTTATGCACCTGATTTCAAAATTTTTTTTCAAAAATGCGTAAAATACCTATAGCAGAGCGTATTAAGATTAGGCATAAACCCGTAAATTCTTAATTTTCTATACTTAACGAATTTTCATGCAATCCCGTCAGGGCATTATTGAAATCTTTTCTACCTTTGTGCAACTTGATGCAGACAGGTTCGCTGCTTGGGTGACAGATACGAAACTCAGGCGAAGTATGAAACAATGCTTAGAAAAATCCCCACAACAGCAATCCGATCGCTTTTGGGTGCTTTACTGGTACAAAATATGGCAAATTCAATCCAGTCCCCTAGCGGTAGCACACATTTCTGCTTATCTGCAAGAAGTATGCTACTGGGTTGCCAGAAAAATAGCCCTCAATTTTCCCAGCCAATTTTCTGTCGCTGATTGTTTTCAGATTGCTATTTCCTACATTCACAAAATTCTCAAAAATTTTAATCCTGAATACAGTACGAATTTAAAAAGCTACGCCGAATTTGCATTTGAAGGTTATATCAAAGACTCACTACGTCTTGTTCGGGAAGCACATATCTGCACTGACAGGGCGTTACTGCATAAAATTAGCCGCAAACGTTTGGTAAATTCTTTAGAAAATGCTGGTTTTAACGATCGAATTATTAATAGTTACGTCTTAGCCTGGGAATGTTTTAAGGAACTCTACGCTACTGACAATCAAACCATCCGCCAAATGGGGAAACCAGATACTGCAACATGGCAAGAGATTACTAACCTTTATAATAGGCAACGTTTAAATCAATTAAGTTCGCCTACTCCCGCAGTCACTCCACAAACCTTGGAAGAATGGCTGAGTGTCTGTGCTAAAGCTGTTCGTGATTTTCTCTACCCCAAGTTTGTCTCTGTTGATGCTCCGATGAATGGGCAAGAAACTGGTAATTTACTAGATACAATACCCGCAGATCAAACATCTTTACTGACAGAAATTATTCTTCAAGAAGAAGCTGCGACTAGAAAAAAACAACAAGCTGAGTTAAACACAATTTTGCTGAATGCCT
Source organism: Nostoc minutum NIES-26 (assembly GCA_003326215.1). Lineage (GTDB taxonomy): Bacteria > Cyanobacteriota > Cyanobacteriia > Cyanobacteriales > Nostocaceae > Dendronalium > Dendronalium minutum. The sequence goes on along the minus strand of LXQD01000310.1, from coordinate 33,821 downwards.
TAGCAGCACTAGATATTCAGTCTCAAAATTTATTGCAAGTCTATTACGATAAAAAGCTGACGCAACAACAAATTGCTGGACAATTAGAAATTAAACAATACACAGTTTCTCGCCATCTAAGTAACATTAAACGTTCGTTACTTATCAACTTAACTCAGTGGAGTGTGAATACCTTGCATATTTCTCCCACACCTGTCGTAGTCGATAGCATGAGTAAAACTTTAGAAGAATGGCTCAAAATTCACTTTAGCCATGTCAACCCACACGTTTAAGATAGAGCCATCCTAATTATGTCTAACGTATTTTCCCAATTCGCTATTGACAGTGACTTAGTTCTGGAGATTGTTCGAGCATCGCCTACAGAATATAGTTACTCTACAGCTGGTGGTCGTCAACGCGCTTGGGTAAATCAACTTTGTTTAGATACATTTTTAACTTGGTTCAGAGAAGAAATTAGTCCCAATGCGAGAGTGCATCCCAAGACGGCTGCATTACCTAGCTTTTGGGAAGTTGTAAATGGTACAGCCATTACTTTTGATAACTCGCGCTTAGTCTTAATTCCTAGCCTAGCAATGGATGTAGATGAATTGCGCGTACCTCAAGAATGGCTGGATATACCGGAATGGGTGGCTGACTATTACTTGGCGATACAAGTAAACCCAGATGATGGCTGGATGCGAATTTTTGGCTATACAACTCATTATCAACTGAAAAATTTGGGAGTTTATGACGCAAGCGATCGCACTTACAGCTTAGAATCTGATAATTTAATTTCAGACCTGAACGTTCTCTGGGTAACACGGCAATTGTATCCTGAAGAAACTATACGGGCAACGATTTCCCCTTTGCCACCTTTACCCCAAACACAAGCAGAAACTTTACTACAAAGATTAGGGAACGCAGATATCAAATTTCCCCGCTTAGAAGTTCCATTTCAGCTTTGGGGAGCATTATTAGCTCATGGTGGCTGGCGACAAAAATTGTATGAATTGCGCCAAGGATTTGCCCAACAGTCATCAATTTTGCAATGGTTCCAGGACGGTGTAACAAATTTTGCCCAGCAGCTAGGTTGGGAACTGCGACAGTTTGTGGCTTTGCCTTCAGGGATGAGAAGTCGAGAGTCACAAGCATCTATTCTGGGATTATCTCGGCAACTCTTGATAGCAGGGGATACTTATGAATTACGTATTTTCCCAAAAGGCAATCCTGAAGAAAAAATTTGGCGCTTTGAATTACGAAACTCAAATCCACAAAATCTTGTGCCTGTTGGCTTTAAAATCAGACTGCTCACGGAGGATTTACAAACATTTACCAATAATGAGGATACAGCAATAACTCCTGTAGAGCAACTATATGTTGAAGTAATATTGGAACCAAACGAAGGGTTAGTTTGGGAAGTAGAACCTTTACCGGACGGCTATGAACGAGAAATTTTAAGCTTTTAATTAGTGTTTCCCAAAAATTCGCTTGATTACTAAAGCAATTTTGAAAATATACTGTTCTGTTCAAAACCTAAATAGGACTATCACATCATGTCCAAGAAACAGTTTATTTTTTTCAAAAAACGAAAATCTATTTTTACTACAATCCAAATTTTAGTAAAAATATCAAAAATTTTTAAAATTAAATTAATTAGTTTCTACTTTTTTGCGATAATGACGCTGCTGTGTATTCTAATTAATCCAATTTTAGCCAACACTTATCAAATCATAGATTTAAATTCAAAATTAGCAATTCAATATTCACAATCTAAAGTTCAAAATTTAAAAGCCACAATTGAAGAAAGTCAAATATTATATAACAGTGGCAGATTTGCTGAAGCAATAAAAAGCTTACAGCAAACATTTCAAGAATATCAACAGCAGGGGAATACACTAAAAAAAGCTATAACTTTGAGTAATCTATCACTAGCTTATCAGCAACTTGGTGATTGGCAAAAAGCTCAAACGGCAATTGACCAAAGCTTGAATTTACAAGGATTAAAAGAACCAAATCCCTCAAAAATCACCAACCAAAATTTAGCAGTTTTGGCTCAAACCTTAGATATCCAAGGAAGTTTGCAACTGTCAACTGGAAAAACCGAACAAGCACTTGCTACTTGGGAACAGACTGAAGATTTTTACACGAAAATAGAAGATAAAAATGGTATTGCTCTTTCACGCCTCTATCAAGCTCAAGCATTACGAACTCAAGGTTTAAATCGTCAAGCTATTGAAAAACTCGAACAGGTAAATCAAACTTTAAACTCTCAAGCAGACTCGTTAGCAAAAACAGCTGTGTTGCTTTCTCTCGGCGATACTCTAGAAAATGTAGGAGAATTAGAAAAGTCTCGCATCGCTTTAGAGCAAAGTTTGGCAATTGCCCAAAGGTTAAAATCTCCTACAGATATTGCTTTAAGTCTTTTGAGTTTAGGGAATAATGCTCGTATTCAACAAAAAATACCACAAGCGATCGCCTATTATCAAAAAACAGTTGCAGTATCGCCCTCGCTCTTAACCAAAGTTCAAGCAAAGCTTAATCATCTGAGCTTACTAATTGAGCAGCGAAAACTCAAAGAAACTCAAACCTTAATACCAGAAATTCAATCCCAACTCGAACAACTCCCACCCTCGCGCCCATCAATTTACGCCCGAATTAACTTTGCTAAAAGTTTAGAAATTGTTGATAGTTCTAAAACTAAATTCCAAGCCCAACTCCTAGCTACTGCTATACAACAAGCCCGTAGTTTGAGCGATATCCGAGCAGAAGCTTATGCTTTAGGTAATTTGGGAAATTTGTATGAAAAAACACAACAACTTGCAGAGGCACGTAACCTGACACAAAAGGCTTTAATACTAGCACAAACCAGCAACGCGCCCGAAATTGTTTATATGTGGCAGTGGCAGCTGGGTAGGTTATTAAAAGCTCAAGGTGAGATTACAGAAGCGATCGCAGTCTACGATGCAGCAATAGAAACATTAGAGTCGCTGCGTATCGACTTAGTGGCAGTAAATCAGGATGTACAGTTTAATTTCCGAGACAATGTAGAGCCGGTTTATCGTGAGTCGGTTGCTTTACTGTTACAAAATTCTGGGAAAAAACCAGATGTCCAAACATTAGATAAAGCCAGAACCCGGATAGAAGCGCTACAGTTAGCAGAACTTGATAACTTTTTCCGGGAAGCCTGTTTACAGGGGCAAAAAGTGCTATTAGATAAAGTTGTAGATGCAGAAAATCCCAACACCGCGATTCTTTATCCAATTATTCTCCCGGAACAACTCCAGGTAATTGTCAAAATTCCTCAGCAACCACTACGTCATTATCAAGTCAACAAATCGCAACTTGAAGTAGAACGCATTTTGGGAGAACTCCGCAAATATCTTTTAGAACCAGATAGAACAGAGGAAGTGCAAACCCTTTCTCAAGAAGTTTATAGCTGGTTAATTAAACCAATTGAGTCTGATTTAGCCACAAGTAAAGTCAATACACTCGTATTTGTACTAGACGGAGCATTACGCAATATACCACTAGCTGCTCTTTATGACGGTCAGAACTATCTGGTAGAAAAATACGCTGTGGCACTTAGCTTGGGGCTTCAGTTATTAGCTCCCAAACCGCTGGCTCAAGAACCACTGAAAGTACTGGCTGCCGGGTTAGTCCAACCACCACCAGAGTTTCCCACATTTCCACCCTTACCAGGAATTAAATTAGAATTTGACTTTATTGCCCAAACAGGAGTATCTACCACAAAACTGCTAGACAAAGACTTTACCAGCAAAACTCTGGAAAAAAATGTGAATACTGCTCCTTTTAATGTCTTGCATTTGGCAACCCACGGGCAATTCAGTTCCCGCCCAGAAGATACATTTATCCTAGCCACTGATGGTTCTATTAATGTCTTGGAGTTCGATAACTTGCTCCGCCGTCAGAGTGAAACTCGCACCCAAACCTTGGAACTACTGGTTTTGAGCGCTTGTCAAACTGCCACAGGTGACAATCGTGCTACCTTAGGGTTAGCAGGAGCAGCTATTAAAGCAGGCGCACGCAGTACAGTTGCTTCACTCTGGCATATCAACGATAAATCCACCGCCATTTTAATTGGTGAATTCTACCGTGAATTAGTCGATGCCAAAGTTACTAAAGCGGAAGCCTTGCGTCGCGCTCAAGTTAAATTATTAACAGATTATCCCAATTACAGCCGCCCTGGTTACTGGGCACCCTATGTATTAGTTGGTAATTGGCTTTGAACAAGCAGTCTCTATGAACTTCGTACACCCTTAAAGGGTGACGCTTGAGGACTCGCGCTTCGCTACGCTAACGACAGTCGCTTATGGGGATCCACTGCGATAGGTTCTCAAAGCACTGCTTCACCACCAAGCGTGAAAATGGTATTTTCCTCAAGACTTCTTGGATAAGCACGCTGCATGATTCCTCGTAGTCTGGCAGAAGGTTAAGGGGTAAAAGATAAGGGGCGAATTCAAATTTTGACCCATTAACCGAAAGGTATTGAACACTACCCAAAAAATATGTACGGGGTTCGGCAGATGTCCTCACCCTCATAAATTACAACTATGGCTATAGTTCAGAAACTTAAGAAAAACTTAAGTCGTTAGATACCATAGAGATTTTGATAGTAAGCCAAAATTTGCTGTACGCGTTGCTGACTTTCTGAATTAGAGTTTGGTGTCCAAGACAGCCAAAAGCCACCAACTTGGCTTTGATTGTAATCAAATTGTTGCGATGACTGGGGAATCAAACTCACTTTTACCCCTTCCACTTGACGCAAATGAGCTACTATTTCTCGATAGACTGCTAGGGGTAAACCAGAAAATTCAATTTTTTCTTTAGTCTCCATCTTTATGAAGCTCCAACAATAAAAGGACTTTGAGTCGGCGTTGTTACCGAGACAGGATTTCCCACAGTCGCCGCCGCTGAAGGCGTTAAACCAGCAGGTGCTTCTCCTACCATTCTGGCAACTTCAATTCCGTATTGTTCCAAAATTACGATCGGATTGGAACCCTCATTCATTTCAATACGTTTAATCAGTACACCGTTTGCCAGTCGCTGCCCTGCCTGCACGTAGCGACTTGTCTGCTCATTCGGCACTTTGATAATTGCTTGGGGTGCTTTACCAATCTGAACTACGCCAGTTACAATTACCGCTCTTGCTAACTCAGGTTGTGCTGGTGGTGGTAATACTGATACTAGGGTAGGATTGGGAACAACTTGGGGCAAAACTTTGGGCAAGACTTGAGCCAGTGTCGGATTAAGTTTTGGTTTTGGAGTTTTTGCTGTGGTGCTTTGAGCCAAAACTGCACTGCGCGTTGGCAGTTTTTTGCCTGCGGCCAATATAGCTCGAGCAGTAGGTAGGGGAGGCAATGTAGGAACTGTCCTAGTGGCTGTATTTGTAGGCATTGCGGGAATTGTCTGCCCAACAATTTGAGCAAACGGGTCAGTCCGTCCTTTTGAGACTAAATCTATCCGCTCTGTTGCATTAGTTAGTTGAATCAAGTTAGAAGTTCCAGTGGCACCTGTTGGAGCGTTCTTAGCAAGTACCAGGGGATTATTAAAGGATTGGGTCTTTGGTGGTGACTTTGCTACTAAAGATTGAGTTACTGGTGGTGCAGGCGGGATAGGATTAGTAGCTTGTTGTGTATCTTCTGATGCACATCCCGCGATCGCCAAAGTTAAAATAGTTGCAACTGCAATTCCTGATTTTTTACCCATTAGCTGTTCTCAAAAACTATAAGAAAATTTGCTTGTGGAAATCACTGATGCCCATTTGTGCTATGGGCGAAGTACGTTCCCTTTATAACCTAATTTTTAGCGTTTCAATGGTTATTTTTAACACTGTCAGCCATACATAAATGCGGTTTAGCTTTTTTGTGCTTATTCCTCCGTCACACCCATAAGGTCTTTCAACAAGTCGAGTCCTTTCTTGACTCTACGGGAAACAGTGACTACGCTAATTCCTAAGTGTTCTGCTACTTGTTTTTGTGTCAAATCCTGCAAAAACACACACTCCAATACATCACGGGTACGCTGTTCTAACTGAATTAATGCTTGTTGTAGGCGAATTTGGTCTTCTTGTGCCAGTTGAAAACTCCGGTAGTGAGGATCTGGAACCAATTCTCCTAGGCTGGTAGCCCCTTCTTCGCCATCCTGAACGGGGACATCTAGGCTCAAGGGGGCACGATTGATCCATGCTAATTTAATTTCCTGCCATTCATCTGTGGAAATAGCTAGTGCTGCTGCTAATTCCGAGTCAGTGGGCTGGCGGTTGTATTTTTCGCGCAAAGAACGCGAAACACCTATTGCCTGCTGTTGCAATGCTAAATAGCGTCGAGGAATTCTTACCGTGACACCTTTATCTCTGAGGTAGTGCTGAATTTCACCACGGATATAAGGCATTGCAAAGGAGCTAAAAGCATGTCCTTTAGAAATTTCAAATCTTTCTATCGCCCGAATTAAACCCAAACAACCAACCTGGAGCAAATCATCATAGCTTTCACGGCATTGATTCATCCAGTAGTGAGCTTCTTTTCTCACCAGTCCAAAATTGAGTTTTACCAACTGATTACGAACAGTTTCTGAGCGAGATTGCTGATATTCTCGCAATAACTGCCAAATTTCATGCTTAAGTTCATTGGTTGCTGTGGTAGACATAGCAGCGCATTTATTGAGCAAATTAAATGTTAATTCTTCGCTTTTCAATCAAGCTTCGATTGCACAACATACAAGTAAATATCATGCTATTTACCCTTTAAAAATCTATGGCAATGAAATTTTTTCTAGGAATATGCCATAGTAGGCTTACAATCGAGCAAAATTTAGATAAGCAAAAGTGGTATTTTGTTTGTTATTTTGGCTTTGTATTATCTGTAGCTTTTTAAAGCTGCATAGGAACAAAATATAAAATTATTTGTCAAATTTAAAACCGGGATTTTACTTAATTTAATTCATAAACAATCGGGTCTAATTATCAATATTTTTCTAGAGACTCAAGACTTTGTTTCTCAGTAAAGTTACGGTAAGTATTAAATATGTTTTATATAATCTTTAAAATAACTATTCTCTTCCCGCCCAAAGGATACCTAATTTAACGAACTGCATAAACACGAAGACAGGTACTGCAAAGTAGAATCCTAAGGGTGGGATACGCAGGAATAAAAAAATAAATAGGTAATTTTGCACTGTGAAGAAAGTAAGTACAACTGTGCGTAAAATATTAGCATTTTCAAACACCAATATCTGATTTTTGTTCCTCAGGTTGACTAACTAGAAGAATTATACCAATTTGAAAAATGATTCCGACAGATAAAAAGCTAAGAAGCTTACCTAGTAAATCTTTCATAATCTCAACTTCAAAATGGTATTAGCCAATAAAAAAAGGGCATCTAGCCCTTTTTTTCAATCAGTCTATTGCCATCTTAGTCAAATTAGTCAAAAATCCATTGACCACTAAAAAAGCTACGGTGTACACATCTCTATAACTAGTCGGATTGGCAGAAAGTTATTTTCTGAAACTTTTGATTCTTCATCAGACAATTCTCAATTAGTAAGAATTCTGGATAATTGTTTGAGAATCAGGAAACCTGAGCTAGTAAGGGTTAAACCCGATCAAAAAATGATTCTAGGACTTGTGTATACACGGTAGCCAGAAAAGGGGTGCAAAGGCTTTAACTCTGACGATGAAGCCTGATGAGTACAGAATTTCAGTCTTGAGTGCTAACAAGTAGCTGTACTCAAGAGGATTTAGGCACGATTTGGTTCAACCCGAGCGTAAAACAAACCCCGAATCTTGACTTCTTTGGGTTCGCCAGCACCTAAATCGGTGTCAGATGGTTGCTCACTCTCAAAAGTGCCAGCAATTTCACCACTAGCGCTATCTATTTTGGCTACTTGCAGAGAAATCTTGCCATTGAGAATTTCAGCACGCTTGACGTTAGTGCGGGTGAGTTCTTCATCATCTGCTTGAGCAGGCAGAGCCACAGCATTATCGTAACCAGAGACAACACCGCGACCTTTGGGATCTAAGAAGGCAGCACCACGATAGGAAGGAACTTTGAAATTGCCTTCAAAATCTGTGGAGGTGTTGATACTAGCCGAACCGGGTTGAGTTTGAGCAACCAAGTTTTTAATGGTGAAGAGGAAAGGTACTCGCTCACCACCAGGAAGTTGCACCGTGATAGCTTGGAAGTCAAGACCATCTGTTTCCACAAATGTCAGACTATTATCTGGGTTGATTTTTAGGTCACCTTGAACTTGGTCAATGGTGGAAGTATACCTAGTTAACAATTTACCAGACACGAATTCTGCTGTTTGCCGTTTATTAGCAGGTTCTTCTTTCACAAAGAAAGTGGTTGGTTCCAAGCAGAGTTCTTTGATGGTGTAGGACTGGCTAGAGTCAAGGGGAATAGAACCACGCCTTGTCTCTGCTAGTTGGGGGCATTTGTTAGCCAAGCCAGTACCTCTAATTTGTTCGTAAGTGAGTACATCCCTACTGCTAGTAGAAGGACCGTCACTACAAGCAGTCAGTAACCCCAGGCACAAAGCCAAGAATGCAACAATTAAAGCGCGATACCTCATGGTCAACCTCAATGTCAAAAATTAATATCTAAGTTGTAAAACTGCACCGTAGGGTTTCGGTACGTAAAAAAGTACGTCCTAATACAGAGCCACATAAGTGCGTGCTTTGAGGAACGCGAAGATTTTTTTACTTCGCGCTTTGCGAATGCCTATGGCATTTGCGGCATCGCTCCAGTCGTTCTGTATTATGTATGTGTCGTCACTACATACAGCCCATTGCTTTATGGGGAAATCAGCCAGATCATACGATTTTTTTTAACTCAAAATCAAAGCACTCTAGCTTTAAATAATAAGTCGCGATCGCATCTAGCTCCCGTGGAGGCTTCCCTGAACGACACTGCGGGCTTTTTGAGGTGATAGCTACTGTTGATGATTCAGATTCAAAATAAGGAGGGTAAGTGGCAAAAAACCTACCTCCAGAAGCTTCCAGAAGCCTAATCTCCCTGTGCTTGAGATTATGCTGCCAAACCTGTGACAGCGAGTGAAAACTAACAATCTTGAGTAAATTTGAGTAGTCCTAATTTCTATAGAGAGGGTAGTGTGAGCAACAATAAGAGTTTTGAATCCGAGAAATTAACCGAGCAACTGCAAACGCTCGCCACCGTAGTACATGATGTAGCTACAATTTGTCAAGGTGATGCCATAGCTCTTTTGAACTTGCTACGGCAGTTGGAGCAGTTACACCGAGAGATTCGGGATGGTGCTTTTCAAGAGAGTTTGCCTGATAATCGTCAACAACTCTACGCGCTACTGAAAGATATTGAGTCTGAAGGTGGCTGGCCTTATATCGAGCGCATGAGGCTGCAAGTCTTTTTAGCAAATTTGCCACAACAAGTTGGAGAGGAGAAAAGTGAACTGAAAAGCAGCGATGCTCCTTTGGCTAGTCAGTTGGAAACAAGTTTGGAGTTTTGAAAAATGAACTAGGGACTGAGGAGGAAATGAGGGAGAAGTAATAACTACTCTTCCCTGTTCTTTGTTTCCTTGCTCAACTGACCACTGACAGCTAACTTATAATTTTTACATTTAGCGTTTGCGGTTGATATCATCACAAAGCAAGCGATCGCGTGCCTCAACATTGTGGTTGTGCTTGAGGTAATCACCTACCCAGTTACAACCACGCACGAGCAGGTCATCAAGATGTAAATTCCACAAAATTATCGTCTTATCGTCACTAGCCGATGCCAGTGTTTGACCATCTGGGCTAAAGCTGACACTTAACACTGGGGCGTGATGACCGTTGAGGGTTTTAATCAATTTGCCCTCACGGCTCCAGAGTTTGACCGTACTGTCCCAACTGGCGGCGGCAAGCAATTTACCATTGGGGCTGAAAGTAACGGCATTGACGCTATCGCTATATCCCTTTAACAACGTTTTTAACAACGTACCGTCTCGTCGCCACAATCTGACTGTGTTGTCCCAACTAGCAGAAGCTAGCAACTGGTCAGTGGGACTGAAACTGACACCTAAGACCCAACTCTCATGGGGTGAAAAAGTTTTAATTAAAGTACCATCATGCCGCCAAAGTTTGACTGTTTGGTCATCACTGGCAGAGGCGAGAACTTGACCATCGGGACTGAAATTGACACTATTCACCCAACCTTGATGCCCTACCAAGGTTTTGAGTAAAGTACCCTGACGGTTCCAAAGTTTCACCGTTTTATCTTTACTCGCTGATGCCAGTAACTGTCCATCAGGGCTAAAGCTAACACTCATGACGCTATCACTATGTCCTTGGAGAGTCTTGAGCAAAGTACCGTCGCGCCGCCAAAGTTTCACAGTTTTGTCATAACTTCCTGATGCCAGGATTTTACCTTTGGGATCGAAGCTGACACTGGGAACTCTCTCAGTATGTCCCACCAGAGTTTTGTAGAGTCGGGTTTGGATTTCGCCACTACTAGCATCTCGTCGCCAGAGCTTCACTGTGCGATCGCGACTGCTAGAAGCCAGCATATAACCATCAGGACTCCAAGCGACGCTCAAGACTCGCTCCTGATGACCCCGAAGAATGGGTAGTGTGGGAGCATTAAGACTCCATAATTTCACAGTTTTGTCATAACTTCCTGATGCCAGCAGTTTGTTATTTGGACTGAAAGCCACGCTAGCAACGGCATCGCTGTGTCCTTTGAAGGTTTTAAGTAATGTGCCAGTGATACTCCAGAGGTTGATGGTATTGTCATCACTTCCTGAAGCTAACTTTTGACCATCAGAACTGAAGCTCAGGCTCCAAACTATACTGGTATGCTGCTGTAAGGTTTTGTAGGCACGAAAAGCCAAGCTATCTCGATTAATGCTTTCCTGCTGCCAAAGTTTAATTGTTTTGTCTCGACCTGCTGACGCTAGCAGTTTTCCATCAGGGCTGAAAATGACAACTGTTACACCCTGCTGATGCCCGTACAAAGTTTTGACTAAAGTACCATCTCGTCGCCAAATTTTTACTGTTTTGTCATCACTTGCTGAGGCAATGAATTGACCATCTGAACTGAAGCTTACCCAGTTAACCCACCCTTGATGTCCTTTGAGTATTTTGACTAAGCTACCGTCTCTACGCCAGAGCTTAATTGTTTTATCTTTATTGCCAGTAGCTAGCAACTCCCCATCAGGACTAAAACTCACGCTATAAACCCAATCTTCTTGTCCTGATAAGGTTTTGAATGGCTGAGAGTCAAATTCCCCTGTAATCGGGTTTTTATGCCAGATTTTTACAGTTTTATCGAGACTTGCTGAAGCTAGGCTTTGACCGTCAGGGCTAAAACTCACGCTGCTAATAGCAGCAGTGTGACCTTTGAGGGTTTGAAGTAAAGCACCGTCAGGATGCCACAACTTCACAGTATGATCGCCACTACCTGATGCCAGTAACTGACCATCGGGACTGAAAGTGACACCCCAGACAATGTCCGTATGCCCTTCTAAGCGGTTTAACTCCGTTACCCCATAAACTGCCTGTTGCAGTGCTGTCACCACTCGCATCCGGGTTTCTGGTTGGACTACATCTGCTTGTTTGAGTTTTCTCCAAGCCCGTAAACTTTCTAACAAGGCATCAAATTCTTTGTTAGAGGCAAACAGAGCTTCACTAGATGCGGCGATGGTACTGATTTTCAAGTTGGTTTCGCTGCGTTCAGCTCTGATAGTTTGGCGAATTGCTGCCCTTTTTTGCAAATCGGCTTGCCACCACAATGCGGCGATTGTTCCTCCCATCATTGCCAGCAATATGCCTGCTATTCGGGCTTCTCGCAGTCGACGTTGTAAAACACATGTAAGTTGCTCTTGAGAAAGCTTTTGGGCTACTTCAGCTTTATTTTTTTCAAATCTGACTTTTTCTAGTTCAGCAAATAAACCATAGTTATTTTTTTGGCGAATTGGTTCTACTAAATAATCATGAACTAACTGGTAGCGATCGCCTAATTCTTCTCGTAGCCTTAATACTAACCCCGAACCTACTAAAATTTCTAAAATTAATTCCCAGATTGATTCAAAGTTAAATACACTATTAAGATTCTTTCTCAATGCACCTGCCAAATCAACTTTTGTTTTTAATGGTCGTGTGCCCTTTTCATCAGTTAACTCAAATAATAACTTCCAACTCAAATCTTCATTTTCTTGACCGCAATCTTTAATCACTTCTTCTAGCCAGCGTTCAACTAGTTTTTTCGAGCCACCGCAAAGCTTATACTGTTGGAGTGTGGTAATACTTTCTGATTGGAGTTGAGCGCCAACTATTTGTAGTTCAATCGGATGTACTTCTTCTATTTCTCCTGCTAAATCCTGCACTAACTTGTGAATTAACTCATCACTTATTTCATAGTGTGAACGTTGAGTAAAACTGTGAATTATGCCGATTGTATCCTCAATAGAAAATTTTCCCAAATAGTAGCGAATATCTTTATCAAGAATATTTTTGTTAATTACACCTAAATCATATAAACCATCACTTTTTTCCTTGCTCAAGCGTTCAAATTCCAATAAATAATGTAAATAATCTTCTCGCAAACAGAGAATCATTTTCACATAGGGAATATTTAAACATTCGCTGAAAAACTTATAAAACTTTGTTCTTTGAGGAATATTACTAATAAAGAAAAATTCTTCAAATTGGTCAAAAATGAGAACTATTGTATGCTTTCGCTCGGCAGCTAACCGAAGTTTTTCAATAATTATAGTGGGTGTAAATTCTATAGCAATTGGTATTCCTGTCTGTGCTATCGCTTGGTTAACACTGCGTCCTAAAGCTGTAATCCAGTCAGTATATCCAGATAAAACAATGGGCAAAGGAATGCGTTCACCAATTGTCTTGCCCTTTAAAGCTGGTACTAAACCAGCCTTGAGAATTGAACTTTTACCTACGCCTGATGGCCCATGTATTACCGTGAGTTTATAATCAGCACGGTTTATTCTTTCAATCAAACGATTGACATCTTGTTGCCGTCCGGAAGCTGCTATTTCTTGAGCAACTTCTTCGGGCATAAATGGTATTTTTTGCTGTTCTAAAACAGGATTAATTCTGTAGCGTTGCGGTTGTAATTGACTAGCACCGATGAAAGCACGAAAACCGTACTGATGTTCTATTTGGATTTTTTCTTGTTTGAGGCTAAAAGCTTCTGTGTAGTCATGACGCTCAAAAAAGTAGAGCGATCGCAATTCCTCTAAAATCTCTAAATAAAGTGATGGCTCGTACTGTAGCTCACAAACTACCCTAGCCCATTCCAGATTAGTGATAGCTTCTTCACACTTACCCAAATGCCTTTGAGTACGTGCCAGCAATAAGAGATACCAGCTTTCTTGCTGCCGTGAAACATCTGTTGCCCGATCTGCGATCGAAAGTGCCGTATTTGCTAAATCATGAGCTAATATCCAATTTGATTCAGAAGCAGCTACAGATGCTAAAAAACCATAATCTTGAGCAATTTGCGCAACATTACCATAGGTTTCATGCAAATGCAAAGATTCTTGAGCTAATTCTTTTAACTCTTCCCAAGCTTGCATGTGTTGCAGCATTTCACAAGCAGGCACAATAAATTTGGCAACTAAATCTTGCCTTTGCGTGTTTTTTAATACATCAAGACATTGTTTAAACCACAGCAGAGCATGTTGCCAATAGCTACTGTTAGCACCTTGGTGTAAATCTGCCATCCGACGATAACACAATCCCAGGTGAAATAATACTATTGCCTGCCAGATTTGATAAGGACAATTACGTTTTACATCTCCTATTTCTTGAACTACTTCTCTTTCTCTTTTCGCTTCCTGCTGCCACAAAGCTAAGCTTCTTTGATAATGGGCTAAAGCACCATTAATTTTGTCGTTGGCATATTTATCTCGCCCTAGCACAAATTCTAAACTAGCTTCTAATCCGGGGCCTAATTGGACGCTGTAGAGACGCAGTAAATCATTACGCGCTGACTCAATTTCATAGCGGTGTTGGCATTTGGGAGCTAAATCAAGAGCAGCATTAGATAAAAACCTTTCAGCACCTGCCTCTAAAACTTTGACAAAAAGAGATTCTGTTTCATGCCGAATTAGGGCAATTAAATCTTCTCTTGTCATTTCAAATTTGATAGTAGTTGCAGCCCAGCTTTTAAAATCAGGTGCTAATCTGGCAAGTAATGATGCTACTTCATCTCTTAGCCACAATACTAGTGGAAAAGGAAAATTAGCTGCATAGATATCTCTTGCTTGGTTGATATTAGTAAGTAAGTCATCGAGAGTTGTAACAGACTCTAGACCAAAAACCATTACAGCTGATGGTAAATCTGTAACGACAGCAGAACGATCTAGAAATACTTGAGAAGCTATTGTAGTGTGTAAAGTGGTAGTTGATGGTTGAAGTAATATCTCTGTTAAATTAATATCTTTGCTAAGATAGCGGAGATTGTCCAGCATTTGCTCGCGTAATTGCCCATAGTTGCACCGGACTAAAATCAGTGCAAATTGACCTTTGGAGAGCTTGATTGCCCGAACTAGTCTTTGCAGAGAATGTTTATTATTGTTGGCGATCGCTGTTGTGAATTGCCAATTTGTCATAATTAAAAATCGGGCTATAAGGTAAATATAAAAATGTTACATAAAAAGGCATTAATCATCGTTCATCAATCCTTTTTCAAAAAGCAAAGGATTGATGAACGCTTTTGGACTATTGACTATTGACTACTTTTTGTACTGCCAAGCAATGACTTTTTCTGTCTCTGCCAATGCTGGACTAATACCAAACCAACGGCCAAGGGGATCGCGGTATTCAAACAAATACATACTTCGTAATAAGCTCTGGTAATCAGACTCACCTTTAACGCTTTGCTGCTGCACTACTTCAAATAGTAATTCCCACTGGTACTCATCAATAGCTAATAGCAGATCGTCACGGTAGTCTTTAATCACTGCTTCTAAGCAGTCTCTGGAAAAAGGTGGATCTTGTCGCTGAAGGCAGCTATAAAGTAAACCCAATAAGTTACGGATGTGTCCACCACTGACGCGACATATACGATCGAGGGTTTCCAGGTGGTCGAATAACTCTGTAATTAATAATAGCCTTTCATTGGAAGGCACTTCGGGAAAAGCCCTTGCTAGTACTAGCTGGCATAATAGTGACATCCCAGGTTCGTAGTCGCTACCATCTCTTTGTCGCACTCGCACCATCGGTAATACTTTAGGAGCAATGCCTCCACCCAAGCGATTTTTGAGTGTTTCATACTCATTAGAGAAAATTAACGCTAGGGGTATTGTGTAAACTACGTGGCATTTGAGTCGGCGTAACTGCTCTCCTCGGTCAATGAAGAGATATTCTGGTTGTGTCCGCCCAGATGCCACAGGACGCATATCCACTCTATCTAAGTTATCTACAATCACTACCAGTCCTTTTTGACCCCGCAGTTTTAGCTGTTCAACAGCTTTTTCTAATACCTCTTCGTTGATCGCTTGCAAAATACTATTGGTACGTGGTTCTAGATATTGCCTTAGTTGATTGCGTAACTGGGCGCTATCTTTGGTTTTGGCTGTAATTTTGGCAATGCCCAAGGACAATTCTGCTTGTCCCGAAAGCTCTATTGGACTTTGCAGGAAATCTCCAATTTCTTTAAACAGATTAATAAAGTAACTAGGTTTGAGTTTGATGCCGATCGCTTCTAAACTAACACTGACTTGACGGGCTACACTCAGCAAAATATCACTGATATCGATATCCGCCATATCCAAGTCTTGGCTGGACTCAAAATAAACAACATGAAATCCTGCTATTTCTAGTTCTGCTTTCAGGCGCTGTAACTCCGTTGACTTACCACAGCCAATATGACCTGTAAATAATTGGCAGGTTGGCTCATCTGGAGAAATACGGCTAATGGTACGTTGCAATTCTTCAACAATCTTGCAACCACGTACATCAGCAAAATCTATGTAGTACTGCCGATCGAGCAGATTACTCATATTTAGCGTGTAGCTAGGGTTACATGCTTTATAAAAGCGTGACAAGTTCAGTGTATTTCTCATTTAGATGCCGTTTTTTGTCGTTCTTTATACCCAGTTATCTCTAGCCAGTTGTGTAGGTACGTAATTAACTCGCAATTTGGATGTTGCGGGGATCATTACTCTTGGCGCGATCGCTGCAAGCAACTGTCAGTACCATGGTAGAGATTCAATTGTCCCTGATACGTACAGTATATCTGTCTTTTTTACAGCTGCGGTTGAGCTTGTGACAATCTTTAAGCTTTTACTTGACTACTACGGTAACTTATGTGCATTAGTTACCGTAGTAGAAAAAGCTACTGGAAATTATAATTTTCAGATAGCTGCTGATGGGGTATTGTCTATATTATTTTCAGCAAAGTATTTACGAAATCGTCAAGCAAGTACGCTACTCAAATAAACTTGGATAAAAAGAATTACTAGCGCTTAAATCTTAGTAAGGTTACTGTAAGGTGTTACTACTAAAAGTAAAAAAAGTCTTGAGAGTAGCAGCTAACAGATACCAACAGGGTTTACTGTAATTAATCAGTACTTTTAGCCTACTGACGAATGCAAAAAGGGGTTTGAATGGCTGGCATAGTATCCGTTTCCCATGCAGATTTAGCCCAGCGCCGTAAGAAATTACGTCGACAGCGGCAGATGAAGATTATTCAGGCTATTTGGCGAACCTTTGCCATTAGTGGTCTGGCCAGTGGTTTGCTGTGGGTGGCAATCCAACCAATATGGGTACTAAATGCTCCCAAACAGATAGTGGTGAAATCTGGCAATCGAGTACTCCCAGAAGGATCGATTCAGTCACTGCTGAGGCTTTCATATCCCCAGTCTTTGTGGCGGATTCAACCTTCTGCGATCGCCGACTCTTTAAAGCAACAACCAACCATTGCACAAGCAACTGTTCGTCGCCGCCTTTTTCCTCCAGGATTAATCATCGAAATCCAGCAAAGAGTTCCTGTAGCAGTAGCTCAAAGTTCCAAAGCAAGAAATACTAATACTGCTAAAAAACAAGTGTCTGCTGGTTTAGTAGATGCAAGTGGAGTATGGATGCCTTTAGAAAAATACAAGTTGGTAAATCCAAATGCCAAATTGCCAAGTCTCAAAGTTATTGGGTTGCCAGAACAATACCGCCAATACTGGAGTCAGCTTTATCCAACGTTGAGCCAAAGTTCTGTGAAAGTTACGGAAATTGATTGCCAAGACCCAACGAATTTAATTTTGAAAACTGAACTAGGAAATGTGTATCTTGGTGCCCCAAGTCCCAAGTTACCACAACAAATCAAAATACTTGCCCAAATGCGCCAATTATCAGCAAAAATTAATCCTAGTCAAATAGAGTATATCGATCTGAAAAATCCTGAATCTCCATTAGTACATGTGAACCAAAACAATCGGAAAGTTAACTCCCTAAATCCATAGAAACATCCAGTAGATGTAATACATCAAACGCTCCTACTATAGTTAAGAAGTTTTATGCCGATAGATAAATATATATATTTGTTATATTCAATTTTCCAGTAACCCCAAAAAATTGGCGTTAACTTCTAATTAATTAAAATGATGGGAGCAATCATTAAATCTCCTTTGAGATTAAAAAACCACAATTGTTACCCTAACTTTAGTGGAGGGGTGAAATATGTTAGACAATCTGAATGATGGCGTGTGGTTAGCAAATACATTGTGCTTACCCAATCTGCGACTGCATTTAGTTTGTAAAACAGAAGAATGCGCGATCTCAATTTGAGGAAGCTGGTATAGACACCTAGTGGGCGTTTCCCAGTAGAATGGATGATTTCTGCAACAGCCTTTAATAGTTGATAAGACTGCCGTAAAAGCCCAGACAATGGTGGCAAGCAGAGTTGATAGTATTTGTCGTTTTCAAGAGTCTGACGACCCTAGTCATTTAGAAACTCGGTTTTTATGGACTTATTGTCGAGTAGATGGTTTTTGCCGCCATCCATTTTGCTCTCTAGACCTTTCTAAAGACGGTATCCTGGACTTCCCAGGAGTTGTGTAAAATTCTGTAAGTGTTGCTGCTAGGCAGTTATATCGAACTTCTCTGTGCTGTAACCCTTGCTGGATTACAAAATATTTTTGACATTACTGGTTTGTTAATTGCACTGGTAAAGGTTTTCATAGAGTAAAATATTGCTCCAATCAAGTGTCTATTCAGGCACATCAAACAGCAAATTAATTAAGGTGTTGTATAACTGATAAGCATAGTATTCCTGACATCAAACTTGAAATACAGGTAAGTAGAAGACGAATTTTGTGTTTTAAGCTGCAATCATCTCCAATGGTTAAACCTATCATTAGCTACATGAATAAAGCATACAAGATAAGCTGGGGAAGGCGTTTAGAAGTTGTTCCATTTGCTCAGAATTTTGGGCAGGATGATATTCGTGCAGTTATTAAATGTATATTTGATTGCAGAAGGTCAGCCAATAAAATTAATTATCAGGGAGCAAAAACCTCTTTTTTTCAGTGTTTGCCTTTGTTTATTGATAACAAAATATACATTTTTCAGAATATGTATGCGGTTATTCACGAACAAGAAACCAACACTGATAGTTGTAAAAGTAATGACCAATTTAAATCTTTAACAGGAATAGTGGGAGGACAAGCTTTATACCTAAGGTATATTCTGGCAACGTGGCAACATATTTGTGAAACAATTAAGATTTCGATGAAGTTATACAGTTCAATTTTAGATAAATGTAGGTATACTTCTCTAGAATTAGCTGTGCAAGCGGCTGCGAGAATGGCTTATCCTATAGCCAACTTTCGCACTTCCAACCCTGTTAAGGTTGGAAGTAGTGATAACAATGAATAACAGTGCCATAGATTTTGGCAGTGTGAAACTATAGTTGACTCTTAGGTGAAGAACACCTGAAAAAGTCGTTTATCTACCTTTCTGAATGCAATGACACTTGATAATAACCAAGAGCTGACCTATAAAAACTCCCAATCTATGGGGCAATCAGGATTCTCACTGGCAGTTAACTCGACCAATCCTTTTAATCACTCTGGGTTGAACTTCGGGCAAAACCACGACAGTAAGAAGATTACTACAGAAAATAACCGCATTGGCGAGATTGTTCCTGGTCGGGTTGCCAACATTAAAGTGATTGGTGTCGGTGGTGGTGGAGGAAATGCGGTTAACCGCATGATTGAGTCTGATGTCGCTGGAGTGGAGTTTTGGTCAATTAATACTGATGCCCAGGCTTTGACCCTAGCAGGAGCTCCTAGTCGGTTGCAAATTGGACAAAAGCTAACGCGGGGTTTGGGAGCTGGCGGCAATCCTGCTATTGGTCAAAAGGCAGCTGAGGAATCAAGAGATGAAATTGCCACGGCATTGGAAGGTGCTGACCTCGTATTTATCACTGCTGGTATGGGAGGTGGTACTGGAACTGGTGCAGCCCCAATTGTCGCAGAAGTAGCAAAAGAAATGGGTGCTCTGACTGTTGGCGTAGTTACTCGTCCATTTGTCTTTGAGGGTCGCCGCCGCACCAGTCAAGCGGAACAAGGTATTGAAGGTTTAAAAAGTCGGGTAGATACACTGATTATCATTCCCAACAACAAGCTGCTGGAAGTGATCCCAGAACAGACTCCCGTGCAAGAAGCTTTTCGCTATGCGGATGATGTGCTGCGTCAAGGGGTACAAGGAATTTCAGATATCATTACGATCCCAGGTTTGGTAAATGTTGACTTTGCCGATGTCCGAGCTGTGATGGCAGATGCTGGCTCGGCATTGATGGGGATAGGTGTAAGTTCAGGAAAATCAAGAGCTAGAGAAGCTGCGATCGCAGCTATTTCCTCACCGTTATTAGAAAGTTCTATTGAAGGAGCTAGAGGAGTTGTCTTTAACATTACTGGTGGTAGCGATCTCACCCTGCATGAAGTAAATGCTGCCGCAGAAGCAATATATGAAGTAGTCGATCCCAACGCCAATATTATTTTTGGGGCGGTGATTGATGACAGGCTACAGGGTGAAGTGAGAATTACCGTAATTGCTACTGGCTTCACAGGCGAAATACAATCAGCACCACAACAAAACGTGACTACACCGCGAGTAGTGACTCCCGCAAAGCGACCAACGCCACAGCCACCCACAGCTACTCCCCCTACTCCCTCTACTCCCCCAACACCAATTGCGGAACCCAAGGAAAAATCTGGCTTGGATATTCCTGATTTTCTTCGCAATCGGCATAAACCACGGAATTAAGTGATTCTGGATTTGAAATTTTAGATGAAATTTGCAGTCTCAGGTCTAGCTGAGCGCTGTATAGAATCTCCTATTTCTGGGTTTTCACCAGGGACAAGGTTAGGCAATTTTGTTGTCAATCTTTGATGCAGGCGATTACTGACTAAACTTGTCAATGCTACCTACATATCAAATCAACTAGCGCAGGAGTCTGCTGACTCAGATGTTCATCTATTATGATGTTTGGAATAGAAAAGCGGGGGCGAAGGGTTTTGACCAAAGTTTTTGCCTCCTTTAGTCTGCTCAGCATCTATAGCTAAAAGCAGAAATACTTCTTAAAGGTTGCGATCGTCCACCTATGTTCTCGGTCTTTTGTGCCATAGCAATAAATAACCAAGGCAGGTTGTATGAAGAATAGAAAATAAACTGACCAAGGCTAGATATTAAATCGGAATGGTCTTGTCAGCTATTTGGGGGAGACAACAATCTAAAGTCTATTTGGTGAGTTTCATATTTTTGAACGTGGTGCAAAAGTAAATAAATCAAGATGGTATTGCTTCTGATAACTACCCAGAGGTGACTGAATATAGGCTGGTTTACGATGCATTAGTTTGTAGAGTCTGTTCAACCCATTGAATAACCTGATGACCAAGACGAGTACCATTTAATCGGTCGATTTCACGAACTCCAGTCGGACTAGTGACATTAACTTCAGTAAGGTAGCCACCGATTGCGTCAATACCAACAAATATTAAGCCGTCTTTGCGTAATTGTTCAGCTACTTGGGTACATATTTCATATTCTCTAGGAGTAATTTCTGTTTGAGCGACTGTTCCACCTGTTGCCATATTATTACGAAAATCATTCCCACTAGAAAGACGATTAAGCGCACCAATCGGCTCGCCATTGAGTAGGATAATCCGTTTATCTCCTTCTTTTGCCTCTGGTAGATAGGTTTGCACCATAACAGGTACTCGACCTTGAAAAGTACTGAGTTCGACTATAGAGTTGAAGTTGCGATCGCTTGATTGTAAAAATAAAATTCCTTCTCCAGCTTTATTACCCAGTGGTTTAAGAACAGCTGCTCCTTTTGCTTCAACAAATTGCCGGATAAACTGTTTATCGGCACTGACGATTGTTTCTGGAATTGCTTTGGTAAACTGAAGGGCATACATTTTTTCGTTTGCTCCTCGAATACCATTGGGACTGTTAATTACCAAAGTTTTGCGTTGGTCAATGTAATCGAGAATGTAGGTAGCATAGAGGTAAGAATCATTGACTGGTGGATCTGTCCGCATGAATACGGCATCCATTGTTTCCAGGGAAGTGAAAGAGCGATCGCTCAACTTATACCAAGAATTTACCGCTACCCAACGTCCCTCCACCAACTGCACTGGTACAAGTTCTACTTGCTGTAGAACAGCCCAAGCTTTGCTTTCTACTACACTCAGCAGGTTTGCTTGAGTCACCCAGATTTCATGTCCTAAGGTTTGCGCTGCTTCCATCAGAGCAACGCTGGTGTCATGACATGGGTCAAGCTGATGGATGGGATCGATAATAAAAACCAGTTTCACGCTGTTTGCCTCAATCACCAGGAAGTTTAATGGTTATTCAATTTAGATTATCCCCTGATGATTCAGCCAATTTGCATTGGTGCCTAGCATCTTGTCACCAGACATTGCTGCTGTGGGAAACAAAATGCACTCTGAAGACTGTCTCAACCTACAGACTCTGGCTGGAAGTTAGTAGCTCATCTAGCTTGCCTTGACTTTCTAAAGCATGGATATCATCACAACCACCAATATGGGAATCATTGATAAAAATTTGGGGCAATGAGCGTCTTCCGTTTGCCCTCTGAGCCATTTTAGCTCGTGCAGCTTCATCTCCATCAATACTGTATTCTGTGAATTCAATTCCCTTCTCTGCCAACAAATTTTTGGCACGGATGCAAAATGGGCAAGTCCTCCAGGTGTAAATTTCTACTTTGGCAGCCATAACGTCCTCAAATTTATTTCATACTTCTTAATTTTAGAACTTTGATACCTGTTCTAGTGGCTTTATTGTGTTTTGTAGCCAGCCAAATACTCATAACAATCTCGCAATCTACACTGGCATTGAGCAACTAAGTCAAATCATCTTCATACAAAAAATTGGGTTAGACGTGTTTATCCACTTCCCAACCCAATCTAACTAATATGAAAACTTAACAGTGTTGTTTAAGTTTGTGAGTTATCCTGTTGCTTTTTTCTCTTAATTCTAAAAGCACCTGCTGCAAATAAGCCCAAAGCTGCGATCGTACCAGGCTCAGGTACTTTCTGCACCACAGGTGTAGTTGGTGTAGTTGAAGTAGGTGGATAGTAAGTTGCAGGTGAAGGAGGTGTTTGTCCGAGCGGGGGCGCTGGAATTGGTACGGGAAATGGCGCTGGCGTGGGTGTAGGCTTAGGTGTAGCAGCTTCCTTCTCAGCTTTATCACATTCTATTTTTTTGTTATGAGCCTCGGCTTTTTTGTTGTCAGCTTCTTTTTGAGCTTATTTTATTTTGTAAAAACATTTCAGCAGAATTTTACTGACTAGTTTGAAATTACTTACAAACCAGTCAGATCAAAGGAAGATGCATTCAAGATTTCTAAACTAAATTTTCTTAATACAAAAAATTGGGTTAGACGTGTTTCTCAATTTCTGAACCCAATCTAAACTAGTATGAGAACTCAACAGTATTGTTTAAGTTTGTGAGTTATCTTGTTTCTTTTTTCTGTTAATTCCAAAAGCACCTGCCGCAAATAAGCCCAAAGCTGCGATCGTTCCAGGTTCAGGAACTGGCTGTGCCACGGGTGTTGGTGGAGTAGGCGTATAGTAAGTTGTAGGTGCTGGTGCAGGTGCGGGAGCAGGCGCTGGTGCAGGCGCTGGTGCAGGCGCTGGTGCAGGTGCGGGAGCAGGCGCTGGTGCAGGCGCTGGTGCAGGCGCTGGTGCAGGCGCTGGTGAAGGCGCTGGTGCAGGTGCGGGAGCAGGCGCTGGTGCAGGCGCTGGTGCAGGCGCTGGTGAAGGCGCTGGTGCAGGTGCGGGAGCAGGCGCTGGTGCAGGAGTAGGAGCAGGCGCTGGTGCAGGAGTAGGCGCTGGTGCAGGAGCAGGCGCTGGTGCAGGAGCAGGCGCTGGTGCAGGCGCTGGTGCAGGAGCAGGCGCTGGTGCAGGAGCAGGCGCTGGTGCAGGAGCTGGTGTGGATATGCCTGCTAGTTTGCTGCTCCCATTACGACTGGAACCGGGAAGTCCTACACTCGTTGCACGCAAGCCGAAGTCTTGATTGAAGAACTGATCGAGAGTTAAGGCTGTTGTACTGCTAGATAGGACAAAGGTTGCTGTCTGAAAGTCGTCTTTACCGCCCTTTAAACCGTTGTCGCCAATTTCTACACCATATTCAAATGTGTGGGTATTTCCATCACCGTTCAGATTGGCTTGACCGACACTTCCAAGCTGTCCAGCACTATTATATGCAGTCGTCGTTATGGGTGTGCCACCTACACCTGTGACTTTGAGTCCAGATAGAAGCGAGTTGTCCTTAATGTTAAAGAAGATTCCACGTATGTCGCCAATATTTTTGTACGTTGAATCAGTCAAAAATTCCACTTTAAACTGAACTTTTCCTGCACCCGCTACTGTGTCATCCAGAGTGTATTTAACTTGCAGCGGATCGCCTGTAAAGTTTGTGGTAGTGAAACTCATGGAAGCGGCATGAGCAGGATTGAACGAAGACGTAGCTACAGCTACACCCGCAGCCGCTAATAAGGAATATCCCAGTCGAATAGAAAATGCTCTTGCCATGATGTGATGTACTAAATAATAGTCGCTCTAGGCGACATTTTTGTTAATTGCGATTCTAATTGTCTACTTGTATTTGCTAAGTGTCTGCTGTTTTTTTTAGTTTTATTCATATCTTTATTTATTAGTTTATTTCTATAAATAATTATTGAAACGATAGTAATAATACTGAAGCTACAAACTTTTTCTATAACTCAAAATATTTAATATATATAAATTAGGGCAATATACTGCATATGGTATGTAAGAACTACTATGAGAAAAAATACGGATTTAATCTTTACTCTATAAATAAAAGAGGCTTTGCATTTAAAAGCCTCTTCAATTAGTATCACGTATAAAATTTCAACCACTATATATGGATGTCTCAAGAATAATGCTTTACATTGAAACTAGAGATAATTTAAGCGAACACAGATTTTTATAGGTGATTAAATTGGGGTAAATACACCAGATTCAACGCTACGTTATCTAGTAGCAAAAGTATGTATTACTGACTAAATTGGCTCATCGACGTACCCAGCCATTGATAGTGAAACGGCTATCAGCAAAAGCTTTGGAGGGACAAATCACAGGCTTAACTTCATGCATATATCGGCTGATGAAAAACACAATGCTGTTGTTTCGTGGCTCGACTGTTTTAAAAGACTCTGCATTCACATAAAAGTTATTTTCAATTTTACTGTCATATATTAGTAATTCACCGCCCGAGAATGGCTTTGGTTCTCGATAAAAATAATAAACATATGTAAGTTCTCTTGTAGCTGTTTCTGGGCTACCATTATCATTATGTATTTTGTAATAATTACCATCATTATGGGCTGTCAGTTGACTTTCAATTTGAGATATCGCAAATGATGGAAGTCCTAATTTGCTAATTACATCAGGAATTATTGTCTGAATACGTTTGACAATTAGTTCAGAGAATTCTGGAAATGAATAGAGAACCATTGAGCGGCGATAATTTATATCATTGGTGGAAGTGCTAGTAGAAACAAAATCTGACTCTCTCTCTAGAACGTATTTAATCAATAGCTCGTGTTCATTTGGCGCTAAAAAATTATCTATTTGTATATAAATAGAATTTAAAATATCAAGATATTGAGGTTTTATTTCTTCTATTTGCTGTACCCAAATAGGAGGCTCTGTCTCTACACCAACAAGGTTATCGCTTGAAAAACACAAAGCAGAATGACCTTCATTTATGGGAATTTGAAATAAAGTCTGAGAAGCCGATTCTTGTTTATAGGCACGAGCCACAATCGTTGTTAATAAACTATGTAGTACAGGTGCATCTGATTTTAAATAAATCGTGTATTGATGTCCTCCAGCTAAAAGAAGCTGAACTTTGACATATTTAGGGTCAAACTGCTGCGAAGCTGATTCCATAAACCTTGATTGCTATGAAACTAAAATGATTATTAAAAGTCATGCTGAAAGGCTGATACAGTGTTCCTAAAATTAGATAAGAACAAGTACAAAGCTCAAATCTTCATACAGCATGAGACCTTGTTCACAACCCAAATATAATTACTGTATAAGCTTCAAATAGAAAAATGCCTATTAATCAATGGTTTTAGCACGTTTTGTCCGATATTGTCATTCAGCAAATTCCACATAAACCGCTAAAGCTTCAGTGGAGTAGAAATATATGTTCAGGACTTACGCACAAAGTTTGTCTGTTGAGACTGGGTGTAAGGGTTTTGCTCGCTTACACCCTCACACCTATATACTCCTACACCCCTTGTCTAAACCCTTGATTTTTCGTATCACTGCGTAAGTCCTAATGCTGTTTTCAATAGAAAATGCCGTCGTTAATATAACGACGGCATTTTTTACTGTAAATTAAATTTATTTCGGTATTTACCGAGAGTCAACAGCATATTGAATCAACTGGCTAAGGCGCTGGCGTAAGGTTTCTAATCCCAAGCGCTGGCTTGCTGAAATAAACACCGCCAAGGGAAACTCTTCTTGAGCGAGAGCCAGAGTTTCACTATCGACTCGATCGATTTTGTTAAAGGCAACTAGCGCCGGACCGGGAGTTACTGGCATTGCTGCAAGGATTTCTCTAACTGAGCGAATATGACTCAGCCAAGCAGGATGAGATAAATCTACTAAATGCAGTAGGGCATCAGCTTCTGTGACTTCCTCCAAGGTGGCGCGGAAGGCATCCATTAACGATGCAGGTAGTTCATGGATAAACCCTACTGTATCTGTAACTAGAATCTCTTGGGATTCGCCAGTCTCGCCATGGGGAATCACTAGGCGGCGCGTGGTGGGGTCAAGAGTTGCAAACAGCTGGTCGGCTGTGTAAACTTCAGCATTAGTGAGGGCGTTGAGCAAGGTGGACTTGCCAGCGTTGGTATAACCAACCAAAGCCACTGAGGGAACTTCCCTATGTTGTCGTCGCTGCCGTAACCGCGAACGATGTGCCTGTAATTGGTCAACTTCTTGTTGCAATCGGGAAATGCGCCGCTGAATAGCACGGCGTTCAGTTTCTAGTTTAGTTTCACCAGGACCGCGAGTACCAATACCACCTCCTAGCCGTGACATTGCTTGACCTCTACCAGTTAGTCGCGGCAGCATGTATCCTAACTGTGCCAGCTCTACTTGCAACTTACCAGCACGGGACTGAGCGCGTTGGGCAAAGATATCTAAAATTACTTCTGTGCGGTCAACTACTCGAACACCAATTTGTGCTTCTAAGTTGCGGACTTGGGCGGGTGAAAGGTCGCGGTCAAAGACGACAAGACTGGCTCCTAAGGTTTGGGCTGTCAGGGCAACTTCTTGCACCTTTCCTTCGCCGACTACTGTTTGAGGATGAATGCGCGATCGCTTTTGTTGTACTGTCTGTAATACATCTCCACCGGCTGTATCCACTAACCGTGCTAATTCGGCCAAGGTGTCTTGAAATTGTTGGGGAGTCAACTCATCGGTCATTACTCCCACAATTAGCACGCGATCGTGGTCGGCATCTACTTCCTGGGCGACAAATTCGCGGCGGAACTCCTCTTCCAGCCCTTCCACCAAGTCTATAAAATCCTGCTGTGCCACTATATCCAAGCTCAGAGGTGGCGATATAGTCCAACTTGGAGATTGGACTTGATTTTCCTCTATCTTGAATGCAGCAGGACTTGTCATCAGGGCACGAGACTCTTGGGGTGTCAGGTGAGCTAAATAAGCTTCTTTGACATACCCAGCAGCGCCTCCTCCCCTACGTGTAAATCCTGTTCCGGTAATATTTATGACTACCAAAGCGTCTAACCGTTGCAGCGCCATAGCTGTCAGTGCCGCATCATTGGGCGGTTCTGATTTTAAATGGGTGGCGATACAACGAATACCACTAAGACGTTCTGCACCGTAACGGGGCAATTCCAACGGTGGAATTTGTGTTTGACGCGGTGTGCCTACCCCTACGCGAATCACTTGTCCGCGACGGTTGAGGTAGGCACACACAGGTTGATTGATTTCTGTACTAATGGCCGCCAGACGCTGGGAGAACTCAGGCGTGGTGATGCGATCGCCTGGTATGCGCTGGTGGTACAGCCGCTGTAGTTGCTTCAGCTGGCTGGACTTTAGACCTTGCAGATTTCCGTAGATAGTCTCTATAGGCGTTTATGACCAGTAAATGGCCCCCCGAATCCTTCTATTGTCTATTTTACAACAGGGTTTACAGTGCAAGCTCTGTCTAGTGAAGGATGCAGGCTGAATTAGTGTTTGTAGATTGTTGATTTAAGATTATTTTAGTGGTAGTATGCACCCCATTCAGCAATGTTAACTACGCAGCCTCTCAAAACCTAGGGTTGTATTGAGAAACATCAGTTAGCGAACTTTTGAAACTATGCTAGCGGATATGGGAAAGATAAGGCTTCCTGAATGACTTGTAAGTGGGGAGGGCTGGAGATGAAATGTCTGCTACCCAAAACTCACCTATTTGGATAGTCCTCATAAAGTTCTTCGTCTTCTGGTACGTAGGCGTTCAAAAAGCTATCATGGCTACGGGTGTTTTCTGGTTCTTCTGCTTTTTGTTCGATAGTTATTACCGAGCGTTTTGTATTGATACTTTCCAGTATTGGCTCTGGGAGGTTCAATTTCTCTCCTGATTGAGGTTCAACTTCATAAATCAACTTAATCAATTCAGCATTCATAAGACTTTTGGGTTATGGGTTCTTTATAGTAATTTATTTAAAGTCTGAGTGGCAACTTCTGAGTTGAGTTAAGTTAAGGGCGATCGCTTTTACTTGAAGTCGTTATGAATAGGAGTGAGAAGGCGATCGCTACATCTATTTTTTAATTAAAGATTGAAAGCGCTCATCGTTCCGAATACCGTCAAAATCAGAGTCAGTCTTTGCTATCTCATGATATTTATCAGGACTTAGATTAACTGCTTGTTGCAGGTTCTCTAATGCCTGCTCACTATTACCTTGAAGAGCATAACAGCAAGCTTTGTTGTAGAAAGCACAATCGTAATCAGGTTGAATTTTCAGTGCTTGGTCGTAGGATGCAATTGCTTCTTCATTGCGTCCTAAATTTACTAGTGCAATCCCTTTCCCAGTCCAAGCATAGTAATAATCAGGTTGAATTTTCAGTGCTTGGTCGTAGGATGCAATTGCTTCTTCATTGCGTCCTAAATTCTTTAGTCCATTCCCTTTCCCATTCCAAGCATAGTAATAATCAGGTTGAATTTTCAGTGCTTGGTCGTAGAATGCAATCGCTTCTTCATTGCGTCCTAAATTCTTTAATGCAATCCCTTTCCCATTCCAAGCATAGTAATAATCAGGTTGAATTTTCAGTGCTTGGTCGTAGGATGCAATTGCTTCTTCATTGCGTCCTAAATTCACTAGCGCATTCCCTTTCCCGTTCCAAGCATAGTGAAAATCAGGTTGAATTTTCAGTGCTTGGTCGTAGGATGCAATTGCTTCTTCATTGCGTCCTAAATTCACTAGCGCATTCCCTTTCCCATTCCAAGCATAGTGAAAATCAGGTTGAATTTTCAGTGCTTGGTCGTAGGATGCAATCGCTTCTTCATTGCGTCCTAAATTCTTTAGTGCATTCCCTTTCCCGTTCCAAGCATAGTGAAAATCAGGCTGAATTTTCAGTGCTTGGTCGTAGGATGCAATCGCTTCTTCATTGCGTCCTAAATTCTTTAGTGCATTCCCTTTCCCGTTCCAAGCATAGTGAAAATCAGGCTGAATTTTCAGTGCTTGGTCGTAGGATGCAATCGCTTCTTCATTGCGTCCTAAATTCTTTAGTGCATTCCCTTTGTTGTACCAAGCATAGTGAAAATCATGTTGAATTTTCAGTGCTTGGTTATAAAATATGAGAGACGCTTCGTATTCCTTAGAACTAACTAACAACCTTCCTAGTTCGCGTAGTAAGTTCGCCTTTAAACTGTCCTTCTGATGTTTTTCTAGCAGCAAATCTTGAATTTCTAAGACTTTCTCTATTTTTTCTTCTGGAGTTAGTTTTAGATATTCTTCATAGTCTGCTTCATCCAGAAAACGAGATGATTCTTCATCTACGACTTCTGGTGTAGTTGATAATTCAAACACTCCAGAACGCCAATCAAAAAAATCTGGGGCGCGGTGAATCAAATAGTTGATTGAAAATGACCGCAAAAGAAAAACAAAGCTAAACGGAAAATCATCCCTAAACCGTTCCCGCTGTTGATTTAAGTGATTTAAAATTGGCGGAACACTAATTAAATTGCTAAATTGACTTTCTGTGATTTCGCCAAATGTTCTTTGTTCGTACTTGTACAAAGAATATTCCAGACCTTTAATTAATAAAATATCAACTTGCTTGTCTTCAACGAATTCGGTTACTCGCTGATATAAATTATCAATCGGTTCGACAAAGCGTAACACTGCTATTACTTTGTGCGGAATCTCTTGAGGAAGTTTGGCAATGAACTTGTCTGCTTCCCCTGGCATACATTGCACAAAAAACAAGCCAAATCCTGATTTTCGCTTCAGTGCGCGAAGTAAGTCTTGATAAGCTTCTTCAGGTTCAGGGGGTAAATCATCATCCCAATCAGTGAAAGGTTGATTCATGCAAGTTTCGCCACTGCTTCTTTAAATTCTGGAACTCCTTGAATTAATGGATGAACATCATACCAACGCTGCATTTCTCCTTCATCATCTAAATAGCGGTATTCTAAAAGACAGCGGTTAAACATTAAACTTCGATACTGGTCATCATTAATGATGCGCTTAGAACGGGACACCTCCGCTAGTAGACACCATTGATGATTTCCCACGGCGCGGCGATAGGTATCTCTGGCTTGAGTAATTGCTCGTCGTACCGCTTTTTCTGCAATTGGTAACTCTTCAGTGCGTCCAATAGCATCTTGAGTTAACAATAGCAAATTCCTCACATGACCTCCACTCATCAAACAGAGTTTTTCTAAGGTTTGGGGATTGTCAAAAATTTCCTTCTCTAAGGATAATTCTGGTGCAATTTGCCGGACTCGTTTGTTAATTACTTCTTTCACTTTGTTGAGTCCTGGCTGGTAAATGTCCCCGTTGATAGTATTTACCATAATCATCGGCAAAGTCAGGCATTCACCGTAAATATCCCTGAGATCGGTTGCTCTGGTAGAATACAACATGGAAATGGGGAGAGTATAAATCAAATGGCAATCTAGGGCTTGGAGTTGTTCGCTGCGGTCTAAAAAGACTTCTTCGTAATTGGTGCGATCGCCATCTTTGACTAACACCATCCGGTCTAAATTATCGACAATTACCGCCAGTTGAGTGTAGCCTTTAGGTAAATTTTGTTTGGCATCGTTTAAAAACTCATTCAAAACCTGAATTAAGGTGACAGTGTGAGGATTGATTTTTTGGCGAATCTTCTGGCGTAATTCCGGAACAGCCCTTAAATTTGCTGTCAATTTGGCAAACTGACTGAGTTGGGCTTCTACTCCCAGACTTTCAAATTCTATGGGAGTCTGCGCTAAATCTTTCAAATCTTCCCAACGGCTTTTTAACCAGTCGAGTATAGGACGAGGACTGGCAATTTCTTTTAAATCTTTGAGCAAACGGCGGGTACAGGCGAGGAGAATATCTGTATACTGGGCATCTTCTGAGTCAATATCTTCTTCATCAGCCTCAAAATATACGACATAAAACTGGCGATTTTCTAAATAGCTTTTTAATCGGCGTAGTTCTGTAGATTTTCCCCCACCCCGATGACCGGAATACAGTTGGTAAGTGTTATTATTTGCCAGTAGCATCCGATTTCCCAACTCTTGGAGAATATTCGTATCTCCCCGCACATCCTGACAGTCTACATATTTTGGATCGCCTGCTGGTAAAGGTTCAAAGGGGTTAAAAGCGTTGTAGAGTTTACTGAGTAAGTCAGAACTATAAACCATAGGTAAAAAATATTGCAATGTTGCTCATAATACCGAAGATTATAGAGAGTTGCGGTGCTTGGCAAAAGCAGAAGAAAGTAAAACGAGGTTCAGATACTCGCCGACGGAGTTCAAAGACTCGCTGACGAGTATCTGAAGTGGACGAACGGAGTTCAAAGACTCATTCACGAGTATCAAAGACTCATTCACGAATATCAAAGACTCGCCGACGAGTATCAAAGACTCGTTCACGAATATCAAAGACTCGCCGACGAGTATCAAAGACTCATTCACGAGTATCAAAGACTCGTTCACGAATATCAAAGACTCATTCACGAGTATCAAAGACTCATTCACGAGTATCAAAGACTCGTTCACGAATATCAAAGACTCGCCGACGAGTATCAAAGACTCATTCACGAATATCAAAGACTCGCCGACGAGTATCAAAGACTCATTAACAAGGAAACCACTAGGAAATGGGCAAATTCGTACTCTTTTGTTCTTGCAAAAGAGAAGTTGGGGTTAAAATCTTTCGCCATTGTCGCACCGCTTTTTGCAATTCCCTTGACAACCAATCATCAAACTGAGGATACACTGGTAAACGCGGCAGCAATTCCCACCCCGCAGGCTGTAAAATTTCTCTCAAAGCCTGCTCTTGTATATGTGGATAATCGGGATTCACTTCATCTTTTGGCCCAATTCCGCCTAAGTCTCGCGCACCAACTTCGATACAAGCGAGTAACCATTGGTCATCTTTAACTAAATTCGGCGGAATTTGAATTGTAATATCTGGCGGTAAAATTTGACGCGCTTTGGCAATGACTTCTGGTAATTGATGGGGGTCAAAAGGTGGTGCATCAAAGCTTTGCTGATTTCCAGGACTATGAGGTTGCAAAATAACTTCTTGAATGTGGTGATAATTTTGATGAAGTCGAGATATTGCTTCTAAAGTTTCCCAGCAATCATCAGGCGTTTCCCCAATTCCTAGAAGTAAACCTGTTGTAAAGGGAATCTGCAACTCTCCCGCCCATTGTAATTGTTGCAGCCTGACTTCTGGTACTTTACTCGGTGCGTGTCGATGTACGGTATTTAATAATGCTGGCGTTGACTGCTCCAGCATCAAACCCATCGAAACGTTAACATTCTTCAGCTTCTGCATCTCTTCAAAACTCAACGGCCCCGCATTTGTATGCGGTAACAATCCCAGCGAAAGTGCTAATTCACACAAATCATAAATCCGCTGAAACCATGCTTGACGCTTTGGCGATCGCGGATGCACTTCACCACTGAGTATAAGAATTTCACAAATATTTTGGTCTTGAAGTTGTTTTAAGACGGTTTCTGCTGCTGATAGCGTTATCCAGGGACTTTGACCCGGTTCGGTGCGAAAGTTGCAGTAGCTACAGCGATTAAAGCATTCGTAAGTAGGAACGATTGTATAAGCAGGGCTATAAGTAACAGTGCAAGAAGTATTAATTGTCATAAGAGAATATAATTTAACGCACCTAGCTGGCAAAAGTCTCTACCTGAGTACGAATATTGCTGTAAAAGGCGATCGCAGTAGCACTTCATATTGTTATCCGTTCTGAGCGCTACTTACTCAACATCCTTTAACACTAGAATCATCAGGGTTTCAGAGCTTTTCACAGAATTGCTAAAAATTTTTTCTCAAAGTGCTTTACAAAACGCAACATATTTCTTAATATAAGTTTACAAGCGAAAACAAACACGCTTGATTCATTCATAAAAAACAAATCGCAATTATAAAACCATGACAGCAACCATTCAACAGCGCCAAAGCGCCAACGTCTGGGATCGCTTCTGCGAGTGGATTACCAGCACCAACAACAGACTTTACATCGGCTGGTTCGGCGTACTGATGATACCCACCCTGCTAGCAGCAACCACCTGCTTCATCATCGCCTTCATCGCCGCACCTCCCGTAGACATCGATGGTATCCGCGAACCAGTAGCAGGTTCCTTACTCTACGGCAACAACATCATCTCTGGTGCAGTTGTTCCTTCTTCCAACGCCATCGGTTTACACTTCTACCCAATTTGGGAAGCAGCATCCTTAGATGAGTGGCTGTACAACGGTGGCCCTTACCAATTGGTAATATTCCACTTCTTAACTGGCGTATTCTGCTACTTGGGTCGTGAATGGGAATTATCCTACCGCTTAGGAATGCGTCCTTGGATCTGCCTAGCATTCTCTGCACCTGTTGCAGCAGCAACCGCAGTCTTCTTGGTATATCCCATCGGACAAGGTTCCTTCAGTGACGGTATGCCCTTGGGTATCTCTGGAACCTTCAACTTCATGATCGTCTTCCAAGCAGAACACAACATTCTCATGCACCCCTTCCACATGTTAGGTGTGGCTGGTGTCTTCGGTGGCAGCTTGTTCAGTGCAATGCACGGTTCTCTTGTAACTTCTTCC
>LXQD01000309.1 GCA_003326215.1 Nostoc minutum NIES-26 | reverse complement strand
GAAGAAGTTGTGTGGTTCAAATGTTTAAAACTACACACAAACGATTATTCCTTTTTAGGCGTTGTAGGAATAGGCAATCGCGTATACCGTCAGAATTGGGCTTCAGGTAGTTTAACCTTCACCATGTCACACAAGTCTTGCCGGACTCTAGTTTTAACGCCTTCTCTCTATTTCCGGCTTTACCAACATGCTGTTGTCCCTTTTGTCTTTCAACTCCAGGTAAGTTGGTCGACTTAGAGACGTTCTTCTTAGTCTCTCCCAACTTGGTTGGGGATACCGCGTTAACTGTCACGGCGCACGCATTTCGATATATCGGCATCCAAAACGAATTTTGGACACTGTTTAATACTCAAAAATATTGCTTGTACTGCATCGTGGGTTGAACGTCCGGGTCTGAAACCATAGCTTTTTGCTTCAAAGAGCGCTTCCCATTCTGGTTCCATTGCCATTTTGACTAATGCTTGTAATGCACGGTCATACATGGTTGGTATTCCTAATGGGCGTTTTTCGTTTTTTCCTGGCTTGGGTATCCAAATCCTTCGTGTTGCTTTACCGGAAGGTTTCAATTTCAGGTTATTTACCAGTTTCAAACGCGCTTCTGGGGTTAGAGATTTTACTCCATCCACTCCTGCGGTTTTCTTACCCTGATTATCCTGTGTTACCTTTCTTACCGCTAAGTATTTCGCTGATGAGGAATGTATTAAAAGACGTTGTAGCCTGTGGATTGCTCGGACATCTCCACGTTGAGAGGCTTGAAATATCCGCTTTTGGAGCTTAAATACTATCCTTTCTAACTTACGCCAAGGGATAGTATTCCATCCATACATCGGTGATGACACCGTGTCCATAACATTTTCACTCTACTTAGTAGCTATTTCTTTCAATCAACCGTGAGTCCGTCAGCATATCCTCGTGATTACAACGGGGCTTTAGCTTCTGACTCAATCTTCACCTTGATTGCATACGGTTAGCACCTGCTCAGGTCATCGACCTTTGCCTGAGAGCATTTCAAGGTTTACTCCGTTCCGTATATCCGTTTGACGATGTGTTTAGGATGGCGTAGCCTGCCGGGTTATCTGTGGGGTGACTGCTTGTCACAAGAAATATGACCAGCCCTTGAATGTCCTGAAAATGGACTTTCTCATAACCATTGCCTTTTGGCTCCAGCGTCTCAACCTAATTTCGCTGGCTATTCGTTACGACAGTAAACCGCCTTCACTCACGTTACCCATACACACCTGTGCTAGAAGGGATTCTAGGTTAGGTTCCCAGTTACCTCCATTACACCCCGCTTTGAGGATTGATGGCTAGTCGCTACCTCAGGGGTATTGCTGTCACTCCCTCACCAGGGAGGGCAAGAATTTCACTTGCACAGATATACAGTTGTCTAGGTTTATAATATTTAACCTAGCGACGAATCCCTTAAGCTACTTCGCTTGATTTCTCGTCAACGGATCGCACCTTCTTCTGGAAAATTTGGATTCCTGCGTCAACTACTTCAAACCCATTAGGAGTTCGTTGACCAAGCTTGCCAGATATAGCGCCTGCCCAATCCCCAAACTCGTTCGCATTAGTTTCAGCCTTACGCCAGCTTTTTGCATTTATCAGAGCGGTGAAGACTATACCGTTCTGGTCTGTCAGTGAGACTTCAACTTTCTTATTCGCTGCTGGTTTAGCTAATGGTAGTGAACCGCGCTCATTTAATTATGACTTCGCTTTTGGCTTCCATAGCTTACCCCTGACTCATCATCAATTCAAATTTTCGCTCTTGATATTATCAAGCAGTCAGGTTGTCCACCGCAAATTAGGTATGTGGTAGAGAGGTTCGGTTCAGCGCTCTACTGGGTGGTACGTCGAGCATTTTATTTTATGGATCTCCCTCGCCTCTAACTTCATACTTCAGCATTGCAAAGGATATGACTTCAAGGGGCAACTGACACAGCACTACTCTCTCTAAAAGCTCAGTAAAGTCATTTTGAGTAGCAAAACACATCAGTAGCCAAGGGGAAATTTTGTGTTATTTCTCTGATAACTGTTAGGCAAAGTAATGGAAGTAATAAGAGAAATACGCGTAATTTTAGAGGCGTTCTAAGAAGTTCTTAGAACTGTTGCTCATGGTATTTCTCTGGCCAGTATACGGGCGCTATATGGCATATCTATGGCGCTTTTATGGCATTTTGATTTGATATTAATTTCATTTGATGACGCACAGTACGCCAAAAAGTTTGGCCAGTTTTTTTGAGCCAAAACTGAAAAAGAAAAAAATAGCCATCAAAAAATACTACTGAATAACTACACAATCACGACAAAAGCCACCGATGAGTTCACCCCTCTTTTCACAAACGTATTGCGGGGGGTAAGAGGGGTGGAGAGAGGAAATGTCCAAGGCAATTGAATAAATTGAGCCGAGATTACCTGCAAACCTTACACAGTCAGCGAGAATATTAAAAAGAATGGAAGAGTGCTGTTTCTCGAAACAGTTGGCAATGTTAGGACTGCGGCTCTCACAGGTGTTTAACTAGTACGATTTAACATGAATAGATTAACCCTAGCCAAACTCAAAAAAATTGCAGCAGTTCTTGGATACGAAGTTCGATTTGATAAGGGCCGCTACAAGGTTTTTGAAAAGATTGCTGATTTCGATTCTTTGTCCGATGCTTCTGAGTTTCTAGCGCAAAAAACACCGCCAACACCCGAACCGCCAACACCACCCCAACCACCAACACCACAGTATGACCTTACTGTTATATGGCAGCGTGTTTTGGAAAATATTCCTCAAGCCTCCATCAAGGCATTAATAGGACAAATGTGTTTTTTACGTGATTATGATGGGGAATCTGCATTAATACAGTGCAAATCGCCTTGGTACGACAAAATAACAACAAAATTACCGACACTCAGCGAAGCTTTTAAGAGTGCATTTGGTAGAACCGTCGCTGTATCACTGTCAAAGATTCCTACTGCACCAACGCCATCCCAAACACCTTCACGCTCCCAAATACCAGCACCGCCACCTATACCACCACCACCAACGCCATCCCAAATACCACCGCCACCTAGACCACCCATACCACCCGGCACAACCCAGATATTATTCCTCAGTTCTGGAAAATACAAAATTAGGGTACTTGATGAAATCATCAACCAAGGCTACCCAGGCTTAGATGGTCAAAAATACTTGGATGTGCTGAAAACGGTAGAAATAGCGAAAATACTTGATTTTTATCATTTATCACAAGGCATGAAGTTATCTATAGCTATCCCTTTTAATTCATACCAATCTTGGTTTTTGAATTTTGAGGTTATCAGTTTGGCTATTCAATCGCTGAAGAATAGTAATTACTTATTTGTTATTTTGCAACCAATATCACGCATAACGTCAGCCGATCACTATTTGGGTATTCACACATACAAACAGTGAGAAGTCGTTCGTTTCAGGTCGGAAGTCGCCCTTTGAAATTCAGGACAATTACTTCAGACAAACGACTTGCGCCTTACCCTGCAAGTCTGCTTTAAACTTGCCCCCCAATTAGAACCACAACTAAGAAGCCAAATTCTGACCAATAAACCCCAGGCTTATTGGTCAGAAATAATACAGACTTGTTGCAAACGTACTTCAAAAAATCCCTCAATCGAGTAATTGCTTAAGCAAGTGAATCTGTAATTCCAACTGTGAGATAGAGTAAATCACAGCAGTCTTAAGAGTGTCGCTGTCAGCACCAATACGCTTTATGACAAAAGGCCCCCAACACATTCTCAAAGTACTCAAAACAATTTTAGTCAAACCTCTGCCCGACATTCGACGCTCACGCTCTCGTAAAAATTGTAGTAACTGGCCATCGCTACTGTCGTGACTGCGCTTAATCGAAAGCACTTCTAAATTAGGTTGCTCCATGTCCTGTATTCCTACCGAATTAGAGGGGATTGTGAGTAAGGCATCGTGTTGATTGATACCAAATTCCCATGACTGTCAAAATACGCCGTAAACCACCCCTAGTACCCCTCTACTGTACCAAATGACTGTCAAACGACTGTCATTACCCGAAACCCCAATGACTGTCAAACGACTGTCGTTATGTACCCTAGAGGTGCTTTTGGGGATATTTTGACAGTAGGCAGTAAGCGCGATTTCTCCCCCCAAAGTGGATTTGGGGGTTTTGTATAAGTGATACCATACTCACTATGGTTTCATGCCCTGCGGGTGGCTGCGCCATCTCTCGCTGCGCTCATGACATGAAACCGCCGTTCGTCCGAAGGGGTTTTTGAATACTACACTTATACTGCATTTGTAACATAAATCTTTGATGTCGCCACTAACAATTCTCAGGATTGAAAAACTAAAAACATTCGGCAACGTTGCTGGCAGTGATGACCATGTTACCAGGAACAGAGAAACACCCAACGCAGATCCAACTAGAGATAATAGACGGTTGATTGGGGGAGAAGACGAACGCGCATTAGAGGAGATAGTTAAAGAAAAAATCTCTACACTCAAGCATCGCCCTCGACATGATGCAGTGTTATGCACTGAAATGTTTCTCTCGGCATCACCTGAATATTTCCGTCCCTTAGATCCATCTGTTTCTGGGCAGTGGTCTGATAATCTGATGCAGCAGTGGGCGATCGCATCTCGTGACTGGCTAGCTCAAAACTATGGATCAAAGTGCGTCAGAGCAGAGCTTCACCTAGATGAAAGTACTCCACACATCCACGCCTACATCGTGCCATTGAATGAAAAAACCGGGAGAGTCAGTCATGACGCGATGTTTGGCGGTCGAGGGGGACAGGGAAGAATCAAGTTATCTCTTCTGCAAGATAGTTATGCTGCTGCACTTGCTCCTTTGGGCATTGAACGAGGAGTAAAGGGCAGTAAGGCAACCCATACAAAGGTTAAAGAATATTACCAAGCGGTTAACAGTGAACCACTCACCGCAGTCATTACAAATAACCAATTAGCACCCACACCGTTTGAATCAGCTAGGAGTTATGTAGACAGGATTCAGTCTGATGAACACTTCCAAGCGATTAACCATCAACTGGCTGACCGAAAGTTCATGGAACAGCGATTAGAAAGGGCAGAGCAACGGGCGAGGGATAGCGAAAAAGAGCGCCATCAACTAGAAGCGCGGGTGCAATTGTTGCAATCTCAGACCGAACAACTGCGTGACTTGCCCTTGGAGGATGTGGCTTGGGAGTTGGGGTTAAATTGCGATCGTGAAAGATGGAAGGGCCACGGTCACATCATTAATATAGATAAGTCCAAGTTTTATGATTTTTCACCCGAACAGCAGAAGGGTGGCGGCGGTGCAATTGACTTAGTGATGCACGTACAGGGGTGCAATTTTCGAGAAGCGATCGCTTGGCTCAGTGACCGATTTGGTGAAGCTGGTGCAGAACGGGCGGCAATCGCCCACACACGCAAAGTGACTAGTGAGGTTATCCAAGAACCACGTCCCCCATTCCAGTTACCAGTTGAGGACAAACCCCAATGGCCAGCAGTTGCTCACTACCTGACCCAAAACCGGGGCATACCCCAAGATTTTGTGCAACTTCTACACACGCCGAGATACCTGCAAATTGGGACACGTTGTAAATAATTATTGCAGAGAAGCTCTTGTTGATTTACTAACTTGCCCAAAAATGATAAAGGAGGAATTAAACTTTTGCACGGTAAACCGAAGCTTTCACCTCTTTTTGTCCCTTACACTTGCCCATAAATGGCCCTTTTAGGGAATGTCTTCATTTGAATGGTTAAGTAATGGTTGAGGCTGAAACAACGGTAAATCAAGGTTTTTGACAATTAGCTTTACAAAACTTTACAACGTGTCCCAATTTGCACGTATCTCGGCCGATACCCTTCATGATGCGGAATCTTGACGGTCTACCTCAAGGTGCATTCCTGCGCGGGACGCGGGGAGAAAATAACAATTTTAAGGGTTATGAGAAAGGGACTCAACGTGGTAATAGCTGGTTTCACTTCTACATGGGTGGACAGTCAAACTCCCCAGTTGAAAGGTTAGTGCTTTTGAAGTCGCCCATCGATGCTATGTCTTTTGCGATGCTGGAGTATCAAGTTCGAGGCGACGTGCCACCCAATAGAACTTTGTACATGGCAGTTGATAACCCCAACAGCTTAAAAGTTGAGCAATTGCAGCATATTCCTAATGTTATGGTGGCTTTTGACTCGGACGAGGCAGGTAATGCAGCTGCACGGGCTGTAAAAGAACTACTGCCACAGGCCAAGCGACTTAAGTGCAAGGCAGTTGATTGGAATCAGCAGCTACTCGATTATGGGCGGCAGTTAAGGCAACAGCAACAACAGCAACAGCAGCAGTCAGATGAATTGAGTCTTTGAAAGTTCTTTTGTAGCTTTAATGTAGTATTTAGTAGTATAAAAGGACTGGCTGTTTTTTTCAAATCAGTTTTGGCTCAAAAAAACGGGCCAAAAATTATTGCGTACTGTGCGAAAAGTTGGACTGAAAAAACTGACATGGATTTAACGTGAATCTGACATGAAACTGACATAGAGTTACCAAGGATTTTACATAGCTTTCATCTCGTCACAGTTATCCCTTCCATGAATTTGACATGGATTTAACGTCAATCAGACATGAAACTGACATGGATTTACCAAGGATTTAACATAAAACTGACATAGCATACTGAGCAGTTTTATTACTCAGTTTTGCCTGTACGGAGGATTGGAATTTATGGCTCCCATAGCTTAGGAGTCATGTTTAAACGCGTATAGTAGCGTTTAAACAAAAGATTTTCTGCTGCTGTTATTACAGCTACGTCAGGAAGTAAGTTTAGTAGGTAAGTCTTACCAAAAATTTTTCGTTCTTTTGTCTACACAGCTAATGAACAACCAATCAACTGACTGACAGTGCAGTAAATAGCCTCATTCCACGTAATAGCCCAATCGTGTAATGCTGGATGACTCAAAAGGCGTAACAATGAGCTAACTACAAATTTTTACCTTAATTGCGAAATTTAGCCTAGAAACCATGTAGTAATAGGTAAAATAGGATGCCGTGCTTACGAGGTAGCACATGGAGCCATTAACAGCTGGTGCGATCGCTATTGGGACTGTGATTGCGACTAAGGCTTTGGAAAAAACGGGCGAAAAGTAAAAGCTGTCTTTCTTGTACAGCAAGGAATATGAGCTAATTTATAGACGTTTTTAGCATAACAAGTAATGAAGAACCGCCTATGTTTTCGTTCCTTATTGCGACTAAAGGTATGTTAATAAACAAAATTCAATTTTGAAACTTGCTCTGTAATTGGGTTTAAAACACCTG
This sequence comes from Nostoc minutum NIES-26, assembly GCA_003326215.1. Lineage (GTDB taxonomy): Bacteria > Cyanobacteriota > Cyanobacteriia > Cyanobacteriales > Nostocaceae > Dendronalium > Dendronalium minutum. The sequence continues at coordinate 53,062 of LXQD01000309.1, read as the reverse complement.
AATCCTTACATACATACTAACAATTACCTGATTTTTAATAACATAAATACAGCCAAATGAAATCTACATTTTTATCTGAAACCATATTTGCTTTAATTCTCGGAATTCACAGCACACAAGTTATTGCAGTCCCCTCTAATCTAGAGAAAAATCCCCCAGATTTTAAAAGTTTTACAGATTGGTGCAAGCAGAGATTAACTTTAGAACAAGAGACAAGGCATACTGTTGAAGTCTTGTTACAAAAAACTGGTACTCAAAACTGCGCTCAAGCAAACCAAAAGCTTATTAATTTAACAACACTTGACCTGTCGGGGAATCAAATAAGCAATATTCAACCTTTATCTCCATTAACTAATTTAACGACACTCAAACTGTCGGGGAATCAAATAAGCAATATTCAACCTTTATCTCCATTAACTAATTTAACAACACTCGACCTGTCGGACAATCAAATAAGCAATATTCAACCTTTATCTCCATTAACTAATTTAACAACACTCGACCTGTCGGACAATCAAATAAGCAATATTCAACCTTTATCTCCATTAACTAATTTAACAACACTCTACCTGTCGGAGACTCAAATAAGCAATATTCAACCTTTATCTCCATTAACTAATTTAACAACACTCTACCTGTCGCGGAATCAAATAAGCAATATTCAATCTTTATCGCCTTTAACTAATTTAACGACACTCTACCTGTCGGAGACTCAAATAAGCAATATTCAACCTTTATCTTCTTTAACTAATTTAACAACACTCGAACTGTCGTGGAATCAAATAAGCAATATTCAACCTTTATCTTCTTTAACTAATTTAACAACACTCAACCTGACAAAGAATCAAATAAGCAATATTCAACCTTTATCTTCTTTAACTAATTTAACAACACTCGAACTGTCGGCGAATCAAATAAGCAATATTCAACCTTTATCTTCTTTAACTAATTTAACAACACTCGAACTGTCGGCGAATCAAATAAGCAATATTCAACCTTCATCTTCTTTAACTAATTTAACAACACTCGAACTGTCGGCGAATCAAATAAGCAATATTCAATCTTTATCTTCTTTAACTAAATTGATAAAACTTGAACTGGCGAGGAATCAAATAAACAACATTCAACCTTTATCTCCTTTAACTAAATTGACACTAGTTAACCTGTCGTGGAATCAAATAAGCAATATTCAACCTTTATCTCCTTTAACTAAATTGACACTAGTTAACCTGTCATCCAATCTAATTAAGGACAAAACTTGCCCAGTTAAACCAAAGTTTATATGCAATTTTTAAATTCAAATAATCACGAGTTTATAGATGCTTTAAAAGTCAATTACAATTTTTCAAGAGTTAGTCATGGGTAAGTTCAATGTTGCTAAGTAGGTGGGTGGAAAAAATCAACTACATGAATTTTCATGAAGGATTTTGATAACGATGAAATTTTGAGTATTGTGTTTGTGTGCATGGTCAGAGTTTTGTTTTTGTCGCTTAGGCATGATGGTAGACCAAACTTTTCATTACTTCATTTAATCATTGAATTTACATAACAATGTTGCCCACTTTTTACAAAGTTACTCTGTCGCGCGATTGCGCTCATAAGCCGCGACCGCGCAACAGCGATAGGCAGCATTGGCTCTCAAAACTCTTTCAGAGTCCGGCTTTCACGTTCAAAGTAAGCAATGGCAACACGAGTGTTGCTTAAGAGGCATGATGGCTTCATACGCGGATGGGCTTAAACAAGAGGTTTATTGAAAGCAGACTAATCAAAAACAAGCGCTAACGCCAAGTAATCATGCTTGTAATCAAGCCAAAAGAAATCACCAATCAACTCCAGCGCATGATATTTAATTTCTTGTATCTCCTCGTGATTTTTTATATACCTTGCGTACATCGGAGTTTTCATTGCAACGTCAATGCAGTCATCAACACTGCCAACACATACCTCTATTGGGTCGCCACCATCACCCCAAAGGTTAGCTACACCAATCCAAGTCAACAATTTCCAGCGCATGATATTCTCTGACTTAATTATGTTTTGGGCAGCCGCAGATATTGCAGCAAATTAAATTAGCTCTACTATCAGTATCAGGTTTAAACAATTTCATCTACAAATCTCCTTTTTGATTGTTAACAGTGGCGATGAGTCTGCTGCAAACATCAACTCTTAACGATCAGATATTCGGGTGCAAACCATAATTCCTTGCCGTCTGCAATCAGCCTGCATTGTTCCCCGTCAAAAGCAATCACCTCGCCCTCCTGCCCATCAAAACGTCCTCCGGCATTAATCGTCACTGTTTTACCAATTAGATCCACTGTGGGTTTAGAATGTGATTCTTGGCACTCTATATCTAGCAGTACTTCAGTATTGTTTTGATTGTCTACGTAGACAATATCTGATTGTCTGCGGTCGTGTAGACAATCTTTTTCCTCGCTATTATCAGGTTTTTGGTAGCATTGAGGGCTATTGTCTACATTGTCTGCATCTTGAAAGCTCTTTTCCAAATTTGGTTTTTCAAATGCAATAAACCTTACAGAGCGTCCTTTACGTACAACTGACCCGTAACCCATTTGAGCCATTTTTTCAAATAGGTCGGCTACGTAAGCCCCCACTTCTCTTTGAGCCGCCTTAGCGCGGTTTTGAATCGGGCGAGAATCTCTATAAACATCACGGGCGCTGATACCATCAGGATGCTTACTCAGTGCCGCAGCGTGAATTTGCAACATAATTGATGCAATGTCATCGCTAGTGCTAACTTTTTCCTGCAAGATATGAAAGGCGCTGCGGTAGTATTGGGCGAAGGTGACAGCCCGTTTTAAGGTGGCTAGGGACAGGGTTTTGATGTCAGTAGTAGACGGGCTGTAAAAACACTCAATCAGGTGCAAAGCCAGCGCTATCCGCAGGATGTGAGTATCAAGCTTGTTCATCCAGGTGCGGATACCAGCATGAGAAATCTGCTCGATTTGGTCGCCGATGCTGTCAACAATTCTGGCAAAATACTTTTGAGCATCTGGCGCTATCTTGACTGTTTGGGAGGTTAAATTGTCTAACCACTCATAAAGTACTGGCAGTCGGTCTTTGAGGCGGCAGTAAGCCCCAGGAACATACTTTTTCTTACGTTGTTCGGGCACTGCAAACAAGAAGCGGGCTTGCATCCCATTTCCGTCGTCAGCATCTTTAAAAACTTTGCGGAAAACATCATTCTGAATGCCACCAGCCAGTGATACTGCTGTGCCAGCAATGCTGTAACTGTTTTCAATGTCGGCACGGTCAACAAATGTTGGTTTGTTGTCCCAAAGCTTCAGCACCAATTCCGTGGCCTCGGTTTCACTACCTGAAAACTGAGAAAGAGAACTAAACAACCCTTTAAATTCATCCCGCGCCCACAAAGACCCGTGGTTCCCTTGTTCTGATAGGCGTTTGAGGACTGATTGAATTGTAGCGACTTCAAACAGGTACTTTCTTAACCCTGGCTTTTCTGGTTCTGTGGCTTCAAAGTCCCCAGCTTTTTCATACTGCACGATCGCCCGTTTGTACTCTTTAGCCCTTTCCTTATAATCAGCGTCGGCGCGTAGCTGCATCTCCCGTAGTGGCGCAAAAACAAGGCTGTCAGCACGGGTTTTACCCCCGCCACTCGGTATAACAGTACAAGTCCAATTAATCGCAGGGATACCACCATACTCATCCAGAGTAAACGTCCCTGCTAGTGACGATACGGCAGGTAACAAAGCCTGCCAAATCATTACAGGGTCAATATTCAGTTTTTCCGCATCATGCTTGATGTCACGGGCTAGGGGCGCGGGTAATACTTCATCCCAGTTAATCCGAGTTTGGCTGTAATCCATTAAGGATTTCAGCCGGATTTCGTCTTCTGGTAGTACTTCATTCACTTTTACTCGTTGACTGGAAACAATGCTTTCAAATAATTTCCGGTCAACTAAATCTTCGTACTGATGATAAAGAGAGTTAAGTTTTTGACGTTCTACAAATTCTGAATAATTAGACTCGATAATAGTGTAGACATTGCCGACAATAGCCTGAATTATCCTCTCATCATCAATTTTAGGTGTAGACAATGGCGTAGACAATAAGCCATTGTCTACGTAGACAATAGATTTTCTACTTAAATCATCTTGGATACCGATATGAGTTTGATACTTATTGAGCCAAGCGGAGTAACATCCTTGTAGCTTTTCATCATCGAGGCTGGGACGCTTGGCGATCGCATCGGCTTTTCTCCACCAACCTTCGCGCTCCTGTGAACTGAGTGGCGGCGTGCAGCGTTCGCAGAACACATCGTACAAAACCCTCGGCAAGTCAAGATGGTCAATCCCCAATTCATGGAGGCGACGAGACGTAGCAATCAAATTAAGGCTAAGTTTCTGGGCTGCCATGTTGCGTCCACCGTCGCCTGTGCCATGCTCAATTAAGGCGCGGTCATCCTTACCCAGGAAAATTTCTAAGGGGGGGCGACCAATGACAGCTGGTTTTTGAGGTTTTGGAGTTGGTGCAGGCGCTCTTGTGGGCTGCTGATGGTTCAGCATCAACTCAATTACCCAGTTGGGGCATTTGGCAACTTCAATATCTTGGGGCGATCGCACCCAGTAATAACTACCAGTTTGGGGGTGTACAGATGGCGGTAGTACGCTTTGCAGCCCATTCCAGCGAAATTCTAGTAATTGCTCTTTACCGTCATCGCCCTTGACCCCAGTTTTGAGCTTGACTGTTTTTACTACTTGCCAGTATTCCTCTGTGACAAAGTAAAGTAACTGTCTGCGCCCAGCTTTGCCAGAACTAAAAATTACTGTGTCGGGTAAGTCGCCATCAGAAAGCTTTTGTAGTAGTGCTTCTGCTGCGTGACCATCCGCATCAATGGCTAAAATTCCGCCTGATACTTCACCTGTGCGGATGCCGTAGCCAAAGGCTTTGCCTGATTGCAGTTCTTTAATCAGCGCCTGCCTACTTAGTGCTGTTTCTCGTTGCCAGTCCTCACGATAAGGACGTTTATTGTCTGTAACAGGAGTCAAAGCCCAGTTATCAGGAATTTGCTGTAAGCCTGAAATTAAACGCTGTGCGGTGGTTGGATTCAATTGTGTAGTATGCACTTGTATTACCTCGAATTTTCGTTCAAAATTCGGGTAACTCCTGATATTGCAACGTGACCGCAGAACTGGTTATCATAGAAATGCGATCGCGGTTCCGAAAAGTCCTTCCACAGACCATTCGTTTCGGAGTTACCCGTGATAAATACACAAATGATGGAACCCGCTTAACTTCCCAATCGAGCGGGTTTCGTCATTTTTGAAACAGTTTACCTAATGGGTGTATGAGAATTCCCATCATCAAGCTACATCCTTTACTGTGAAACCCTTGCTACACCACTGAACTAGCAGCCATCTGTCAGATTCTGGGTCTAAAGCTGGCTTAAGGCGGAAAGCAAAAAAATCTTCCCATGCCTCTACGCCATGTTTTGTAACAAATTGTTTTTCAACTTCTTTAAAGCGTTCCCAGTTACGATCGCGGATCGCAATCAGCATTGGGATTAATTCGCTTACTGGAATCTGGGTAGCTATTTCACTCATCTGGATGCCTCTCAAAAATACAAATTATTGGCAAAGGTTCTATCTTAGTGTCAACAACTTTAACTAATCGTATTCCTCTTTTTCTACTTATCCTTTTGCAGTGTTGCTCTGAAGCAGCTGGCAGCCAATATCTAGTCTCAGCTAGCGGGTCAAATTTTTCCTCAACACGCTCTATATCATCGTTTGGCTGATTTCCCTCGGTCAAATTACCTCCTGATTCTGTTCTGTGCGATCGTGTTAGTCATTTGTCCTTTTCCTCCTTTTTCTTGTCTATTGCTTGCTCAAGCAGCATGGTTATGAGGTTGTTAACGCTTCGATGCTCACCCTCAGCCCATTCTTTAAGAAACTCGTGCTTATCTGGGTCAAGGTAAACCATGACTCGTGGCTTTTTACTAGGCATCTCTACAGGTACATATAAGTACTATCCCTTGTCAGCAATTGTCGCCTTAATAAGAAAATTTTGAAAGGGAGTTGCACTTGTTAGTACCTGCTGCTACTATAGTAGTGTCAAGATTATCGATACGTCAAATAACTCAGGACAGACACAAGTAAGACCCAAGCGTAAAACGCACTTGGCGAGTTCCTTTTGAGGGTTGCAAGACTTGCGAGTACTGTTTTGACAGCATTCAACTATTCACAGCAATATCAGCATTGCGTCCGCTTTATATCTGCGGTCGCGGTAATTGTGCGTGTTTGCATCTGACAGAGGACTCATGCATATCAATTTACGCAACTTAGAAGCAATCAACGAATTACCTCAAGAGAATGAGAAAGTAATGCTTAATCAAAATCAATTACGAAGATTAGAAGCAAGCTCTCGCTGGCTAAGAGAGATCCAAGATTCAGCCGAATTTAAGCAACTGGAATACTATCCAGACGTAACGCTTGGTGATGCCATTCAAGCGGTGGGCGAACTACTGGACGAACACGACCCTTGTAATTACAGGCTCTCAAATTTTACTGATGACCAGTGGCAAAAGTATTTAGAGCAGAAGCCAGTATTGCACATTCGCCGCGTCAAGACTTGGCCTGAAAAAATTAGCTCAATCATCCTTGATGCAGCGTCAGAAGTAGCACTTTTGAGTTTGATAACTACTAGTTTTATGGTTGTTGGTACTATCTTTTGTCACGGCGTTAACCGGATTGAGCAAAGCAGAGGCGAGCAATATCAACCCACATGGATTTACAACGCAAAAATTTTTGAAGGAAGCGCCATTGCATCTATCGCCGTCTTCCTAGGTGCAAGCTTGACTGGTGCGTGTGCAGCTGGAGGGAAACAAGATGACTGATTTGCAACTTGTTAGATGCGTTACTTTGCTTACCCAGTCTAAAACCTACAGCATTGACGGCATTTTGTATCGATATCTCAAAAGCAACGGGACTATCAAGCACACACAATATATGTTCCGTCCGCTGCCAAGACAAAGAAAAACTGCTGACCTACAACTCAATCGGGACAAGGTATTACGCAAAGTTTATGAAGTGCCGAGCTTGTACAACCAGCATCAAGCAACGCAGACAGCTACAGCAATTCAGCAGAGTTTGTTTTAAATTTTGGTTACATTTATTACCGCGTGGAGTTTCAAAAAGCAACGAACGAGCGCGTCAGCTAGTCCAAAAGGGGCGTGTATATGCGGGATAACAGAAAAGTGTCAGTATGTCATCTTGGCTGACAAGCCTTGTTATTACGTGGTTATAGCCTCTACAAGCAAGTCGAAAACATTTGTCTAAAGTCAAGAATTCAAGGTTATTGATAGTGCCTAGCTAATTTGGCGTATCAGGATAACTGTTTCTAGCTAATTTAGCCTGTCAAATAACCTGAATTTACGGATAGTCGGTTAATTCTATACACACTTAAGTAATAAAACAGGGTCAATGTGGCAACAAAAAAATATGTAGCTAAGTATCGCAACCTCAAAGAGACTTACGAACGCATCACAGCCAAAGGCATTTCAGATATCACTTGGTATCGCATAGTTGCATCCTTGAAACAATATTTCTCACTTGAAATTGAATCAGCAAATGCTCAAAGTATTGTTGAAACCTATGCTCAATTGAAGCGTAAGTGTCCAGCCTTTTCTTTTAGAACCTCTGATTTTAACGAGCGCTGGCAAGCCTTTAAACACTTCTATGATGCACAGTTCGTTCAATACACAGGTCAGCAATTCCTAATAGCGCTGGCAGACTATCTAAAAATCAACCTTGACGACGTACCACGTAGCACTCGTTACTACTGGTTTAGTCAAGCTGAACTGTCTTTCAGTGCCCAAGATGTCTATCACAGCAAAGATTTAGCCCTTGTCGCGTTCGTCGCTGCCAAATGGGCAATCAATAAGCGATCGCAAACGATGAAATCCGCAAACATCTCAGTTTTAGCAATAGCCGAATAAGGAGCAATCACCATGTCTGACAAATTTACTAATAACGTCCGCGCTCGCTTGTACAAACAGGGCTATCAAGGATTCACCAAAGATGATTACACTCAAGCTGCGCTCGCTGTAGAATGCGATGACCTTAACAACCCCACCAAAGACCAATTGAGCCAAGCAGTTGACTATCTCAAAGCCAAAGCGACAAGCCGATTATCTGTTGCTGATGATCCTGTTGAAGAAAAATTTCTAATTCAAGTAGAGAAAGAACAGTCCGAGACTGAACTTGAAACAGGTGCGCTGGCGGTGGCCCCTCAAGATGTAGGAGAGATGATCGCGAATAAAGCTGCTGTTATGGGCGTAATCCTCTCAGAGCAACAAATTAATGACATAGCCGATAGCGTTGACACCTCAGCAAACACCTTTGACGAAATTCTAGAACAAGTAGAAACAGCACTCCTCGCTTATGCTGACTTTTCCGCAAATCAGGTTGACGCAAAGATTGACCGGACATTGACAAGGGTACAAGAGCGCGTAGTTAATCGTCACGAACAAAGCAGAGATAGGCTATCACTTGGCTTAACGGGCATTAGTGCGGCTCTGGAGGCTAGCCGTAATCAAACTAAAAGCCAACTCTCAGGCATCCTCACCAGACTCAACGCGACTCAATAGCGATGAATTGACACTACTTGAGTGCTTGCTAATTCGCTTTTACAGTCTGAGCTACTTCTCAAGAATTGCTGTTAGTTTGGGTGCGCTTGCTGCTGTGATTTTGCCCTTGCATTACTGGGTATATTTGCCAATTAAAGAACATTCAAACTATCAGCAATATCTCAAACGTAAGTCAGCTATTGAGCAATATGTAAGGCGAATGGAGTATCACTGCACTCAAATATTTACCCCATCAAAAGAGTATCGCTGTGAAAAATTCAATGAAGCTCAAGAATCAGGTAACTTCCAAATCACGCAACCTAGAGCGCCAATTAAAAAATAAGTTTAACGCATCTACTAACTTAGTAGTCAGAGCGCTAACAGGTGATAAAACAGCACTGAAGCTAATAGGACAAATGGGTAATGACGGGGCAAAGATTAGTGAATTCGCCCCACAGGTTAGAGAGCAAATGTTAGCTGCTATCAAAGGAACTGAGGACTTAAATGTAGTCCTCAGTGACATTTACAAACAGGCTGGTGTTAGCGGCGAAAAGATTGAAAGAGCAGTGCAGTCAGCAATTTTAGCTGACACTCATTTAGCGAATATCCTAGAAGAAATGAAGCTTGATTTCGCTTCATCCCAGGATAAGGAAGCGCTACGCCATCAACAAGCAACAGACCACATTAAGCTGCAAGCCTGGGTAAATAAACACATGATGCTTGTTGATGGCGAATATAAGATGTTGCAGACAGAGTTACAGACAGATATTAGACAACAAACAATTGACCTGCAACATGATAAAGAACTGGGCAAGTATTACCTAGAAATGGGTGATAACGCTCGTGATGATTTCAAGCCGAAAAAACAATATGCAGGGCGTTCAATAGTACAAAAAATCAAGGATGCTCTATTAGGCTTTTGACAGTTCAAGCCCGACAGTCACCGCATAAAGTTACTGTCGGGCAAGTAAATATCTTGGTGTTAACATGACATACGATATTGAGGACGACCAAGAAGAATTAGTCAGCGAAATTGCCCCCGATACGCTATTACCAAAAGACTTGATATCACATCTGGAGTCGCGCAAGCAGCACCGTAAAGATGTTATTAATACAACTGATAAATTGACTCGATTCTTTGTCGGCTGGTCGCTAAATTCTACGGGATTCTTTATAGCTAAATATCTATTAATAACTGGCGGTGGCGTTAACTTGTGGCTGGCAATTACGCTCTCGTTTTCTATATGCAGCGTTGGCTCTCTGGCTGGGTTAACGGGCTTGAGAATTAATTACAACAGTGACGGACTAGAGGTAGATAATATGCAAAATCTTTTTAAAACAGCTGGTGGTTTGGTGTTTGCAGGTATCACAACTTGGTTAGCAGTCAAAGACTATCAATATTTTGAGAATTTGACTAAAGAAACAGTGACCCAAATTAATCAAGATATCCAAACTATTGAAAAACAAAATCCACAATCAGACCCTTGGTTAAGTATTGCAGTCGCGTTGGCTTTATTCATTGGTTCCATTGCAATTATTTTTAGGGGACGAGAATGAAACAGGGTGTTTTCGAGTTAACGCTGGCTGGTGTGTGTGGTGTAGCCGCAATCATCGGGCTGGCAACATCGCAAACACGTCAGCCATACAACCTGACACAGATTCAGTTCTGCCCAAGGTCAATTAATGGTGTACAAAGTCAAGTAGCACTGGATAAGCGTTTTTGTCAGATGCCGCGTTTTGTCCTGACTGAAGAATGGCTTCGTTACGGGCTGTATGGCAGCAGTATTCCCTACAAGGGCGATGCAATTCAATGGGTGCGTGATTTGCCTACAGATAACCCTAATCAGCTGCAAGGATATTGTATGGCAGTTATGGGGCTATGGGGTATCGTGGGTTGCTTGCTCGTGCGCTCGCAACGCCTCAAGCGCACAGATTATGAATTGGGGGAACTCGAAAAGACTAGCGACTATGCAACTTGGCAGCACAATAAGCACAAACGTTCAATTAAGCAGCATTCGACCCAGCTTTACACTGACCGCCTGAAAGATGGGCTGTCAGGATTGGATACAGAAGAACGCAAAGCGCTGGGATTGACTGATGAGGAAAATGAACGCGCTAAGGCTCGAATTCAGCTAGAGGATTTCATGAAGGCCCGTGCTGTTAATCATTCTGTGATGGATAAAACCATTGCTGAGAACCTGAGAGATAAGGCCAAGGCTGATATTGAACGCGGCAAGATTGAAGGTAAAACCAAGGGCGCGATCGCAAATGACAATCATCCTTTGACTGACCAGCGCCTCATCAGTGACTTAATCGAAGCGCTCAAGAATCATGAAGATGGCTGGCTGTGGAAGATTATCGACAATCAAAAACCTGTCTGGGTGTTAGGAGAAGCTGGAAGCGGTAAATCAACTCTAGCAGCGTCGATTGTCATGCTTAGAGAATATCTGTTTGATATGCCCTTGTATCAGCTTATAGATGCACACGCTGGGGAAAATCTTAGAAACGCATGGAAATATCTAAGCCCTCAGTTGATAGCGCAAACAGAAGAACAGATAGGTCAAGCTTTTGATGATGCCCGCGAGCGTTGGTTAGACAGAATTAATAACCAACCTGATAAGCAACCGCAACAGTTACTAGTTGATGAATTCACTAATTATTCTGAGTCAGACATTATCAAGGAGCCTGCTAAAAAGTTTGTTAAAGCATCTCTTAGTGACCCTAGAAAAGCTGAAGAAAGATTAGTTTGTATCGCCCATTTCTTTACTAATACCGCCGTTGGTGGAAGTGATGGAACTGCCAAGGGTAGAGCTAGAGGAACTATTCAAATTGACCGCAAAACGGCTGATGGTAAGACACCTTTAAAAGTTGCAATAGTTAACGGTTTAAACAATTCCGATGGAGATGCCGAAGTTGATAAAAAGGTAACAATTCCCCTTTGGTTGATTCCCGAAAGTATTCACAAGCATTTCAACGGTCAGCCAGTTGATTTTGATGATTAATCGCTAGAGAATTAATTCCTTAGCGACCACATACAAATACAGACCTTTATTCAATAATTTTTTGAAATAAATAGTTGAGTTTATGTAAAATTTACACCACTGAAGCTAAGGAGTAGATAGGCGTACCGCACTCACTTAGATGAGCAATGCAGAAATCCCATTGAGAGTGATTCAGGAAATATCAGGGCATGGTAACTTAGAACAATGGTATCACTCTGAGTTTGTTGTGATACCAGTTGAGGCTGTTCTTGAGAAGCAACTCAGTATGTAACGTTACTCAAAGGTTAATGTGGTAAATATACTGAATTTTTCCGTATAATACCTGATTAGACTGCAAGATTATCTGCTAGGGTGTAGCCGAAAAATATGGATGAGATGTTTGAATCCCTCAATATTGTTGTAAGCAGTAGGTCATAACTGTCGCCATTGTAAATTAAAGAATATGGTAGTGACAGCGCTACAAAGCCCTAAATTTTATTCAAATACTCAAGTAGAAAAGGCAGATAATATGAATTCAAATCAAGGTGGAATTAACCAAAATGTGAGTAATAGTCAAATTCATGGAGGACTGCAAGCAGTGCAAGGCAATAACAATCAGCAGAATATGAAAAATAAAACTTCTAAATTTGACCTTCGGAATGCCCAATTTGCTGGTGGTCTTGTAGACGCTGAGACAGTCAATGCTTATCAGATAGGTGGTAACATCACCAACTACGCCCCCGAACAGAAGCAGAACCTTGCCGAAGCAGCAGCAGAAATTCAAAAACTTCTCTACCAGTTATCTCAGAATAACCCAACTACAACTGAAGCTGTTACAGAAGCAATCCATCAAGAAATTAAACGTAATCCAACGCTGAGAGCAAGGTTGCAATCTGCCCTAAAAGCAGGTGGATTAGAAGCGCTCAAAGCAATCTTTAATCATCCACTCTTTAGCATCCCTGCTGAAACGATCAAAGGATGGCTGGAAGCTGAATAATGTATCAAGGGGTTATCGCCTCCGATTTGGTTAAAGTCACTTTCACGAAATGATCCCCTATCCGGAATCAAAGCAGATAGAGATAGAGACATTTATAACTGGTGCTTAGACTACTAGATTTTGATTATACCAATATTTTATTATGAGCCAGCTACCCAATACCGATCCAAATCAATCATCTACGCCCCTATCAGGTATTGATCAGCAAGTTAATAGTTCAACCTTGGGCAATGGAACACAAGCTGCTCAAGGTAGTGAGAATATACAGAATCAGGGAGATGGTAATTCCTTTGTTAGAGACGTTCATATTTATTATCCTTCTAAAAAGGATTCTAATTTCTCAGAAAAATTAGAATCCTCACTTTTAAAACAAAGGCAAGAAAAATTGGTAGGAAAAAAGATATTTCCTGATGATCACAAGTTTGATGGAAGATTGGTAATTAGTGAAATAACACTTTACGAAACTGATAATTATAAAAAACTTGATGTTGAATTAACCATTGCATTTGGCACACCAGAAGTGAAAATTCCAGTAAATACATTGTTAAATCGGACAATGGATATCAAATTTGGTATTAAAAATGGAGAGTTATATTTACATTTAAAAAATGTAAATATGCCATTAAGTCAACGTAAACCTCTGATAAGTCAGGAGAACAATTGGGTGGGAACACCTTTAGGATTACCAAATTCTCCCATATGGGAATTTAAAATAAACAACGAAATGATGTCTGTAAATGAATCAGGAATATTATATGGTTTTTTGGGAAATGTAAATTTGGGAATTCTAGAATTGTTAGAAGAAAATACCTGTTGTGAAGTAGAAGCAATCTTCAAGATTAGCATTAATAGAATTTATATAAAAATAATAGATTTAGATGATGGAACAAATAAAAAACATAAAGAAACTAAAATTGGACTGTTATTGCGATATTTAAAAGATGAATTAGAAAATTATGTGAGTAAAGTAGCCATAAGATATGACCCAGCCACTATCTCCTGAAAAACTTGCCGAGCTTTTTCAAGCAATTGACAATCAGCCGACAGGAAAGCTATCTGAGCTAGCAAGAATTGCTGGGCTTAATTTGGCTGAGGATTATATTGGTGCAGACCTAAGTGGTGAGGATCTTAGCGAAGATAATCTGAGTGGTGCTAACTTGAGTGGTGCTAACTTGAGTGGTGCTAACTTGAGTGGTGCTAACTTGAGTGGTGCTAACTTGAGTGGTGCTAATTTGAGTGGTGCTAACTTGAGTGGTGCTAACTTGAGTGGCATCACTCTCTGTGGAGCGGACTTGCGTGAAGCCAATTTGACTGAAGCTTACTTATATCAAGCTGATTTACGTAAAGTCAACCTGACTGAGGCTATTTTGTACAAGGTTGACTTACGTGAAGCTAGCCTCATCGGAGCTAACTTACGTAAAGCTAATTTACGCGAAGCTAACTTGACTAACACTAACTTGTACAAAGCTGACTTAAACGAGACAAATCTAATTGGAACTGATTTATACTCGGAGAAAGCAAATATACACGAATCTGTATTAATCGATAACAATAGTGCCTTTAATAATAACTTTATTCAGGATAAATTTGAAACTATTATAGTTTTAGGTTTATTATGCTTATCTATCCCGATTACTACTTTGTTAATAAAACTGTTAACAAAACATGGATTGGATCTGATCGTGTTGCCAGAAAGGGTTAAACTCACGATAAGTGGTGTTTTGAGTATGATATGTCTTATTATAATCAAACAGCAGGCGAAAAAATCAGCGTTTTTCCTGGCTTCAATCTTAGTTACATTCTTCTTGTTTTTATTTATAAACCCTGAGCTTTTAGCAGGGCTTCCAATCTTTGATGACGTAGATATTAAAAATCTAACGGTTATTGGAATATTTTCTTCTACATTTGTTTTATTATCTACTCTATTATTGGGCGTGGACGACAATTAAATTCAAGATAACTCAACATTAGGGAGGAGGGATGTGGGTTCAGCCGGGAGGTAGAGCCAGAGAAACTATTCAAATTGACCGCAAAACAGCTCTGGCTACTTATAAATATCCTCCACTTAGCATCACTCGACAATCTCTGTTTGTAACTTTTTTCTACTACAGCACTGTTCAAGAACTGGGGTAGAGCGGGTGGCGCAGCGGAGTGTGGGGGGCGGGCTGCTGAGTTTTGTCCACTTCACGAGTAAATTATTGCCCGTCCCCCACACCACCCGCTCTAAGCGCAGCGTCCCCAGTTCGTCGGCGGTAAATGACTAAACTTCCTGCCAACCGTCCAGTGCTGCCAACAGAATATTAACAAGAGGATGGTCAAGCAGTTCTTTCAATGCTTCCGTACCACCCGCTTTTAATGCTCCAATTACACGAGTTTTGAGTGTTGTGTTACTCTCTATTTGTCTGAGAGCCTCAGTTACTGCTACTTGCTTCTCCAATGGTGTATTTGTGGGGTAAGTTTGCTCCAACTGTTGTAGGAGTTGCTGAATGTCTGCTGCTGCTTCTGCAAGATTTTGCCTTTGTTCGGGGGTATAATTCGTGATACTATTATTAATACTTTGTTCATTCTGATTTCCTTGCATGGACTGCATTCCATACACTTGACCACCACTAACGTTTTGAGAAATTCCACCAGGATTATTAGTCATCGTATTTAGCTTTTCTATTGAAGTATTTGAATAAAAACTAGGGCGCTCTAGTGCCGTCATCACCATATTCTCTAATCTACGAATTTGAATATCTTTTTCTGCTATTAATACTTTCAGCTCTTGCTGTGATAAAACTTTAAGGCTATTGTAGGTATCAAAGTATTCAGCACTTAGTTGAGATTTATCAGTTTCGGGTACAGTTTTAGCACGAAGTAAAAAATTATTCTCACCCCGTTTCTCCATCGCTACAATTTCGAGTTCAGCATCAGGGTAGTCCTCAGCTAATTTTTTAAAAGCAATGGCAATAGCACGAGGATCAACACCCTGGTTATGGTAAAGGTCAAGTGTGTCAACAATTGGCTTGATGAAATCACCAAAATCTCCATCTGCAAATACTTCTTGCCTGTTATCTGGTTTGCGGAGAGGGTCAGGATTCTCTTTGGTGGGTAGGTGCATATAAACGTACTCACACCTTACCCCATCAAACTTGGTATCACTGGTAATGCCCCAATCTTCTATGTAGGCTCCGGTAAGACAAGCACCTGTTAAGTCAGTTCCATCTAATTGCGTCTGTTTTAGCTTTGCTCTGGATAAATTCGCATCCTGCAAGCTAGCTTCACTTAAATCAGCGCCTATGAAACTAGCTTCCGTTAAATTTACTCCACGCAAATAAATACCTCGCAGAAATAGGTGGTCAAAACTTTTGTCATGTCCTTCACCTGTAATCAATAACTTCCGTACTTGTGAATTGTCAAGATAAGTTTGATCAACACGAGCTAGGTCAAGTTGTTTGGTATTTAACCAGCAAGTACGAGTTACATTAGCTGCTGTAAAATTTGTGTTTTTAAGTACTGCATGAGTAAAATCAGCATCTACTAAGTTAGCTCTTTGAAAGTTTGTACCTCCTATTGTTGCAATAGCAATGGAAAATTTCTGAATCAAAACAAAGTTTTTGTATCCAGATAATGAACGCCAACTAAGATAAACACCAAGGAATACCCAAGCTACGGCACTCAAAGTTACTTGGTAACTAACAGATTCTTCCAGTGACATCCTCATTGTTATCTCAAGAAGTATCCTGTTTATTTTCTCAGTTTCTACTCCAATAATCACAAATGGAATGGAAATTCCAACTACGACAAAAGTGAAAGCCTCAGTTATATTTACAGCCACAGCTATAGCTGCGGTTAGGGAAAATGTTCCAACTATAACTCCAGCAACAGATGCAAACCCAAGCAAAGCTATAAATCCAATCCATGCTACAGCTAATGGTTCAGTAGCCTCAAGAAATTTACCCTGAATGCGCTGTTGAATAACCTGTAGAGCTTTTTGAGTTTCTTCAGGTATGACACTATTTTGAATTGGAATTTGCAATCCAGCTTTTTCAACTTCTTTCTGAAAAAGATTCGAGTAAATAAATAATCTCTTTAAAGTCGTAGCCGTATTCCCAAAAATAACTACAATACCTGCACCAGCGATAGCTCCTACAAACGTCAAAATTTTTATAGCTATATCAAGTCCTTGCTGTAGAAATAAAACAAATAGAAACCCAAATAATCCTAATATTAGTAAATTAATAATGAATGCGTAGTGTTGAATAAAATACGATATATTTTCATTTCTAACAAATAGAAAAGGCAGTACAAATATATAATAAAGACTGCTACCAGCAATCACTGCAACAATACCTGATAGCAATGCCAGCATTAATGAAGATATTAATATACATATAAACCACCGAATTTCTTGTCCTGCTCTAGCGTGTCTGAAGCTTGCTCCTCTCAGGTTAGCACCAGTAAAATTTGCTCCTCGGATATCTGCATAGCTAAAATTTGCCCCTGCTAGGTTTTGACCTTTAAAGGAACGCCCTCGAAGATTTTGACCAGAGTAGTCTGGCGGCATAACTCGAATAGATAAGTATTTACATTTAGGGGCAATACACTTTAAGTATGTAGCTTTTCAGATGTTTAAGCAATGATATCTACTTGTAACCTGATTAGCGTTTTGGGCAAAACCAGAATCAGAAGCACTGTTCAAGAACTGGGAGTAGAGCGGGTGGCGACAGCGGAGTGTGTGGGGCGGGCTGCTGAGTTTTGGCCACTCCACGAGTGGACTTATGCCCGTCCCCCACACCACCCGCTCTAAGCGAAACGTCCCCAGTTCGTCGGGGCCTCACGAGGTTACGTCGTGAGAGATCGCTTGATGCTACCGAATTATCTGAGGTCACCATGCAAAATTAAGGAAAATGCTTTTACATAAGTTTAACTGGGGTTTTCTTGGGTATCAGGGTTTTGAATACTCCCGCCTATTTGATTGCTTTGAACTGTCTCAGCATCTATGATTCCGCCAGCTATCAAAGAGTTACGTAGGTCATAATTGGAAACTTTTCTGGGATGCTCTACCAAAGCTTTTTGAACTGACCCTTGTTGAACAACAATATCAAGCAGACGATTAATTTGTTTTTCATATTTAACTATTTGTCCTTCACGGTCGGCTACTAATATATCTTTTTCCTTAAGTTTAACTTCATACTGTTCTTCCAAAATTTTATGTGCAAATTCATAACCTTGTATAAAGTCATTGTAGATTTTAGCTTTGTCAGCATCAGAAGCAACACTAACTCTAACTAAAATAATTTCATTTTTCTTCTTTTCAATACTTTGAACATCTAATTGCAAATTTATGTTTGCAATTTCTACTCTGTTAAACGAATATGCAAAAGCATCCCAATTAATACCATCACGAAAAATCAGGTCAATTGTTTCTAAAGTTTTTTGAAATAGTAATGTAAATTCTCCTGTTGCAAAGTTTCCACTGCTGGGACGGCGTTCCCTTCTATTTCTTCGTAGATAAATGTAATCACAAATAACATTACTAAATTCTGTATCACTATTAATATTCCAATCTTCCAAACAAGCTCCAGTAAGTATTGCCTGTTGAAATTGTGTACTTAAGGCTTGAGTGCGTGCCAAATTACTTCCACTAAGATCTGCTTGACTAAAGTCTGCTCTACTAAGGTTAGATTCTTCTAGATTTGCTCTGCTAAGGTTAGATTCTCTTAAGTCTGCTTCACAAAAGTTAGATTCTCTTAGATCTGCTTCGCTAAGGTTCGCTTCTATCAATATGGCTTGGGTAAAATTTAATTTTGCAATTTTATCTACTTTAAGTTTCGCTTTGCTGAAGTTTGCTTTAGAAAAGTTAGCTTTATAGAATTGGCAGCCACTGAAATCTGCTTCTATAAAATTTGCTTCCATAAAATTTGCCTCATTCAAGCTAGCCCCACTGAGCTTGGTTACACTAAAATTAGTCCTGTTAAGATTGGCATTATCAAATAAAGTTTCATAAAAATTAGCTCTTCTAAAGTCAGCATCTCTAAGATATGCTCCAGTAAAATCAGTTTTACTTAGGTTAGCTCCTCTGAGATTAATTCTTTTAAGATCAATCCCTTTTAGATCTACCTTGCTCAAGTCAGGAATCACATCAGGATTATTTTGCCGCCAATCATTCCAGTAATTTACTCCTTGCTTAAGCACAGCAAGGTGTTTATGATCTACCATATTAAATTAAACTCTCTGCTTCACTATTTAAAAAACGAGCTACTTGGCTTCCTACCAAATTTATATAGATATTCATAAAATATTAATTTTTAAATATATGTTTATCAAAAACTACTCCGATTCATGAATATTTAATATTTCTGCTAAAACTGGTGCAACATTTTCGATGGTTATGGATAAACCCGAAATTGAAATATATGTCAATGCTCGAATTAATGCTCCTTCCATTTCTCGAATATCTGAAGTATATTTTGAAGCAATATATTCAATTATATCCATTGGCAAATTGATATTTTTCGACTCAGCTTTTTTCTGGATAATTACAATTCTCTCTTCTAAATTTGGTGGTTTAATATCAGCAATTAATCCCATAGAAAATCGAGAATAAAGGCGTTCTTGCAGTCGAGTAATTTGGCTAGGAGGGCGGTCGCAAGCTAACACTACTTGCTTACCATCTTCATATAAAGAGTTAAAAGTATGAAAAAATTCTTCTTGTGTGTACTCTTTACCTTCAATAAACTGAATATCATCTAACAAAAGTAGATCAATATCTCGATAATGTTGGCGAAAGCTTTGCATACTATCTTGACGAATTGCGGTAATCAATTCACTAGTAAACTGCTCGGTAGAAACATAAATTATTTTTTTATTAGGATGATTTTCCAAACTATAATTCCCTATAGCCTGAATGAGATGAGTTTTTCCTAAACCAACACCACCACATAAAAAGAAAGGATTAAATTCTGTACCAGGAGATTCAGCTACTGCTAATGCAGCGACATAAGCTATACGATTGTTAGCTCCTACTGTAAATTGAGAAAAAATATATTTAGGGTTTAATTTGATGTTTGTTGTAAGCTGATTAGGTGCGATTTCATAAATAAAATTTTGAGGACGTACTTCCAATTTAGTTTCTTGTTCATTTAACTGATAAACATTTTCTTCTTGAGGAGTAGTAATATAAATTTTAACAGGATGACCAAGAATATCTTGGACGACATGAGTAATAGTTTTAAGGTAATACTTTTGCAGCCAATTGCGAGCAAAAGGATCAGAACTACGAATTACTAAGCAATTATTTTCTAATCGCTCAACATTAGCAGTTTTGATCCAAGTTTCAAACGTGGGGCGGGACAGTACTAGTTGCAAGCGCTCCAGAACTTGACTCCACAGATAGTCTATGGGGATTGTCATTATCTACCACCTTTACTGGAACAATAACAGTTTAACTAGCTCGCTCGTCTACATCGCGCAATAAAATTGAGCGTTGAGACAGCCGATTCTAAATCCTCATCCAGCACCTCTAAATATTTTTGCAGAGCAGACAAAGTTCTGTGACCAAAATTTTCTGGATTACCTTCAGTGACATCCCTCACTTGTGCATCTACGTTAAGCAAGTGCAGCTGAAGCTGTGGCCCACAGTTGATATGGGGGTATGACGAAATACGTGCAAAATTACCCACGTTGTAAACTTTTGTAACGCAAAGTTTCAAAACCCTTGATTATTCGATGTTGAAACATCCAACTTCAGTATTGTCTTCAGAGCAAAACATTACCTAAAATAACCATTTATGGGCAAGTTTGATAAAGTGGCAAGGGTGAAAAGTCGATTCTACGGTCATGAATGTAAAAAGCTTCTTTATCATTTTTGGGCAAGTTAGTAAATCGAGAAAGTGCTTTCTGTAATTCTTCTTTACAAAGTGTCTCATTTTACACGTATTTCGTCATGACCCCATATCACTCACTGATAGCAACAATTTATCTACAGGGGGTATAGAAGCCAGTATATACAGTTGGGCAAGCTGCTCACTACTCTATATAAGCCAGCATTATCAATCGCTCTCTGTAAGGGATTTTTCGCTGGTTGAAATATAAGTTTGGCTTAACTAAGGTCAGTTTTGCGGTGCTGCTTCACGAAGTCATGGGGATTTGGGAGAATGTGTAGTGTCCATAATATACCGCGTAAATATGTTTCTTATAAAAGTGTGCGCGTGACTAATAGCTTGCTCAACCAATATCTCGCTCATCTCGACTCACTAATTCAGGCTTATGCTGCAACTTCTCAAGATACTAACGGACGCATACCAGATCGAATAGCATATGGTCTGCTTACAAGTGCAAGAACAGTCATTGAGAAAATAAGTGGCAAACAGTCTTACTACACACAACAAGTAGAAGAAATTCTTGCACATGAGTGGCACGTTTCTTACAAGGTGGAGCTAGTTATCGGCATTGTAGAAGCACTTCATACCGATATCCTCAACGGCTACCTAGAATCTTTCTCCAAGCTGGTACGTGGTGAGCTTTTTCAGAATTTTTTGGATATGGCTGATTACTTATGTCAACAGGGGTACAAGGATGCGGCTGCCGTCATTGCTGGGAGTACCCTGGAGGCACATCTGCGACAACTTTGCCAAAACTATAATCTTGATATTTCATCTACTGCATCTGATGGAAGCGTGCGTCCTAAAAAGGCATCTCAACTTAACCAGGAGCTAAATAAAGTAGCTTATTCTCTATTTGATCACAAACAAGTAACAGCTTGGTTGGATCTTCGGAACAGTGCCGCGCATGGTAAATATGACGAATACACTACTCAACAAGTCATACAGTTTATCGAGTGGTTGAAAGACTTTATGACACGAAATCCCGCTTAAATAGCTCGTTAATGCAGAACCTGCACCCAATGTATATTTTTACTATACTTACTAAAGGGTAGAAAAAAATAGCATTATTTTAAAATCCGTGGCGCTGGCAAAGCTATCAATTAATCTTAATACAATTATGCGTGATATAGGTTTAATGGGAGAATCATTCTTTCAGGTCTGGTGTAGCTCTGTTGGGCTAATAGCTAATAGTTCTCGAATTGATAAAACAGGATGGGATTTTTTTGTAGAGTTCCCCTGTAAGCAAAAAGTTGGTATTCCAGAGGATATGCTACCAGCACCAATAGAGTGCAAAATTCAGGTTAAATCGACTGATAAAAGGGATAGAAAATTACCTATAGCTGTATCAAACCTCAACAGGCTTGTTAAAGCGCAAATGCCTACCTTCTTTTGTTTTATTGAATTTGATAATAAGGATGAACCACAAGCTGCTTATCTAGTTCATGTTGGTAAAGAAATAATTGAAAAAACTCTAAAGCGAATTAGAGAACTAGAAAGTCAAGGCAATAGTAATCAATTAAATAAACATAAAATCACTATCCATTACTGTGATAATGATCGTTTAGCAGATACTACTGGTACAAGTTTAAAGCTTGCAATTGAAAAATATATTCCTGATACTATAGAAAAGTATATTGAAGAGAAAAATAAATTATTAAAGACTCTGGGCTTTGAAGACGGGATAGCTCGTTGTACTATCACAGTATCTGGTGATGATCCTATCAAAGATCTGGTTGATATGACATTAGGTCTTCGTAAAGAAGTATATATGGATAAAAGTATTAGTTACCATAGCAGATTTGGAATTTTATCTAATAACTCTTTTATGAATTATGAAGGAGGAATCTTATCTATTCAAACCAAACCTAGTCAAATAAAAGTGAAATTCAAAGAGTATGCCTTTTCTTCAGGCATAACTTTTAATGCTGAAATGTATACATCTCCTTTTTTTAAGTTTGTACCAGAAGAATATATTAAATTGCGAATAAAATCTAGATTGTTTGACTTACTTATTGAACCTTTTAATAAAAAAATAAGTTGGTCATTCCATACTAGCTATGATGAACGAAGTCCACTTGAAGAACTGAGGAATTTATTTAAGATTTTTAACATTTCGCAGAAATCATCTAGTCCGTTGATTGTAGAGATAGAATCTGAGGATTTGCCTTCATCTAAAATTTTAGAATTACAACCCGAAGATTTCTCTCCTTTTTTGCCAAAACTCATTATTGGCAATGAAGTATATGAATGCTATAAAATTATTTACCCAATTGCAGAAATTGCTGTATCTATATGCCAAAAATCTTATCTTTCAGAAGATACTGTTTTAGTATCTATTGAAGATTTAATAAGACTTTCAATGTCTCTGGATACATTTCATCAAATTTTATATGCAGTTCCTGAAACTGTACAGTTTGAATTGACTCTTGAAGGTGAAGAGTATCAACAAAATACTAAGGCTGTATGTATCTTCTCTACAAAAACTAATATTGGTAATCACAATATTAGCTGTTTTTGTGGAATAGTAGGTTATTTAACCTTAATAGATCAAAATCAATATAGATTAATTAATGATGATGTTGCTGATAGCATGATTATTGGAGAACCATTAGTACTAATAGAAACTGAGGTTATAGACCAAGAAATTTTTAATAAAAAGTTTGATGAATTTGAAACAGAGTTACAAAAGAAGGGTTTACTAGTTCTTAGGCTAGAGAGTTGATGTGAACTCATAACAGATGAAATTATCTAAAAAACTTCTTTTAACAGATTAGAAAGATTACAGCTTTACTAAATATTTTTATTGGGGTATGACGAAATATGTACAAAATTACCTACGTTGTAAACTTTGGAAGTTTGCAGCGGATATAAATTAGGAGTGGTTGCAAGCCCACATTTTATTAAGCTGAATCTTTCATTAGAGAGTATGGTTGAATCAACACCTCCGCCGGAATCCTCAATTGCTGATGTAAACGCCGAATCATCTCTAGTGTTAGTGGTTGTTGGCGATTCAAATGAACTAAAAGGGGTCATCCTGCCAATATGACTCTTTTCTATAACTATGTTTCCATATCGGGTTTCAATAAAACTCTTCCAAAATTTCTAATTTTAAATATTCTCGGTATATCTGAGGGTACACCGAATAACATCTGCATAGGACGTTCACTGGCAACAGATATCTGCTCATAATCTCCAAGAAGTTGAGCTTCAAGTTGATGCATATATTCAACCAAACCACGTCCTCTAGAGGTTAGTGGAGCTATATATTCCGGTTGTATTTCTCTCTCAAACCAGTCAATTAGATAGTCTGAATAATCAATTCTAGCTAGATTTTGATAAATGAGAAATCGTGTATAGTTATTTAAAAATTTGTGTTCACATGGCCCGACCCCAACTCCTAATTCAGATTCGTCAATTCCAAGGTAAATATCTGCAAGCTCAAAGGCAAGTGACATTCCAAAGTATATGTGTCTACATAGATTAGTAAGACCATTACAAAAAAGGTCTAAGTAAGTTAAAGGGAATAATCCATTTCCAGAATGCTCTCGTGCCATCGTTTTAATTATTTCTGGATAATCAAGGAGATCGGAAGAAATAGGGCCTGTAGATGCCATAAATTCTTCACCAGATATGGTGTCAAGTCTCTGTGATTTTGGAACCGGAATATAGGAATACTTTCTGTCTCTTTCTGGAATGTTCAAGTAATACCTTACATCAGTATAGTAAGTTAAGCTAGAATCAGGGTCATGCAAAAATAAGTAGACAGGAAGTGGAAAACATTCCCAATACATCTTGTGTTTTTGCTCTGGATAAAATGCCCAGTGAGAACCTTTATCGTGTAGGTAGGATACTCCCGATTTAATTTGAGCAGCAGCTAGTCTTCCAGAAGCATTTCCATCAACCACATACTCTATTTGTCCATCTATTCCTACATCTGCGTTAGGAGTTTCTCTGAAGATAAATCCAATTTTATTGAGCTGCATAGAAACAACCAAAACCCCTTGACGTTCCATGAAATAGTTATCTGATACTTGTGGCAACTTCAATGTTGAATCTCCCTTGGTAGTTAAATAATTAAATGAACTTATTATGTAATCACATACAAAGTAAATTTAACGAGTAATCTACTATAACAAATCAGTTTATTATTTTTTATCACTCGGAATCCTTAAGCATTCCCGTCAACAATTCCGACATTTCCCACAGGTCTTTATTCCGGTTGTCGTCATAAATCATCAGCGTTCGCGGGTCAGCATGACGGCTCAACTTCTGCACTTTTCTAATATTCCCATCAGTTGCATCAAGCGCCGCCGTAATTGCCGAATGCCTGACCCTGTGCGGTGACATGGGTTTCTTCACTCCCACTGCCTTAAAAGCAGTAGCCACTATTTTATAAATGGCATCCGTAGTCAATCTATGCCCAGTATTGTGAAAATCTAACGCCGTAAAAATCGGTAAATTAGCATTCAAATCCCCCCTAGCAATTAGCCAATCAGCAAGAGCCGCTGCCACATCTTTGGACATATCTAAATATTCTTCATTCGTTCCCTTACCCTTACCCAAAACCCTTAACTTGCGCCCATAAAAATCAAAGTCACTCACATTTAACTGACATATTTCCTGACGACGTAAAGCTAAACCCCACAGCACCAGAAAAATTGCATAGTTGCGTTTGCCAATCAAAGTCTCCCTGTCAAACTGCTGTAAAACCAGTGCTATCGCTTTGCTATCAACCCCCCGCGTATCTCGATAAGCCTTGACCTTCTCCCCTTCTACGTCTTCCAGGGAATAGTTGCACACCCCCAGCTTCCGCCCCATCTTGGCCAACGACTTAATCGCCGCCAACCGCCGATTGATTGTCGCCTCCCGTAAGCCAGATGCAATCAGTTTGGCCTTGTACTTCAACACCACCATCACCGCTTGCTCTCGCTGCAAGTGCAAAAACTCCAACACGCTATCCCCTGTCGGCGGTAAGCCCGTCATCTTGATAAAAAAATCCTTCAAATCTTTCTCGTAAGCACGTCGAGTATTGGGGTTGCGTTTATCTGCCAACAGCTGCGCCAACACATCTGGGTCAGTGTCAAGTTGAGCGTCAAAATACCGAGTGATTGGCGCAGCTAAACACGCTTCCAACTCAACTTTTACTAACTCTCCCCAAATTGGCTCGTTAGGCATAAATGCTCACTCTAACGTTATTGATAATACAATTTTCCAATAACGTCTATTGTAGGTCACTTACAGCGTGCATTAATATTTACAATCCATGAACACCTAAATCCGTTTTGCGGAAGTGATAGGGTGTCAATTAGTGATGCTAAATCTGTAATTTCCGGCTTTGATATCAAAATTGATAGCGGGTGTGTGGTGCAGCAGTGGGGCAAGCCAGTTGATAATCCACCAGACTGCAAGAGCAAGAGCAATCTCGCGCCGTAGTCTTTACGTGCTTTGAGTGAGCTTGTATATATACGCCCGTCTGTACCAGTTTCTATACTAGTCCTGAGAAAATGCGATAAAACGTTTTTTAATGGCAACTACTGTCGGTTCGCGGACTAAATGAAAATTGTCGCGGAGTATATGAAAATTTGTCGCAGACTAATTGAAAATGACCTTGTGTAACCCTTATTCCTTCGTACTAAACTGCGATCGCTACTAAAAGAAGTATTACTCCAAAGCCTTATACTGTAATGGGTTGCGCCCTTTTATTCCGATTTGGCGGAAAATTTCAATTAGTCCGCGATTTTTGTAGGAATTTTTCATCTACTCCGCGACAAATTTTCACTTTGTCTGCGACAAAAGGAGCTAGAAACCCTATAACTACGTTGAAAATTTTTCAATTAGTCCGCGAACCGACATTAAGCATTAGCTGCATCTTCCTGCTTATCTTGTGGATAACCATATTTCCGCAGCAGATGCTTGACTAACCTACGCAGATTCGCCTTGACACTTTCTTTCACAGTCCAGTCATTGAGGATGTTGCTGCGGATGGTTTGCAGACTTGTCAGGGGCAATCGCCTTCCTTCGTTGTTGGGATAGGCTTTTTCTGCAATTACTTATGAGAAGATCACTTGTGAGAACCAGAGTTCCGATAAGTAAACTGTCTCTGCTCATTTTTCTTCCAAATCTTCGAGCTTATTTACTAACACCATTTGTGAAGCTTTAGGATCAAATTCTATTGGAAATTTTGTCGGGCATGGATGTTCTAAAAATATTTGCTCACAAACCTCTGGTTTAGTACTTTTGTCTGTATATTTAGCCCCTTGCAGATAAACCGCTCGCAGGTTAGCCCCTCCCAGATTAGCCTTTCAAGGGCAGGTTTTTAGAAAAGGGTAGATGATAGGATAAAACATCGTGGCACAAAGCGGGTCATGAACGAGTATTCAGGCTTGAACAGTTTGATAGCGATCGTTTATGGTGATGCTTGATGCAGAGAGTGTGCGTAAGTCATAAAGAAGCCAAAAGCAAAAGTTAAGCTGGGAACGAGAGATGTACACTACGGCGGTACTCGCCTGGTGTAGTCCCTGTCCAACGTTTAAAGGCATGATAGAAGGCGCTAGTTTCTGAGAAGCCAAGGAGAAAGGCAACTTCACAGATGGCGATATGGCGTTCTTGGAGATAGTAAATGGACAACTGCTGCCGCATTTGGTCTAACAGTTCTTGATAAGAAGTTCCGGCTTTTTTAAGTTGGCGTTGCAGAGTGCGAGGAGTATATCCTAGACGATGAGCGATCGCTTCCAAGCTAGGGTTACTAGTACGCAGTCCTTCACTAATCAGCTGAAGTACTCTGTCTACAAGAGTTTCATTTTGTGGTAATCGAGCTAACAAATCCTCAGCATAGCGATCAAGGATGCTACATAGGCCAGGGTCTGATTTCAACACTGGTTGCCCAAGAAAAGCAACATCAAATAAAATTTCCGCTGTTGGTTGATTGAACTCTAACAGAGCGCGAAATAAACAGCGGTAAGCAGAAATATCTTCTGGTGTTGAGATCGGAAAGTTGACTTGGATTGGCACCCAATCTAGTCCAGTTATCCTGCGAACAGCAACGACGATACTTGCTAAACCCCACTGAACGCAAACCACAGGCGGTTGAGGTAGTCCGAAAGTAATACTAGTCAGTTGGGTTACGTTGTCTTCGGTTTTCAGAAAGAACTTGAGACCTGTGTGTAACAATTCCGAGTATCGGACTATCCTTGACAACGCTTCAGCCACGTCTGTGCAGCTATTAATCACATAGCCAAGTATATCCCAGGTGGCGGGGACATTAAATTCTGATAGATGTAAACCAATATAGCGATCACCAGACTGATGAACAATCTCTTGCCAGAGAGCATAATACTGTTCGCGGGAAATTCGGGCATCAGCATTTTCAAGGATGGATGCATCGAGTCCAATGGCAGCCAAGAGCGCCTCCGGCTGTAAGTTGACACCACGCGCTGCATTGAAAATGCCTTGCACAAACTTAATTGAGACAGTGTGGAACATACAACACGACTCGACGAAGATTGCTGTTAGTCATTTAATTGTAATTACCTGCTTGAGGTTTAAATATCAAACTTTTTGTCGCATTGAATCAATGCTTCCAGCTAAATAAAAACAGTAACTTCATAGATAAAGGGGCTTGATTAGCAAGCTCCCAAAAATATACTCACTTGACCAACTTTGCCTAAAAATTGATCAAGCAACTAGGGAGGCTCTGCGAGCGTGTCAGATAATTTTTTTGATTTGCATCTTGAAGATGATATAGATATCTTTAAAGGGTTGACAATTCTTGCGGTAGATGACACAAACGATATCTTGATTCTAATTAGATATATTTTTGAAAGCTATGGAATTCATGTGATGACCGCATCATCAGCTGCGGCAGCATTTGAAATCATTAAACAATTCCCGGTGGATCTTTTAATAAGTGATATTGCTATGCCAGAAAAGTCTGGGTATTGGTTAATACAGAAAGTTAGAACACTTACGCATCCACAAAAAAGAGAAATTCCGGCAATTGCTTTTACTGGCAGTGTTGAAGATAATCCCTCTGAAAAGGCTCTGGCGTTTGGGTTTCATATCTATCTTCAAAAGTCTTCTACCCCGAAGCTGTTAATCACAGAAGTAGTAAAACTACTATTAGGGGTAGTGTTACGCAAACCAACTTCATCGCTTGAAAATAGGGGATGAGGGAGCAGAGGGGCAGGGGAGCAGGGCTTTCAAGGGCAGGTTTTTTGTTTAAGCCGATGAGAAAGCTGTGGGACTTCTCCAAGATTCAGGGAAGAAGCTACCAATAGGCAAAGGTTGACCGAGTAACAAGGTAACAATAATCTGAATAAAACCGCGTCGAAAACAACTTAAAAAACGTGTTGGTTTTTTAGCTGGTGGTTGAGTACGTGCTATGTGGGGTTGAGCCGAGATATGTGTAATTTTAAGCAAGATGGTTTGAAAACTCTTGCCATATATAGGTTTCAGCAATTTTCAAGTAAAATTGACACAAGGGTACAAATCTTGGGTATCTATCGCTACAAAAACCAGAGTAACTATTAACTTTATTTACAGGTTTTACAACTTAGACAATAAACATCTTTCGCAGTAAATTGTCTAAAACTCTTACAGGGTAAAGGTTATATTCATTTCAACCACACAGTTTTTATAATTCTCTGTGGTAGGCGAAAAGCAATTATTGACCCTCACACTGCAAGTATGCGCGGCTGAAATCAGGCAGAACTATTAAAAACGCTAAAAACTATATGCAGCAAGCTTTTCCAGACCATCTTACTCAAAATTACACATATCTCGGCTCAACCCCAATATTACATACTCGTAGTTTGTTGAATAGAAGGAGATGAGCTGGACAATGGAGTAATAAGCTTTTAATGAAGAACTTGAGCAGGTGAATTTTGATGAGTGTAGAACAAGAGTTATTAGAGAAGTGGCGGGTACTTTCACCAGACAAACAGCAGCAGGTTATGGAATTTGTGGAGTTTCTTCACCTTAAAACACTAGATCCATCTGTGTTAACTCGTACTCATAAAACTAATGTTGGAGAACGTTTGCGTCAGATCCGTGCCAAAATTGTTGCTTCGGCTGAACCTTTGCTAAATCAACAAGAAATTGAGAAAGAGATGGCTAACCGTCGAGGTGGGTTGCAGGATACTGACGAATGAAGATAACTTTTATTGATGCTGGGGTATTAGTTACTGCGGCGCGTGGTGTAGAGGAAATATCCGAGAAAGCTTTTGAAATCTTAACTGATTCCGAACGTGAGTTTGCCTCCAGTGAATTCGTCAAGCTGGAAGTACTTCCAAAAGCAGTTTACAACCGCCAAATCGCCGAAGCCGAATTCTACGAAACATTTTTTAGCAGTGTCACTTACTGGGCTAGTGATTTGG
Organism: Nostoc minutum NIES-26; assembly: GCA_003326215.1. GTDB lineage: Bacteria > Cyanobacteriota > Cyanobacteriia > Cyanobacteriales > Nostocaceae > Dendronalium > Dendronalium minutum. Next base: position 23,237 of record LXQD01000309.1, on the reverse strand, counting down.
AAAGGATTGTGCAAGACGCTTATCATATCGCTTGCCAGTTTGGTTTAGCAGCAGTGGATGCACTGCATGTGGCAGCTGCGTTGTCTGTTGGTGCAGAAGAATTGGTGACGACGGAGAAATCAACAAAGCCTATGCATCGAGTAACAAGTATTCGAGTAATTTCCATCTTTGACTAAGGCCGCAACAGGCGAACAAACTTTGAACCCAACGACAAACTTTTTCCTGTACCATAGCTAATTACTTCTCACTTTAATCTATTGCTTAATGCAGTAATGCAGTAATGCAGTAAATATTTAAGTATAAGCAATGTATCAGCTTGAGCTAAATTTGGTGGTTTTAAGAACTGCTGATGTCCCAAAAACTTTGTCATTCTACAAAGCTTTTGAGCTGGAGTTCGACCAAGAATGCCACGGTCAAGGGGTAATTCCGAAATGCTTGTACGTTGGGTACAAGTACAATCGAAATTTATCCAGGGCGCGATGGGTCTGCGCCCAGTACGGTACAAGGTGGTGCAACGATGCTGGGGTTTAAAGTCGCCAACATCAATGCTGTACTTCTTAAACTTCAAGAAATTGGAGATACCGTATTACCCACTATCTAGTCAACCCCGTGGGGTCGTCGGGTAGTGTTAATAGACCCTGATGGTCGTAAAGTTGAGCTTACAGAATTCTAATATTTTTATATAAATGCAGTAATGCAGTAAGTAATGCAGTATGACAGTAATTGCATTTGTCAATCAAAAAGGTGGTTGCTCCAAGTCAACATCCGCAGTTCACATCAGTTGTTGGCTATCTCGCAAGGGGCACAAAGTTCAGCTTTTAGACGCTGATGCTCAACGTAGCAGTTCAATTTGGCTGACTTCGATGGAGTCTAATTCAATCCCAACTACTGTGTTGCAATCACCCGATGAACTCTTAGAGCAAATTCCTCCTTTAGCGCAAGAGTGTGATTATCTAATTGTGGATGGCCCGGCTGGTCTTTCTGAAGCTAGCAGGGCGATATTATTTCGGACTGACTTAGCCGTAGTTCCGTGTCAGCCAACAGGGTTAGACCTGCAATCTGCTAGCGATGCTGTTCGCTTAATCAAACAAGCTCAGTCAGTGCGTGGAGACGCACCCAAGGCAGCAATATTTATCAGCCGTGCTATTAAGGGTACAAAGTTACTGGATGAAGCGATCTCACTCCTATCGAAAACCAAAGAAGTGACAATTTTAAAAACAGTTATTCACCAAAAACAAGCGATCGCCGATACCTTCGGTCAAGCTGCCACAATTTGGGATTTAGCTGGTCGTCCTGCAACTGAATCTCAACGTGAATATGAGCGGCTATTCAAAGAAATTTTGGGGATGATCAAATGACTAATAAAAAACGAAAGTCCCTTGATGATGCTCTGGCTCGTGAGTTTGTCTATGGTGAGTCAGCAACAAAGGAGGGTTTACCTCCGCAGGCGATTGCAAACCCGAAGGGTGAGACTGAACTTCAAGAGCAAGAGCAGACAGAAACTCAAAACGAGACTCAACCAGAAGCCGAACAAGAGCCAATTGCAACATCAAAACCCACTCATAAAGCAACCAAGCCTAGCATTATGTCTCAACTTCAGCCGACTGCTCCTAAAGAAGCAACAATCAGACTAACTGTGGACTTACCAGAGTCAATGCACCAAAAGCTGTCCTTGCTAGCAGCAAAGACTAGGAGGAAAAAGGCTGAAATTGTGCGATTGCTGCTGGATGAAGCCCTTAAAGACGTGGAAGAGTAATACAGTCATTCAGTAATGCAGTAATTGATGCAGTAATGCAGTACTTAGTTGCTAATTTTGATTAAATAAGGTAGGCGATCCAGTCTTTAACTGAGTTCCACACTCTGATGCTGCAATCTTCCTAATCAGTCATCCGCATTGAGAAAAACAGCAGCTTGTTCAGTTGTTATAAAGCTATTTTCAAGAGTTAGCGATCGCTGTTTACCCAAAAATTTACGAGTGCTAGCATAGACACATATACGGAAATATTTATATCGAACTAGAATTATCGGATTCTACACGTTAAACCCATTGACGATCTGCCTGCCCCCAAAACAAACATGGGGGTATTTTTGTTGTGACTGCATTCAGGGAAAGCTACCATTTCACGACATCTCCTGTAGAATACCAGATTCAACAATGATAATTCTCTGATAACCCTTGCAGATGCGATATGGTAAAAGCTAATCGCTAATCAAGAGATAGTTGCTTAATCACTGCGATTTTACCCGAATTTCAGAGATAATTGAAGTAGCAGGAAATTGTTCGTATAATGACTCTGCGAGTTTGGTATTCACTTTTTCAAATATTCTTTTAAACTTCATAGTTTCTTGAGGTGTTAATTGAAATTCGGCTAAATCAACAATTGCTGACCCTTGAAGGATAACTACATTATTCAACTCCGAAACTTCTATAGCTATAAAAATTTCTTCTACAGCTTCTACATCTTTGGAACTCTTATCCATAAACAGTCATTATCTAGCCCATATTTACTATTATAAATCGATCTGCATCACCTCTTCATTTTAAAATATTTTTCTCAACTTTTGGATAAAATTCTTCGGACTTGAGCGATTACTACATCAGGGTCAATAGGCTTTTGGATAAATCCATCAATCTTTATATCAAGATCCTTATTAGCATCATCGTCATTCAAACTTGTCACTAACAAAATAGAAATAAATGGAAATTTTGTCGATTCTCTCAGTTGGCGAACAACTTCAAATCCATTCATTTCTGGCATCATTACATCTAGTATTAGCAGGTCAGGCGCGTTATGGTTTGTTTCAAGTAAGGCAAGTACCCCTGCACCCGAATCAACGATTTCAACCAGACAGTCCTCTGCTTGTAAAATCGTTTTCAAAAGAAAAGAGTCATCAGCGACATCATCACAAATCAATATACGCCTAAGAACACTCTTCATTGCTCTTTTTGAGACAAAATAGCTTTCTATACTAGATTTACTATAAATAGCTGGATTTTCCTAGTCTTAGCGGAGCCTAGTAGCATCTGTTCATTAAAAGTTGGGCGCTCGCGGAATGTTGGGTTAATCAGAGGTTGAATGCTTTCTAGTTGGCAGTTTTGCCCTCATGCCGTCATCAGCATATTTTTCGCCAAAGACCGCGATCGCATTGCCTGACCCTCAGTTTTATTGCCAAACAGCGCTTGCCCCCTGGTTATGTGGGAAACTGACTAGGGAGCGAGCGTACCAGGAGCAACAGAACTAAGAAACAAGCAAGCGATCGCGCTCTTGAGGCGAGGAAATAAGCCTATGACCACATCAGTACAGAATAGTCTGTGAAAGAGCAACTTGCCTAAAATTAGCGACCGCCGAAAATTAGTACGCAATGCCCATACACTCCTTACTAGTAAATTCACAGGTAAAAACGAATTTTTATAGTAGAAGTTCGGGTGTTACCCAACTTTTATAATGCTATGTTCTGGATATTAACTTTAGTTAGAAAGACTATATCCTAAAATGTTGGATGTTTGTTCTATATCAGGCTGTACTCAATTGGTTGCCAAGCCAGGTCACACACTATGTTATGAACATTGGAAAGCAAATAAACTAACAGTAAACAAAGCAGTAAGCTCTACTCCAGTACCTAAAAATGTTGCTCAATCTCCCTCATCTACCTCTGTGTTACTTTCAGCTACCAAAATTAGTGAAAGACTAGGTTCATCTAGAAATGCAATTAACCCTATTCTTGCAGAACTTGGATTATTAGATAAAGTACAAAATGGTTGGTTAGCTACACGTTTAGGACTGAGTTTTGGTGCAGTTCAAAAATACGATAATAATAAAAATAATTATTATGTTCTCTGGTCAGAAGGAATCTTAAATAATCAAATTTTTATTGATACATTTCGCCGCGCCAGCCTACAGGATACAGAAACTAACTCAAATGGTGATAACAGCAAGCTAGAATTTAGAGAAAAGTTTCATGCCGGAAGTTATCGCACAACTGATGGACACTGGGTGCGTTCAAAAGCTGAGTTAGCAATCGATAATTGGTTATATATGGCAAGTTTAGTTCATGCTTATGAGCGCAAACTGCCTATTGAAGAAGAGGTTTACTGCGATTTCTATATTCCATCTGGTAGAGTTTACATTGAGTATTGGGGTTATGAAGACAATCCAGAATATCTGTACCGGAAGCAAGAAAAACAGCGTATCTATCAAAAATATGAGTTTAATTTAATTGAATTAACTGATGAACACATTAAAAATCTTGATGATTTATTACCAACAAAGCTAAGGGTTTTTGGAATTACTGTAGATTAGGGTCTGAGTATGGTGTGAGCCTGCTGGCTTTCTTGGAAAATGTTGGTATCAAGTAAAAGTTTCTTACTTATAAATCTATCTCTCTGCCCACACTCTTATCTCGTAAATCAGTAAAATTGACAGAAGGGACATCCAGTGTCTCTATCTTGTGCTGAGAGTTACAAAACGAAATAGCTAAAGCAAGAAAGCAAGAAAACGTTATTTCGTTTTTTAGCGATATCACGACATACCAGTGACGAAAGAAGGCAACCAAAAATTGATATTGAGCTGAGATTTGAGTAATTTTCTGCAAGATGGTCTGGAAACCCTTGTTCTGTCTGGCTTTGATAATTTGTTACTTCCCAGTCAAAAAAGCCGTTATTTACAACGTAAAATCAAACCTTTTCAGGTCATCTTGCAGGTTTTTGGTCGCATCTCGGCTCAATACCCACTCCACAACAAAAAACTCCGGCGTTAAGTACCGAGGTTCGGGGGAGAAGCCCAATAGTCGAGCTTGAGATACCGATACCGAAGGCGCAAAAATCTTAGCTAACGCTAATACCAACCAAAACTAGAGTGGTGACAAGTAATGTAGCGAAGACACCCTGTATAACGTATTTGCGTTGTTCCCAAATTGCAGGGTACTCAGCGCAGTATACCTGGGGTTCAGTTGGGTAGTTGTTGAGAACGCCGTTTTCATTAACAGTGGTGTACATAGTTGTTTCTCTTGTTTGTTATCTAATGTAAAGTAATATAACAATATTGTTACAATTGGTTAACAGGACTTGACATCAAAAGGCTGATAGCGTTAATAAAAGTTGCTTATCAGGAATGGGGTACTCAGGCGATCGCCTCAAGATAGCAGATGGGAAAATACTCTAAAAACCTCAAAGTAAGAAACTCCAAGACAGTATTTCTTACTTTTGTTGTCAGAAGCAAGTAATATCAATACTTTTGGTTGCCATTATCTCGCACTGTTCTTGCGCGGTAATGGCTTAACAAATTCCTTAGCGTATGATTTCCCAAGTTCCCAAGTTTGTACAGTAACGCTATGTACTACAGTAATACAGGAATTTGAAAGCCTTATACTACTGTCACTCAAATCTGACTTTAGGGACTAAACGTTGAGAATTTTTGAATTTGCAAACGGTGTCCGAAGATAACCTACTAGTTTTTCCAAAGATAACAGTCTGTCCGATCTTAAAAGAATTTACTATTGTAAACATTTAATTTTGAAAATCCTGAATCTGAGGCTAGTACTAGCTTTGGGAGATTAGCAGTTGATAGTTATTAAGTTTGTCCTTAAGAGCCTAAACTGCGATTGTTCGTATGAAAGTTGAGGGTTAAATTGAACTCAGTCTTTCAAATAAAAGTTTCAGAATCTTGCTTCGATTATTGTTTTCCGAGAGTGACAAAAGCGTCTGAGGAAAGCGATCGCATTCCCAATGGATGTAAAGAAACATTTCTGTTTCTTAGAAGAGGGTTATTTCTGACTACTTTTTGTCTAAGTCTCACTATTAAGTAGAACTACTGACAATATTACATCAGGAGAATTATGACGTTATACCAAGTAGAAAATCAATGGGGTGGCTCATCAGCTCCTTGGCATGAAGGTGGCAAGTGGGCGATCGGTTGTCGTCCTAACCAGAACGTTGTCGCTATCCATGTTAAGTCTGTTGATGGCGGACAAACCCTCAATGGCACCATGACCTATGCTGGCGAAGGACCGATTGGCTTTCGCGCTACTCGATCTAGCGATAATAATTATACAGTTGAAAACCAATGGGGAGGAGATGCCGCACCTTGGCATACTGGAGGCAAATGGATTCTCGGTTCCCGCACTAACCAGAATGTGGTCGAACTAAACTTAAAATCTGATAACGGTGGCAAGATCCTCAATGGCACCATGACCTATGCTGGCGAAGGACCGATTGGGTTTAAAGGCACTATGACTGAAGGTAGTGCCCAGACCGTAAAAGATCCGTCGGACGCAAGTCATCAGGTGAGATTCTCTAAGCCTAGTTCTTCATTTGCCCCTGATGGAATGGTGAGTAAAGTCACGGGTAGTCAAACACTGAATGATGCAACAACACAATATATGTCGCAGCAAAGTTACCGACAAGGTAAGTTTATGCAGACGTTCTCGAAGTTAGATTTTGAGGGTCTCCAAGAAGTCGAGCAGCCCAATGGAGATACTGTGTGGACTGCGGTGCAGACAATTGATAACCAGGATTTCAATTTCTATTTGTCGAAAGCTGAAATTCTCCAAAGCATCACGACGACAGAAGTTACCAGTCAAAGCCAGATCGATGAAACGGCAAAGAAATACAATATCGACCCACAATCGACTTATATTACCATTGATGGGAAAAAGTATTTCGTCAACATGAATATTCCGATGCACTTCGGAACAGGTCAAAACAATGACACTTGGATCAACTTAGGTGTTTTTGTAATTGGCGATGCTGCGATGGCGGCAACGATCGCAGCGATTATTGCAAAATTCGGCGGTGATGCGTTTATAGATGCATTAAAAAATATTAGTTCCGCTCTTTTCAAATCGCTTTGGTCTGTTGTTTCTGGAGCCATGAAAGCCGGTTTCCGGTTTATCGTGACGTTCATCAGGACTTTGATAGAGGGTGAAGGTGTAGATGCCGCAGTTGTAGCAGCCCGTGCAGTTGCTGGTGAAGCATGGGCAGATTCAGTTGAAGGTTTGACTTCTAAAACCCTGAGGTACTCTGTCGTTGGTGTAATAATTATAGTTACTCTATTCCTGATTATTGAGTTCGTTCTGCATGAAAGCTATCAGAACGTCTATTTCTACAACCTCACAGACTACGACGTTGAGTTTGACTTCCCCTACAATAATGAAGGAAATCCACACAATGTGCCGAACCAAGTTGTACTCGCAAGTCAACATCGAAAAGGACCAGGCGGTATTGATCTAGGCACTTGGTACAATGGCTTAGCATTTCGGTTCCAAAGCGACAGCGAATTTCTTGGGTTGGGATATACAATGCGCTTTAAGCTCAAAGATCCCAAAACGCAGAATGTCGTAAAAACATTCGCTTGCTTGTTTGATATCCCGTATGCTGGTAATAACTCACTGTTTGCTTCAGCAAAGGATCCTGGTGATTACAAACAATACTATCGCTCCAACTCTGGTACTCAAAAGGTGACCCAGTATCATGACACTGATGGACATCAAGACATAATTGTTACTTACGATTATCTTAGTGGTCAGCATGAAGATCCAGAAACAGGAAACAAACTATACTTATACAACTCGCTTGTTGTGATACGCGACGTGGTGCCTAGCTAACGAGGTCAGTATAGGTGTCGGACTTTATGTTTCTGCTTTGTGAAAGATGGTAAGTCCGACACCTATGGGAGATCCATAGTGCGATTCGATGTGAATGAATCACGGTAATAGTCCGTAAATAACTTCACCAACCAAAATCAGAAATGGTAACGGTTGAACTCTCGGAGGAATACGGGTGAAAGTCCCGTCTACCAGACTCAGGTATGACTCCCTATCTGCCCACACTGACCAGACTCGGTTTCTGGAGGGTGAAGCTGGGAACAGGGCGCAAACAGACACTTGTTGCGAGGTGACACTGGCGCTAATGGGGAGTTTCTATGGTGAAACAGAGCCTAGAAAAGCAACTTACTCCCAAGCGGGGCGCAACATAAAACCCCCGACCTCACTGAAGTTAACCCCCGCAGCATTCTTATTGGAAATAGCGGCAAGAGTCTAGGGGATTCAGTAGTTGAATTGGCTACACCTAAAGAAACAAACAATCTCACCGAGGGAACGAATAAAAACGAGCTGAGGGTCAAAGGGAAGGTCGAACCCTTGCGTAGGCTAGACGAGTAGCGGAACTCCCTCAGTTCGGGTAGGACAGACCGTAATTGGTCTGAGGTGTTCAGAATACACAAACTGGAACAGAGCATGATTAGACACAGCAGCAATGCTAGTGAATCCTGGAAAAACCTACCTTGGAAGCAATTCCGACGTAATCTATTCCGCCTACAAAAGCGCGTGTACAAAGCTATTCGAGCCGGAGACAAGCGAAAAGCCAAGTCGTCAACAACTCGAATTATGGTGCTACAGTTAAGGCTCTTAAATTAGCCCCAGTGGTACGAGGTTGGAGGAATTACCACCGCTTCTGCAAAATGGACGGGTCACGGTTCTCGCTGTACCACATCCAACACAGAGCGTTCAAGGTATTCAACAAGGAAACCAAGAAAAATCGCTACTCTAGTAAGAAACTACTGGATAAAGCATTCCCCAAGGTTCCCTACTCCGAAAGCAAGCACGTCAATGTCAAGGGTGAAAAATCTCCATTTGACGGAGATATCCTCTACTGGAGTCAGCGTAACAGCAAGCTCTATGACGGCGAAACCAACAGAGCTTTAAAACGGCAAAACCATACGTGTGCAATCTGTGGTCTAAAATTCCTGTCTGATGAACGGGTACACCTACATCACAAAGACGAAAACCACGGTAACTGGAAAAAGGATAATCTGATAGCAATTCATGAAAGCTGCCATGATTACCTACACATGAGCAAAAGCTAAGTGCTAAGAACATCGGAAGCTGGGTGCGGGAAAACTGTGCGCCGTGGTACGCACTGATTGAATTGCCAACACAGTTGGCTGGAGTTCAGGGCAACTGACTCCAAGGCGAACAACTAACCTAGACCCGAAAGGGCGAGGGGACAAGAGCATGTTCGTAAAGCGGAAAGTAACAGAAAACGTGTATGTTACGGTTTTGCAACGCCTGAACGATATGGTTAAAGCTAAATGCCTGAACCCTAATGTCCAGTGGTGGAACTGCACATCCTTCGGTATCACGTTTGTACACCGATGTTATCGGTAGCCATAAATTCGACTTTTGTTTATGGTACGCCCTGACCGATAAACGATGAATAATGAACTCATTTAAGGACATGAGTAGGAGCCTAAGTCGTTCTTTATACGTTCATCAGTGACGGAACATGGGATTGCCTACGGGGGGTCATGACGAAATACGTGTAAAATCAGACACATTGTAAAGAAGAATTACAAAAAGCACTTTCTAGAGTTACTAACTTGTCCAAAAATGATATTGGAGCTTTTTACATTCATGACCGTAGAATCGACTTTTCACCCTTGCCACTTCATCAAACTTGCCCATAAATGATTGTTTTAGGGAATGTTTTGCTCTGAAGACAATACTGAAGTTGGATGTTGAAACATCGAATAATCAAGGGTTTTGAGACTCTGCATTACAAAAGTTTACAACGTGGGTCATTTTGCACGTATTTCGTCATACCCCCATGAAAAGGTGCATCCGAAAGTGTAGCGACCCGCTAAATTTAGTATTCAATCATTCGCTTCATACCCAATAGACATCTCCAAAAATTAGATTTCAACTCGGGTAGTGCAAGAGTTTCATGTTGCTCTGCTCGTGGGAGATGTCTAATCATTGAAAATTATCGTATCAGGAGAATTATGACTTTATATCAAGTGGAAAATCAATGGGGTGGTTCATCGGCTCCTTGGCATGAAGGTGGCACATGGGTGATTGGAGGTCGCTCTAACCAGAATGTTGTGGCTATCAATGTTAAGTCTGTTGATGGTGGAAAAACCTTCAATGGCACTATGACTTATGCTGGCGAAGGACCAATTGGTTTTCGCGCTACCCAATCTGGCGGCAACGGCAATAATTATACAGTTGAAAACCAATGGGGAGGAGATGCCGCACCTTGGCACAGTGGAGGCAAATGGATTCTCGGTTCCCGCAGTAACCAGAATGTGGTCGAACTCAACCTAAAATCTGATGACGGTGGAAAAACCCTCAATGGCACCATGACCTATGCTGGCGAAGGACCAATTGGGTTTAAAGGTACTATGACCGAAGGTGGTACTCATACCGTTCTAAACCAACAAATCAAAATTACTTCTGTCACATCATTATTCTCTAGTAATGGAATGGTTGGGGCAATGGCAGCCGATGGGATAATTGATGGTTCCACAACAAAAAATATTTCTCAAGAAATGTTTCTTCAAGGAAAGTTCTTTAAGCGTTTTTCCGAAACCACGTTTGAAGATCTCAAACAAGTACAAGGTTCTGATGGAAAAATTAGTTGGACTTACAAGACTGATATTGATGGCGTAAACCACAGTATTTCGATTAGCAATTCAGACATTCTTGGTAGTGTAACTCTCACAGAGGTTACTGACAATAACCAGATTCAGACACTTGCTCGGAAGTACAACATTCAAGCTGATGAGACTTACATTACAATCAATGGCAAGAAGTACTTTGTGAATATGAACATTCCGATGCATTTCGGTACTGAATCTTCGACGAATGTTGTCATCAATCTCGCAGTTTATGTATTCGGCACTGAAGGAATTTCCGCAACAGTAGCTGCTATTGTTGCACAATACGGTACAGTAGCCTTCTCGGATGTTCTGATGAACATAAACACGCAGCTATTTCGTACCTTATGGACTGCGGTATCGGGGGTCATGAGGCTGGGATACACGTTTTTAAGAGCTTTTATAGGTGAAATAATTGGTGGAGAAGCGGTGGAAGCTGCTTTTGTGTCAGCGCAAGTAGCCGTCGGTGAGCTAGTTGCTGATGGCGTATTCTCTGCAATTACTAGTGCTGCATTGGCATATACGCTGGTTGGGATCATTATTATTGCAGCGATTTTTCTCATCGTAGAGTTTGTTCTGCATTATAGTTATCAAAACGTGTATGTGTTTAATCTTACGAAATATGATTTGTCTTTAGATTTTCCCTATATCTATGAGGGGAATCTTCACAACTTGACTTCAAAAGATATACCAGCACTGACCAACCAAACTGGACCAGGCGGTATTTCTCTTGGTAAGTGGTACAATGGCACCGCATTTAGATTTCAGAGCGACTCCCAGTTCTATGGTTTAGGTTACGCAATGAGTCTCACATTGAAAGATCCTAGATCTGGCGATACAAAAAAGACATACGCTTGTATGTTTGATATCCCCTATGTCGGCGATAACTCGCTGTGGGCGACTGTGAACGCACCATCTGACTACAAGAGCTTTTACAAAAACGCAGAGGGCGAACACAAAGTCACTCAATTTTACAGCAGTGATAATGAGTTGGAGATCGTCGTCACCTATGATTACCTATCAGGGACGCATACAGATCCGGAAACAAAGAAAAGCGAATACATTTATAATTCTTTAGTGGTTATCAGAGAAAAAATTTAGTGTTATGCCAGTTACTAACCACGGCTTTTTAATGGGCATATTTGCACACCATTTGCTCAACCCAATCGGCATTAAATACCAATTCGTAAATTCGGTTATGGACTCTTAATTTACCCTGCTGCCTGACTATCAAACCTGATAATAGTAATTCCTTTTCTTCTGGACTATCAACCGTACCGACCTCGCCTTGATGCAAAACTGCCTGATATAGCTTTAATATCTGAACAATAGAGGATTCCAGATTCAGGAGGCGATCGCGTATAGTTTTTAAATGCTCAGGTTCGTCTTGTGTTTCCCAATTCTCAATCACCTGTGCTTGCACTAAGTTCTCTATCCAATCGGCTTCACTACCCTGAGGAATGCTGATTGATGAATTCCGGATAAGCTTACAAAGTTTTTGGGTTAGAAAAGGCTGTCCACCTGTCCAGACTAATACTTCCTTAAGGACATTCTGAGCATTACTTACTCGTTCAGCTAGTCCTTGTAGCAACGGTTGAGCTTCATGCACTTGAAAGCCACTTAGTTGAATTGCTTGACCAATGTTAAAAGGCGTTCGTTTTTTGTCTTGAATTAATTGAGAAGGATTTGCTACTCCCAGGAAAACAAAAGTGAGACGTTTATATTTTGGGATATCAGCTCGTTTATTATAAAAATTTCGTATTAGTACAAAGAAGTCATCTATGTCAAAATTAAGGTTGATAACACTATCAATCTCATCTATAAAAATAACAATATTATTTTGCAAAATATTTTCTAATACTATTTCATCTATAAACTTACTAAGACGTTGCACTGGGGATAAAAATTCATACTCGCGCCACCAAATACGAATATTAACTTCATTTAAAATATTTAAACTACTGGCTAATATATAAATGAAACCTGCATACCACTGTTCCATAGTCAGCTGGTAATTACCAATTTCTGAAATATCGATAGCTGCACAGGCAAAGCCCTCGGCTTGTAGCCTTTTCATAATTTGCACTCGCAAGCTAGACTTGCCCATCTGTCGAGCATTGAAAATGTAACAAAATTCTCCCTGTTTCAAAGCCTTGTAAAGATGTCTATCTGCTTGACGTACCACATAAGTAGGTGCATCTATGGGCAAACTTCCCCCTACCTGATATTCATAAGTAAGAGTTTGTTCTACACTTCTTAATAAAGCGTTCTCAATCACTAATTCAGCTTGAGTGGCTTTGAGGATTTCTAAAGTTTGGCTTAACTCTTTGGTTCGTTCTTGAACTTTAGCTTCTAACTTTTTCTCACTCTCACGTAATGCTTCTTCTGCTTGTTGGCGCTCTCTTATTTCTTGCTTAAGATTTTGATAAAGTTGAGCATTCTTAATTGAAATTGCTGCTTGAGAAGATAAAATTTTCAAAACTTCTAATCTCTCTGATGTGAAAGCACCGATAGCAATATTATTTTCTAAGTACAGTAGACCAAAAAGCTCACCTTGGTGAATAATCGGTGTACACAATACAGATTTAGGTTGGTTTTCAATAACATATACATCTTTGGCAAATCTTGCCTCATGGGTGGCATCAATTAAAATTAAATCTTCTCCAGTTCTGACTACATAGTTAATTAAATAATTGGGTAACTGTTGGCTAGTTTCAGCTAGGACTGATTGGCCTACTACTACCTCCGAGTTATCTACAGCACCCTTAGCCTGAATAAATAGCTGTTCTTGCTGCTTTAAAACTAGAAAACCAGTTTGAGCACCAGCATTCTCAATTACAATAGTCATTAACTTTTTTAGTAATTTTTCTAAAATAATTTCACTAGCAAGAGTTTGAGAAGCTTTAATAATTGTTGTGGCATCCAATACTTGTGAATTACTGCTTGTAGTCGAAGAATGAAAAATATTATTTTTATCTAATGTTGAATCTTTTTTTGATGCCTGAATTATCTGTGGATATTTTGATTCTAAATCTTTGACTTTGGCAATTGCTCCCCAGCAGATATAACCATAGTGTGCTTTGGTCATATAGGTTCGCGCAATTTCTCGCCGTCCCAAAGCTAAATAAAATTTTGCTGCTAATTCATAAGCTAGTGCTTCTTCTTGAATATATCCGTTTTCTCGAGCGCCAGCTATAGCACGGTCGTAGTATTCCATAGCTGCAAGTGTTTGTCCCAATACTCTAGCCTTTTCTGCCTCCACTAATTCATATTTATGTTCATAATTCATGGGAGCATGTTCAGCCCAGTATTTCATAGTTCTCTGATTTTCATCTACTTGCTGTAAGTATTCTAACAACTCATTTTTTTGTTGATTTCTAAATGATAAATTATTACCATATTCAGCCAATAATGCTAAAGAAAAAAACCAGTTATGCAGTGTAAAGATAAACTCACCTTGGATAAAGCCAGCATAATTTAATGCAATATTGGCAAATTTTAAAGAATTCTGATATTCTTCAAAAAAATAACAAAGAAACAATTTATAAAAGTAAATATTAAATAAAGATATTAAATTTTTACTCGATAGTAAATAACATATAATCTCTTCTTCATTTAAAATATCACCGATTAATTGTGTTTTTGCTACAGATTCATTTAGTAAAATATCTACTGTTTGGGCGCAAATCCTAGTTAATAATAGTGGATGCTGTTGCTCAAATTTACTAATAAAATTAATATAATCAGCCTGGTTTTTTGCAACGATTTCTAAATGTTCGCCAACAAAAAAGACATGGCAACAATAGAAATTGGCTGCATGACAAGCAAACTCGATATCTCCAACATCTAAACCACTTTCAATTGCTTGATATAAATTATTTATAGTTGCTTTAATATGCTGTTTTTTATAATTAATATTGGTATTAATAGTTACAAATGCTTTAGATTTAAATTGTTTAGCATTTAATTGCTCTAATACTTTTAAAGATAAATGACCTATTTGATCAGCCAAATTAATATTTGGTATCAACCAACCAGCGATCGTACCGTAAATTGCATAAGCATAAATAGACGGAGGTGAATTACCGTATTGCCTAGAAAGTTCAATCATTGTATACAGAATTGGTAATGCTATGGCGCTTTCTCCAAAACAAGCAGGAGCAAATATAAGAATTAAAATCTCCATCGCTGCTAGCTTGTATGGATCAGTCATAAGTGATAGGCTAGCCAACTGATCAATCTCAAGATTTTCTGGTGTTGATTCTATTAAGGAGATGCCTAGCATTTTTAAAATATGCTGACCAATATCTAAAACAGTATTAATTTCATTTTTAGCTAAATAAATCTTCAGTTTTATTTGATAAAATTTCAGGCTGTCTAAAAGATTATTAACCTCTTTGATAGCTAAATCACATAAAAATAATGCTCGCTCTAAATTAGTATTGAGATATTCTGCTTCTGCTGTCTCTATATATAATTGTAAAATCCATATACATTGATTTTCCCAACTATGAGGATGTATTAGTTGTAGACTTATATTCAAGTATTTCACAGCAGCTTCGTAAGCTGTTGCAGCTTTTGCTTTTTGACCAGCGATGAGATTTAATTGTGCTAACTCATCTTTTTCGATTTTCGTTGTTAGTAAGTCAATTCCAAAATTCAATTGATTAACTAAGGCAAATATATTATCTTTTTGGGTTTCTGGTGTAGTATTCTTTAGTAGAAGCTTTCCAATCTTTAAATGAGTAGGTTTTCTTTTGGTTTCGGAAATCAGAGAGTAAGCTGCTTGTTGCACTCGGTCATGCAAAAACTTATAGTCAATTTTGACATTACTAGCTTTCCAAAGGTCTGATTCTGTCTCTCCAAATGCGAAAGGGATTTTGTAATTTGAAGATAAAGGCAGAATTAGACCAGCTTGCAATGCACTCCACAAATGAGTAGCTGTTACAACGTCTGAATTTTCATTGACAGTTGCCAAAACTTCTAGACTAAATTGGTCACCAATACAGGCTGCTAACTGTAAAACTTTCTGTGTTTCTGGTGGCAATTTGCGGATATTACTAGCAATCAATTCAACAATATTGTAGTCAGTAATACCAACAGCTTGAATTTGCTGAATGTCCCAACACCAGCTATCTGTAGCTACCTGATACACTAGCAGATTTTCGTTATATAAGCTTTTGAGTAACTGATTTAAGAAAAAGGGATTACCCTGAGTTTTATTAAAAACTAACTCGGCTAATAACTCAACTCTGTTAGTAGCGATGGCTTCTCTACCCTTCAGAAACGACTTCGTCGAACGAGACGCTACGCGAACATTCGCCGCAGGCATCGCACCATATAGTGTATCTGCTACTAGTTGTCGGACATGGGTAAGTAACAAAGGTTCTACGGTGATATTATACACCATAGTATCCGTTTGACGTATCTTTTGTAACGTTTGTATTAATTGGTGAGTAGGGTTGACTTCGTTGTCTCGGTAGGCACCAATCAAGAATAAATATTGGCTACTATCATCTGTAATCAACAACCTAATCAATTTCAAAGATGCAGAATCAGCCCATTGTAAATCATCTAAAAAAATAACTAATGGATGTTCGGGCTGGCAAAAAACATTGACAAATTGTTGAAAAACACGGTTAAATCGATTTTCAGATTCAGCAGCGCCTAGCTTAGGAACATCAGGCTGTGAACCAATAGTTAACTCTACTTCTGGAATCACATCAATGAGAACTTGACCGTTAGTACCTAACGCCTTTAGTAGTTTGTGTTTCCAAATCGTAATCTGTTGCTCACTCTCTGTTAATAGCTGACGAATTAATTCTTGGAAAGCCTGAATTAAAGCAGCATAGGGAATATCCCGCTTAAACTGGTCAAATTTACCTGTAATGAAATATCCTCTGGCGGCAACAATGGGTTTGTGAACCTCATTTACAATTGAAGTTTTACCAATACCTGAATAACCAGAAACTAGCATCATTTCTGTTGCACCCTGGCTGACTCGCGAGAAAGCATCCATTAGCGTAGCAACTTCTTGTTCTCTGCCATAAAGCTTTTGTGGTATTAAAAGTTGACTACCGCGATCGCGCTGACCGGGGATAAAATCTTTAATTTTTCCAGTGGTTTGTAGCTGTAGTAAGCAAGTTTCTAAATCGAATTTAAGTCCCTCTGCACTTTGATATCGTTCCTCAGCATTTTTAGCTAAAAGTTTCATCACAATATTTGAAACAGAAGGAGGAATCTGCTTGTGCAGGTAAGGTGGTACAGGTTGTTTGGCAATATGACAGTGAACCAACTCAAGTGGATCGTGGGTTGTAAATGGCAGTATCCCTGTCAACATTTCATATAAAGTCACTCCCAAAGAGTAGAAATCAGTACGATAGTCAATCGAGCGATTCATCCTCCCTGTTTGTTCAGGTGCCATGTAAGCCAAAGTACCTTCTAATAAGTTAGGGTTGCTGATAGTTTGTTTTTCTAAAAATAGTCGTGATGACAGACCAAAATCAGTTAATTTAACTTGTCCGGTTTCGACATTGATAATGATATTACTAGGCTTAATATCTTTATGAATAATTGCGGCTTGCTCTAAATCGATTAATGTTTCTGCTAGGGCGATCGCTATTTGTAAACACTCGGAAATATTTAATTGCTGAGATATGAGAATTTGACTTAAAGACTGACCACCAAAATCTTCTATAATCAATGCAAAACTATTCTGGTATTTTTCTAAACTATAAGGTTTAACAACTCGTTTACTTGTAAAGTCTTTGAGGACTTTATATTCATGCCGTAAATTAGTAATTTCTTCTAATGTAGGATACTCAGAGTTGAGCAATTTAATGATTACTGGCTGTTGTTTCTGTTTTTTCTTGCCTCGGTAAACAACTGTTCCCGTACCTTCATGAATTTTTTCAAAAATTTCATATCCTGCTATAGTAATCATAACTTGCATAATTCCTATTATCTTTACTAAAGTAGAGACGTTCTGTCAGAACGTCTCTACAGGGTTGATCACAGAATTCATGATTCAGAATTTAGAAGATTACGCTATCCTTTGAGACTTAGGACTTAGTAAAAATTAACTTCATAGTTTCTACAGTGGAACTTACCACTAGGTATGAAATTATCAACTAGGTTTTGAAGCTCATTCAAAATGAGGGTAAACTTCTCGATCAAATAAATCCTGAATATCAGGATGTTTTTGAGATGCTTGGTGTACTAATTCCTTGTAATCTTCGCGCACATTAATATAATAAGTGGCTTCACGTTTTCCAATACTTGGCAACCAAGCGGTATGCAAGGTTAGAGCAAAATCAAGTGAAGGATGGGATAATTGACATAGAGGCCCTTCAAATAAATGATTGGCATCAAAGAGCCAGAATTCATTTTTGTTTTCATACCAGACTGTGCAGATTATATAACCATCAGTTGGTTTTTCAGCATCAGGACGGGGAATAAACTGGGGTGAAAGCGTCATATGTCCTGCAGGGAATTGATAGCGATCGCAGATCGCTAGTGCTTCTGTAGACGAGGCATGAAGTCGAAATAAATAGGCAGATATTCCCTTGTCAGCCAAGTTCAGCACTTTTGCCAGAGGAACTTGCCGATTTCGGTAATTCTTATACAGATTAGTAATAAATTGTGTCATCAAATCTTTCCATAAGCCAAAAGAACACCAGTAAATGTCTTCCAGGCGATCTAAAGGTTCTTTTGTCTGGGGATCTTGCTGAGGATAAGCATAGAGTTCTACACCCCAAGTACATTCTGCATCAGAAATAATATGTGACTCAACTATATCTCCAGTTTCTCCATTAATTAAATAGCGTCCCACACGCCCGATATCTGTTTCATTATTTTCCATACCGGACAGATACGATGGCACAGGATTTTGGGGGTTATAAGCGGAAACATCATATTTTCTAACCCATTCAGCTACTTCCATACCGCAGATATGGGCTGCATGGAGTGTAATGTTTCCTTGAGGGTTGTCGTAGTCTACTAAAAAATGTGCTGTTGCCAAAGGTAACACAACTTTTTGTACTAATACTTCAACCTCCTGCTGATTAAATGCTGGAAATTGCCCTCCTTTCAAGTCAGCACGACGCACAATATAAACTAAAGAGTCTGGCGAAGTAGGCCGTTCTAATAAGTCTCTGAGTAGTATTTCAACTTTTTTATTTTCTGGCAAAGGGTTATTGAGTACTTGTTCTAATCCTGTTGTGAACGCTGTATCCATTAGCACAACATAATCTCGCGTCACGCCAATCTGATGTATACTTTGGTCAATTGGCACAGGTGAACCATCAGGTAAAACTAGCTTCCACCGTTCTAAAGCACCTGCTCCATCCCAACAAATTAGATAAACAAAGTTATCAATTTTTAAGTTAGTTAGCTTCTCTATCAATTTGACATAGAGTTGTAAAAATGTTTGAAAAGATTGAGAAAAAAAATCAAAAATATCTTTGAGGAAATTTACTCGCAGAAATGAGCTAAGTGCAGTTAAAAACTCATCTATTTCTTGCGGAAGTTGCTCAAGGTCATAAATAAAAGGAATGGTGTCTAGAAAATTAGCTAACGATCTACCATAGTTAACTGTGAACATCTGCTGTGTGTGAGGATCAAAAGCAGGATGAGCCGTACTCAAGAACGCAGGAAAAGGAGCATTATAACCATTCAACTCAGATTGCCATTCTTGATTACTGCCAATAGGAGTAACAACCTCTAGGGTTTGAGTATCAATCTCATAAGGACAACCTGCATCATAGGTAACTAGTAACCTTTCCTGTGAATCAGGGGAAAACTTCATCGGTAGAAAAGCTGTGTTTAGCTGGTTACGAACACCTAATGATAGAGAAAATCTGGTAATGCCATGATTGCGAAAACCGTACTTCTCATACTTAGAGCCATGACTGGTTGCTTTGTCAGCATAGTAATCGGGTGGTTTGACAAGGCGCGTTGTCAATCTCACTTCATTTTGGGAATCAAAATCCAACCGATAAATCATGCCGTCGCCACACAAGAGAGAATCTCCATTGGGATAGGGAAGACCCCCAGAGTGAACAGTTCCTACTGGAGCAACCATGAATACATGGCCCTGCAAATCAGGAGGGAGTTTTCCAGAAATTTGCATTTGGATATCTGTGAGTTCACATCGACTGGCCGTCATGATTGACTCTGGAACTTTAGGACAGCCTTGAAGAGGTTGGGCCTTAGTTTCAATATAAGACTCTTGAGACATGGTAATTTCCTTTATGGATTTAATTAAATAGTTAATGCTTGCTGGTTACTCAGGAAACGGCCAAAATATTTGGCATATAACTGACAGCTTGAGGTAGCTTGATTACCGGATAAATGTACTAACCCCATGCTTTGCAATTTGAATGCTTGCTCTAGAGGTAATTCCACAGGTTTAGCCGCTTTGACAATCTCTGCAAAGGCAGCCATTAAGTCTGGATTTTGTTGGAGGTTCCACAATTGTTGTTGCAGGTGTTCGCGGTAAATTCCATTTGCACTCAGAGCAGTTGATAAAAATTGCTCTAAAGTGACACCTTGTTGCCATAAATAATAAAAAGCTAGTCTGACAAGATAGGGTTGTCCGCTAACCAAAGCCAATAGTTGTTCTAGTGCTGGCTGTGAACAGTTTAAACCATAGCGTTCTGCTAAAGCCTTTACTTGTTCCCTATTTAGGCTTTTTAACTCAACTGGGAACCCCACATTAAAAGGTGACTTATTCACATTTAAGGGAATATACACTTCTGTTGCGTGTGCCACAACTAATCGCAGTTTTTTCCAAATTTCTCGATTTTTGGCTTCCTCATGCCAAGCACGTAACAATCCAAAAAAATCATCAGCTAAGTCAGGATATTGGAACAACATATCTACATCGTCTAAACCCAAGACAATGGGGCTGGTTATTTTGGCTAAAAGATACTGCTCAAAGTAAATTTTAGAGCTAATTTTACTGCCAAAAAGCTCATCCCAATAGTCTGTAAGTTGATTTTGCACCTGTAAACCCAAACTGATACTTGCACAAAACCAACGCAAGAATTTATTTAAGTCTTGAAAAATTGCTTTATCGGCTAGCTGGAAGCTTAAATATACAGTGCGATAACCATCTTTAGTTGCAGACTGAAGAATTCTTGACATTAATGAAGTTTTCCCCATCCGTCTAGGGGCTTTGATCCGAATTAATGCTCCTGGTTGCAAAATTGCTTTGTAACAATCGATTTCAATAGGAGGACGTTCTAAATAAAATGCAGAATCTAGCGGTACTTGTCCTTCTGGGATCTCTGGTGCTGTTTCTACTACGGGCAAGTTAGTGCCTAAGACTTCATCCTGCTGTTGTGATTCAGGAAAGCCATAATCACTCTGCTCTAGAACCAGATTAAACGCTTGAAAACAGTACTTCAAGGTTTGCTTGTCCACTCCTAATTCACAAGCAAATATCTTCATCAGTGTATCCACTGACAAACCTGTGCGTTCGTTCAATGCTTCAAGAGTATACCGATTACCAGAGTTTTCCCCAATCTCTGCTTTAGATTTAGCTGTTTGAAGTTTCTTCAATCCTTGGGGTGTTAGGAGTAGCCCCCGTCTGCGTCGGGTTTTCTGTAAGTGCATCTTTATTATCCAGGCTAAGGAGCGAAATCAAAAATAAATACAGGTAATTTTCAGTATTTTCCCAAATTTAGGACAGTTTTGTGAAATTTAATTGTTTCTTAGCTTCGATGATAAGTAAGTGCAGAAAAACCTGTGATGACAAAATCACAAACCGAAGTACAAAAAGGGGTTTTTTGTACAAACCCTCGAAAAGGAGGATTTTTATGACTGAGAAGCGGCAGATTTTCTAAGATAACGTCTCATTATTCTTTAGACTTTTAGAGAATTGTATTTTGAGACATAAAAAGAGACGTGATTTTGGTATGTCTCAAAAAGTACAGTTTCTGAGGCACGTTGGTGGGAAAAACTTTGCTGACAAGGATTTGAAGGTAATAATGCCAAACCTAGTTTTTGCTATTCCCCCTTTTCGAGGGTTTGTATAAAAAACCCAAAAAGAATTTTTGGATGTTGACAAAAACTACACCTTCTTAGGATTTCGTGGAATCGGCGGTTTAAAGAGCTTCTATCTCTGCCAATACTTTATTGCAGAGGTAGAAGCTCTTGTGTGCTTTCTACACGTCTATGAACTTGCGCCTGCTTCAGCTACAGCAGCGCCTTCTTCTGGTTTAGACTCCTTCGCATTAAACTCAGTGAGGCTGTCGCCAACCTCACTGGTCTTCAAAACCGTGCATGAGAGTTTCCAACTCACACGGCTCCTCAGTTGATTGATACTTGTCATGTATACCTCTAGTTGGTTGAGATTTTTGGCTTCTGTTTGTCAACCTTCTGCCCATGAATTTGGTCGTGGCAGTGACGGTGTAAAGCCATGAGATTGTTGAGGTGGTTGTTTGAGCGACAACCGTCCTGATGATGGACTTCAATTAAATCTCCCGATTTGAGGAGCAACCCACAGTGTACACAAACTCCTTTCTGGAGTTTAAGTAATTTTGCTACTTTTGGATTTATTTCAGGGTGTTTTCTTAATCTAGTAGTCCAGTATTGCCAGTTACCATCAAATAGGGATTTGGAGCCTTTTACAATTAGATGTCGAATTTTAGGTGTAGCTGAATGCCATCCCAGATATAGTCCTTCTCTAGTTGCAAAAGTCCATTTCGCCTTACCGATTTGTCGCCAATACTTGTTGACTACTTCCCTGATTCCTATATCTTGATGTCTTCTAATTGCCCATGCCAGCAATTTCTTGTAGATTAGTTCATCTAGCTTGCGGAAAGTTTTACCACTACAAACAGTTTTATAGTAGTTAGTCCATCCCGCGATCGCTGAGTTGAGTCGCTGTATTAACACATATTGAGGTGCCGAGCGATGCTGATCTAAAATTGCAGCTAGGTGTTTGTAGTGCCTTTGTATGGCTTTTTTGCTAGGTTTTATGATAGTTTTAAACCCTAAAGGTTCGTTCTGGTAATTTCTGGCTGAATTATGTTTATCAGTCTGATATTGCCGGATTTCAAACCCTAAAAAGTCAAAACCTGTTTCATAGCCCTTGCCGGATTCAAGGGTGTGTACAATTTGGGTTTTCTCCCAATTGATTTCCAGCCCAATTTGTTTTAACCACTCTTGTGCTACTTGTTGGCATTTATTGATAACTTGTACATCTCTATGTAGGATTACAAAGTCATCCGCATACCGAACAACTTCTGGTTTCCAATTGCGTTGGCGTTTACCATTAATGGTAATTGAGCCTGGGATAGCTGCCCTCACTGCTGTTTCCAGTCCATGAAGGGCTATATTCGCTAGTAAAGGTGAGATGACACCTCCTTGTGGAGTGCCTTCTTCTGTAGGAAACAATTGGTTTCCATCCTTTACACCGGCTTTGAGCCATTGGCTGAGAACTCGTTTGAGTTTTGGAAATGCCCCAGTTTTTTGAAGCAGTTTCGAGTGGTTGATGCGGTCGAAAGTGGGTAGCTAGCTAGCGAGGTTTCCAATTATTAGCTCCTTTTCTAACTAGCCCCCTCCGAACCGTGCTTACGAGATTTCCAGGTACACGGCTCTCCAGTACTCTGTTATCACGAGACTCGTTTAGATGTTGGTTTACCAGCGTGTATTGCATCATGGCATTGAGGGCAAACCATGAGAGTTTTCCTTCTACGTGCGGACATAATTTGCATCCATTGCGGTTTTTCCTTTCTACCCTTGGCTTTGAGGTCTTTAAGGGCACGAATATGGTGAACCTCAATATCACCTTTTGCCCCG
>LXQD01000308.1 GCA_003326215.1 Nostoc minutum NIES-26 | reverse complement strand
CGGAAATACGTGTAAACTGTCTGCCACGGCGGAAAATCCCCAGGCAACCCTCGCCATCTCACTCCTTCTAGCAGGACATAGAAGATCGCGTTTAGAACTTCCCACATATCGACAGAGCGCTTGCGACCACCGGGTTTTGCTTCTGGAAGCATGTCACTCAGAAATTCATATTGTGCATAGGTCAGATTGCTGGGGTATGCTTTACTCATGTTGCTCTTTTGGTGCTGTCTACTATCTATTCACAGCGTATACCGAGAGAGCTTTTTTACAACCTGACCGACTTTTCAAACATCCTCTAACAATTCGCTGCTTTTCGCAATTCACAATTCTCAATTACGAACGTAGTTGATTTATTTTAAAAACAGTCCTTTCAAATTATTGATGAAGAAAGAAAAAATACATCTCAATATTCAAGTTCCAGTTTTTAAGCGTGAAATATAATTGCAAATTGCGATTTGTCAATTGCGAATTGTTTTAGTCACCCCACACACTCGACCCAATCGCACCCCACAGGCCGACAACCGTCCGCAAAGCTCACCCACACCTGCCACTGCCCCAAATACCCATTCCAAAAAGGCGAGTCGCTTTGCTCCAATTCAAAATTCAAAATTAGTAATTCAAAATTAATTTTCCGACCAGAGTAGAAGGTGAAAATACACGTTTACGTCATTATCTAGCACGCTTACACCGCAAAACAATAGATATGCTTAAATACTTAATTCGCTTGTTACTTCACTATTTAAAGTATAAGCAAATACCCGTGTTTAACTGATTCATCCCGCATTTATGCAACGCCGAGTTGTGTCCAGGTCAATGAAGAAGAAGTGGGAGGAGGGGATGGAGTGCGATCGCACATTACAAGCAGGGCAAGATAGTTATAATCGAAGCTAGAAGCAAACAAGGTCAGGTAGTAATGACTGCACCTACAGAAATTCGTAATAGAGCGATCGCTTTACTCGAACAATTACCAGGAGAATCTTTAGTAAAGGCTGTCGAATTTTTGGAAGCCCTTTCTCAAGAAGCTTTACAGGTATCAGAAGCAGCAAACTCCCAAATCAGCGAAGCCGCTTTGCTTCAAATTATTCAACACCGTCTGCCTCCCGAAGACCAAGATAGATTGGCTTATCTGCGTCAGCAAAACGAGATTGGAGTAATTACAGACACAGAGCATCAAGAGCTACTAATGTACGTTGAGCGCGTCGAACAACAAGATGCTGAACGTGCAGAAGCATTGATAAAACTAGCTCAACTTCGCTCATGTGATTTGAAAGTGCTGATTAACGAGTTCTTGCCTAAACACAGCAACGCCGCCTAATGTCAGAGCGAACCCCAGAACCAATGAGGCGTATTGTTGCTGCTCGTGCGCGTGGTTACTGCGAGTATTGTTGCTGTTGGGAGCAATTTGCTACTGAGAGTTTTACCGTTGAGCATATAAAACCCCGACAAATAGGTGGGGAAACAGTTTTAGAAAATCTTGCTTGGAGTTGCTTCGGCTGTAATAGTTATAAACATACCAAAACCCAAGCAACCGATCCAGAAACAGGAGAAAAAATAGCACTGTATAATCCTCGACAGCAATTTTGGAGAGAGCATTTTAGCTGGAGTGATGATTTTACAAAGGTAATTGGTAAAACAGCTTGTGGTCGAGCAACGGTTGAAGCTTTGCGTTTGAACCGCTTTGGTGTTGTCAATTTACGCCGTTTGTTGAGGAGTGCAAATCTGCATCCACCAGAGAATATGGAAGGTGATGAGTAGGGGTTATCTTTAATAGACATCTCCGAAAATGAAGCAAGGGCGAACAACTGTTCGCCCCTACAAAGGGTTTTGGCGAACGCATATTGAATTTCTGGAGATGTCTAATGTTAAATTAGCGATCGCCTATAGCAGGCGCTCCCGCGCCATCGCGCTACATATTTCAACCAAATTTAGATGAACGATCGTGTGATTTTGTTGGCGTTCAAGAAAATATCCCCAACTTATCTAAAAATTGAGTAGTGAGAAGTTCGATTAACCTTTGTTGAGAATTTTCTCTGACAGCATGACGGATTTGTTTGCGATTTTCAAGCTGTCCTTCAATACCCTGCTTTGCATCTAATAAATGCTGGCTGTGATAATAAATCGCTTTTTGCTCAAAGTGTTCGAGGATTGCATCGTATGGACTGTAGTTGGACATTAACTTTGCCATTATCGGTGCAATTTATATCATCACAAATAGAAGTATGATAAATAAGCTGATTTTGCCAATAGTTGGATCATTAGCTGCTAGTTCCTCTAGTATTTCCAATTGCTTTGATAAGCCTACTGTTTGAGGTGGCTGATTTACAAAGCGATTTTTATTTTGTGCTATTTCTTTTTCATTGTTTTTAATTTGCGCCTGAATTGCCTCCATTTCTCGCGTGATTTCTTCAGTAATGTTAGTCTCAAATATTTTTAATTCCAGAGGCTTGCTGACAGTAACTCCCAAAAAGCCTACTAATATTAAACGAGGAATTAAGACTTTCATCTGACCAAAGAAGTCATTTTTCTTCTTTTTGGCACTTAAGATAAAAACTCTATCCAAATGAAAAATTACCAGCCCCCAAAAAGAACCCAATGCAGGTGCGATCGCTTTGGATGCAAATACGGTATAAAAGGCATAGGAACCTGATAAAGTAGCTGTTAAAGCTGTCAAACAGACAATTGCTCTAATCGCAGCTTGCTTATTTACCTCTGTCTGGCAGTCTTTTCTACTTAGTATTTGTTTATTTGCACCAGCACAGTATAAGAGAAAATCTAAATCTAGATTGCGTTCATCATGTTGCATCGGACTCACTGCTTAACTCTACCACTACATAATTGCACTGGATTTTTGAGTTAAACATTGAGTAATTTGAGTTGCTGATTTTACTTTTTTCGTGTATCTGTTAGTGTTAACTATCAAATCAAATAACGCCTCAAAGTATTACCCATATTGGGTTTCAAAATTTTTCACTATATTTAAACCTTGGTAGACTCAAGAGTGTTGTCTTACAATTTATTACAACTACTACTGATAAGTCGAAGATAACTCGAATTTCTTGCGTTTTAACTCAAATCAGCTAATATTTTTGATGTAGGCAGATATATCAACTGACGTACTGGGTCAAGTAATTTTTATATGCGGTGACTTTACAGCTGCTAACTGTTGCGTGAGAACATCTATTTGCTGCTGATGGGCGGTATCCATTTCAGGAGTAAGAGCGAAAGTTCCGCCGCGCCGCTTGCCCAAAATGAAAAATCCGCAACTGTGCTTGAAGGGCAAGTAGAACCAAGTCAGCCTGCTGAATTGAAGATTGAGAAAAGCCCTTGGTAAAGAACCGAAAACCCCTTATGAAGAAACAAATTACGCCGCGCCTGCGCCAAATTCTGACAAGTGGTCAAGTGAGGCGATCGCAGCAAGGTCGAAGGCTAGACCCTGGCGGATGGAACAGCTGAAGATGGCGGAGGTATTGAAGGAGAATCCAGGGTTTGAGTTTTTGCTCTCGTGCTGGGACGACGATCCAGCATTGCGGATTTTAATCAAGAAATTAGTGGTGAGGTTTCCGCAGTGGGGTTTTGTGGCAGTAGATGGAGTGCTGATAAAGTGGAATGAATAGCGATCGCACTTCAACCACTGGCATATTGTAGTACTCGTTCCCACTCCCAACGCCCTACTCCCCTTGTTTCCTCACAAAATCTTCAACTTCTTTTTTTATTGTGAAAACAATTACTTAGATTCGCAAATCTTAGGTGGAGAACCTGTAGTAACAAAACGAAGTCAATATTTGCAGACATCACATTATAGCGATCTCAAATGAATGAAGTAAAGCAACTCAAAAAAAACCAGGAGCCAGAATAATGCTCCTGACTACATAACCAAGAGCATATTGCACACAACCAAGAACCGCCATATCGCTACGAGGTCAAAAGAAACATGGAACTCAAATCAGTTACCATCGAAATTCCTGAAGGTTGTAACCTCATTTTAGGGCAAACCCACTTTATCAAAACTGTGGAAGACCTATATGAAATTATGGTGGGGACATCCTCACAAGTAAAATTTGGTATCGCTTTCTGTGAAGCATCAGGCCCCTGCTTAATTAGAATTGTCGGAAACGATCGCTTTTTGCAAGACGTGGCAACTAAAAATGCTCAAGCTGTTGCCGCAGGTCACAGTTTCATTATTTTACTGAAAGAGGCGTATCCCATCAACTTCCTCAATGCTATTAAGCAGTGTCCAGAAGTCTGCACGATTTATTGTGCTACAGCCAATCCAGTACAAGTAATTGTGGCGGAAACAGATCAAGGGCGAGGAATTCTCGGTCTTATCGATGGATTTTCACCCAAGGGAGTAGAAGCAACAGAGGACGTGCAGGCGCGTCAACAGTTTCTCCGCCAAATTGGTTATAAGCTATAGCGGTTAACTTTCATCACAATCATTCGATGGCAAATGGAGCTAGCCGGAGAATATGACAGTCAATTATCGAGAAAAAATTATTACTCTCTGGGTAGTATTTCTACTTGGATTGCTATTTCATACCCAACTGGGTTTAATGCCAATTTTTCACGGTTTAAGCGTTATTGAATCGCAAACAGCTACATCAATTGGTGATATTTCTGGAATTATGTGGTTGATGTTAGGCTTTTTTGTGCTACCAATGCTGGCAATTATTGCTACCACCTTCACCGATTCCAGACGCTATAGAGTAATTCATTTTGGCTTAACTGTGTTTTACAGCGTTATGAATTTAATTCATCTGGTTGCGGATTTACTTCTGCCCCAAGTCATCTGGTATCAAATCGTCTTAGTGGTGCTTTTGTTTCTGATTGGTTTGCTATTGAATTTTGTTGCATTCCAATGGATGCTGATGCCTCGGGTGTTAAAGTAACATAGTGGCTCTTCTGTATTTTAACCCTAAACTAGCATTACTTTTATTTATGAAATTAAAAAGTAAAAATATTTGCTTCTATCAATTTAGAGTCTTTAATATATAATTGACCCATTAATTAAAAGTTGAGTGTTAAGTTTCATTTAGCATTAGCTAAGTTGAATTTTATCAGCAACTTGAAAATTTTAGGTGTGAATTACGCCTGTGGAAATCTCTAACAAATCTGAATATGCACTTCTAGCGCTATTAGAATTAGCAACTCGTTATTCTAGTGGCGAATCTCTGCAAATCCGGCAGATAGCAGTGCTACAACATATACCAAACCGCTATTTAGAACAATTACTCGCGACATTAAGGCGTAGGGGTCTGATTAAGAGCATACGTGGTGCCAAAGGTGGCTATGTTTTGGCACGAGATCCCCGGAGTATTACGCTGCTAGAGGCTTTTACCTGCATGGAAGGCGTAGATACTGCGCCTGCTTTGGATAGCGATACTACAACCGTAGAAACTCAGGTAATCCAAGAAATTTGGCATGAGGCTCGTCAGGCAGCTAATGCTGTTCTGCAAAAATATACACTCCAAGACCTTTGTGAGCGACGAGACATCCATCGTCACAAAGAGCTTATGTACTATATTTAGTGCTGGGGACTGGATAGAAAGAGCAGGGGAGGCTGGGGAAGCAGGGGGAGATGAGGGAGAAAGAATTAATATCTCAGTCCTCAATCCCCAGTCCCTAGTCCCTAATTCCCCTTCTTCAGTTTCTGTTGTTGCGAAATCGAGAGGGTATAGTTATACTGACTTTGAGATAATTCGCCGATATACAGCAAGTATTTTCCAGCTTGCCAGTAACCAGACATTTCTGGCTTAGTTTCGGAGTAACGATCTGCTAAAACACAGAAGCGTCCTCCAGGCCCATCAATTAGTAAAGTTGGTTGTCCAGGACTATCTACTGTTAATCGTAAGTAAGGCAGTGAGTCACTAACCTGGATAATTTGACTGGGTGCATTGGGAATGTTGCCGCAATCGCTTTGAACCGATCCTCCGGATTTACCATTCAAAACCAGCGGATCTGATTGTAACTTGGGAGTAATTTGGATCGATGGTATCTCAGCCAAAATAGGCTCGGTCAGCGCTAAACTCATCGCCAAAGCTGCGGGAACAAATGTCAATAGTCTACGCGTCTTCATGTTAATTGATGCTCCCGACTATTTCTAGAGCGATATTGATATAAGTAGGCTGAGTCAATAGACGAGGGCAATCCGTCTAGGTTCCTTAGTGCGGTGTATAAATTTTTCTCTAGTAAATTAATCACTATATGGCTAAATATGAAAATGGTATGAAGTGACTGGTTTCAGAAGACTAGGAATCAGGGATTAGGGATTAGTGACTCTGTACTAGGGTACTAGGCAAGAGGGGTAAAGGCGAAACCATTGCGATGAAAGGGTGTAGAGGAGAAGCTTGCCGCCTACTAACTCACTTGTATCTTGATTTCAAACAAGCGTTCTTTCCCTTATATCCCTACCCCCTTACACCCGCTCATCTAGTCACATTCAGGGTTTGCGTTTATCGAGCGTGCCATTCGGGTAAAGGGGGAGAACTTTGTTTAATTCCTTTCCCCCTTGCCCCTGGCGTTGCCCTTTTCCTTGTCCCAATCTCCAGTCCCCAGTCCCCAGTCCAGAGAGAGGTCTTTCTCGCACAGACATTAGCTAAAATCACTAGACAACCGCCAAAAATCGAATTTGGTTAGTCTGTTATTGAACAGTATCCTAGCTGAGCTAAAAAAGATTGATGAATTATCAACCAGAAGAAGACTTACAACGTCGCCTCCAAAAGCTAGAGGCAGAAATCAACTCCTCGTCTAAGGAGGTTGGACAACCACAAGCACCAAACAAGACATCTCAGTCTAGTTTTAGCAACTTAAAATCGCACTTCACGCGATCGCAACTGTGGTTCGACAATTTGTCTGGAATAAGCAAGGTCGTATTTGTGAGTGTGGCGTTGCTTTTAGGCTTTGCAATGGTGCAAGCAGTGCTGAAACTTGTTGCATCGGCAATTAGTCTGGCAGTATTGGCGTTGTTAGTGTATGTTGGATACAAATTTTTTGTGTCTGGTAGCTTTCAGAATAAGCAATAGACTATGTTAACTGCGCCGAAAGCGGCGTAAATATAAAGTCAAAGGGAATTATGTAATGGCGACCCCAATTGTGAGGAGAAGTAATAAATCTAGACGAACGCAAGAATCGGAAAGAGCCAATTCGCTGCCGTTTGTAACCAGGCGCTTTGCTGCTTGGACGGCTGAAATTACACTGGTGGTTGCCAGTGGCTTGGTTCCCTTCGGTCTTGGTACGTTTGCTAATTCTAGAAGTGAGTTAGATCGAGTGCCACTCAATCCTGTGCTGGTAGTAACGGAAAGAGCGATCGCTCGACCTTTAGCTTTGCCTGCTAGCTATGGTATCCGTAACGTCGCATGGCCAACTAATTTCTTGTGGACAGTAGCTCTGTTAGCACCTCTAACGCTCTCGTGGTGGCAACTGTATTTACTAGGTAAAACAGGTAGTACTATCCCCAAACGTTGGTTGGGTATACGGGTAGTTAACGAGCAAGGCACACCACCAGGTTTAGCGGCAGCTGTGGTACGCGAAGGACTTGGTCGAACAACTGTACCCCTATCCATTGCCTATATTCTCTGGCGTTACAGCTTTGCCTTTCCGAATTTAGGATTATTCACGTTTTTAGCTGTGTTGATGGTATTAGGAGAAGGGTTGGCTTTGCCTGCGCGCCAAGGTCGTCGCGCACTGCACGATTGGCTAGCTGGTACTTACACAATCGATACCACTCACCCCATGCCATCCTCCCTGGTAGCTAACAAAGGGCATTCCTCATCGAAGAGTAATGAACCCGATCGGGCACAAGAGGAAGTAGCCACCCCACTACTGGCCATCGCTGGGGAGGAAAATACAAGTCTGACCGCGCTGTGGCGACGGATGCGGCAAAATCCTAGTCTGACACTGTTTGGGGTAGCGCTGACAAGTATGACGGCGGTGCTAGCAACTTTGATAGCCACTCAAATCTATGTCCAAACTCAGCAAACCCAGCGTGAAACCAACCAAATCAATAGCCAAAAGTTTCTCGCACTCGTAAAACAATTAAGTCCCAACTCTGGCGCTACTACTGAGGAGCGTCAGAGTCTAATATTAGCGATGGGTGGTCTAAATGACCAGCAGTCCATCCAATACCTTGCGGATCTCCTGGTTAGCGAAACTAACCCCATTCTCTTGGATACGATTCAACAAGCTTTGGCAAGTATCGGTCTTAAAGCCATTCCCGAATTGAAAAACAAAAATCAGTTCCTGGCTGGCGAGTTGGATGCGAGCAGCAGTGTACCTCAAGAGCGAGAATTGCGACAAAAGCGGTTACAAATCAACCAGCAGACAATTAATAAGATTCTTACTGTTTACAGTGGTAAGTCCGAGGGTATCGACCTCAGTCGCACCCAATTAGGTCAAAGCGGCACTGCGGGAAGCTCCTTTTTCAACTTGGTGTTAGAGAACGTTGATTTATCTGGAATTAAGTTCAAATCTGCAAATCTTAACCAAGCTAGTTTTAAAGGTAGTCGTTTCCGGGCAACTGGTGACGATGGACGCTTCGATACCTACGACGATGCGATCGCTGATTTGAGCCAAGCTCAAATGAAACAAGTTAATTTCAGTGATGCTAACCTGAGTCGCGTCATAATGACTGGTAGCGATTTAAGCCGCGCCACCCTCAACAGAGCCAATTTATCTAATGCGCGTTTAGTTGGTGCTAACCTCAGCAGTACCCAACTAGTGGGAGCAGATTTGCGAAGCGCAGTTTTGGAAAATGCCAGCCTGACTGGTGCAGATTTAGGTGACGCAAAATTAAACGAAGCCAATTTGTACGCTGCTCGTTTAGGTCGCGTCATTGCGATCGGCACCCAATTGTCATTGGCTAACTTAGCTAAAACTGATTGGCAAGCATCGGATTTATCCGGAGCCGATTTAGAACGTGCCAATCTCAGCAATGCTAACCTCAGTGCTACTCGTCTAACTGGTGCTACTTTGCGTTCTGCCCAGATGCAAAACGCCAACTTGCGAAATGCTGACCTAAGTCTTGTAGATTTACGAGGGGCGAATGTCGCAGGCGCTGATTTCCAAGGGGCAATTCTCGCTCCTGCCAAACAAGATCCCGCAGATCAATTTGTGCAAACACCAGACCTAGGTTCAGTATCTGCTGTAGTACAAGGAGTTGATTTTTCCCAAGCCAAAAATTTAGATGCTAAGCAACTAGCTTACATTTGTACCAAAGGAGGTATTCATCCTCGTTGCCCGTAGAGGGAAGAGAGCAGGGGGAGCAGGGGAGGCAGGGGAAGATGAGGGAGAAAGAATTAATACCTCAATCCCCAATCCCCAATACTCTAATTTATTTTGCTATTACCCGTTACCGATGACCAGTAACAGCGATAACATAGGTATTCAAAAGAACCTTTAAAACCCATAATGGTGTGAGGAATCGGGTAATGAAGTACATTCCATATTTGGTTTCAGTGCTGGGGATTGGCTCAGTCTTGAGTCTGGCTGTGGGCACTCAAACAGCACAAGCTCAAGTAGCATATGGTAGCTATGTTGGTATAGGGCCGACAGTCGGCTTT
Source organism: Nostoc minutum NIES-26 (assembly GCA_003326215.1). Classification (GTDB taxonomy): domain Bacteria; phylum Cyanobacteriota; class Cyanobacteriia; order Cyanobacteriales; family Nostocaceae; genus Dendronalium; species Dendronalium minutum. The sequence continues at coordinate 51,737 of LXQD01000308.1, read as the reverse complement.
ACTGATGGTATCCAAATCGGCGGAGTTTTAGCTTTCCGCTACAAGCTTTTGGAATCACCAATTTCTTTTCGTGCCCAAGCGTTAATAGGTAATAATACAGCAGTTGTACCAACAGTTTCTTACGACTTTCCTTTGAACTGGCAAACTGATGCCTACTTGGGAGCAGGATTGGTGTTGGCTGGTGGTGGTGGTTCTTCTCCTGTAGGCGACAAAATTAGTTTTGCCTTACAGCCAGGAATTGATTACGTTGTCCCCAATAGTAATACTGTCCTTTTTGGTAATGCTATTATTGCTTTCGATGCCTACCGCGATAGCGGTGGTACGGCTGTCTCTGTGCAAGGTGGTGTCGGTTTGCGATTTTAATCGGCAATTGAAAAGAATCACAAATTTCTCACAGGCAATTCGACAGTCGTGGAGCAAAGCTGAGTCAGAATTTGCCTATATATTTCATCTTGGCGATCGCCCCTCTTGGCTGTAAATCCTCGGGGGGTATATAAATTTAATATTTATGCTCAACTTCAATTTTACTGAAAAAACTGTACTAATTACTGGTGCTTCGCGGGGGATAGGACAGGCGGTGGCAACTGCTTTTGCCCAAGCCAGCGCCCGTGTGGCAGTTCATTACCATCAGCACAAACAAGCAGCTGAGCAAGTTCGGGAATCTTTGGCAGGCACGGGTCACATTTTGGTGCAGGCCGATCTGGCTAATCCCATTGCCATAGAGCAAATGGTACACCAAGCGATCGCACAGTTAGGACACATTGATATCTTAGTTAATAACGCTGGCATCTATCAGGAACATCCCCTAAACCAAACCAATTATCAGGACTGGCAAGCTGCTTGGCAACAGACAATTGGTGTTAATTTGCTGGGTGCGGTCAATGTTTCCTACTGTGTTGCTCGACACATGATAGAACGCCGTAGCGGACGAATTATTAATGTAACTTCGCGTGGTGCATTTCGGGGGGAGCCTACAGCCACAGCTTATGGAGCTAGTAAAGCGGGCCTTAATGCCTTTAGCCAGTCTCTAGCACTACATTTGGCTCCCCATAACATTTTTGTGACTGCTGTGGCTCCTGGTTGGGTAGAAACCGATATGACACGTGCAGTTTTAGAAAGTCCTAGGGGTAAGGCAATTCACCAGCAAAGTCCCTTAAATCGTGTAGCCAGCCCAGAGGAAGTGGCGCATACAGTCCTCTTCCTTGCTTGTGAGAGTGCTGAGTTTCTCACGGGCGCGATTGTCGATGTGAATGGAGCCAGTTATTTACGGTCATAGGGCATTGCTTATACCAATTTGAGATTTTGGAGCCACTGCGTTGGGGAAACAGCGCCGTGGTGAGGCGGTTCCTCATGGGGGAAACCCCATGAGGAACCGCCGAAAGGATTTCCCGACTTTAGGCGACTGTCGTCGGCTTTGCCGACTTGTTCGCTCAAGCGCGTTCCCGCAGGGTAGCAAGTGGCGTGATTTTAGATTGGGCAGAAGGTGAAGCAGGAGGTGAGTCAGCGCGGTCTTGGGGAGCCACTGCGTTGGGCGGCTTTGCCGACTTGTAGACGCGCTCTGCGCGGCTTCCCGCAGGGTAGCAAGTGGCGTGGTTTCCCCCATGAGCGACTGACGTTAGCGCAGCGTTAGCGACGCAGGAGCGTCACCCGAAGGGCAGGAATTATTTTCTTTATCTCCCTTGTCCTCCTCATCTCCCCGATCCTTGTCAATGATTTGTTTGCCAATTGAGATGTTTCTGTCTGGGGATTGCTAAACCTACACGTTAAATCGGAATAACATTACATCCCCTTCCTGTACAACATACTCTTTACCTTCACTGCGAACTAAGCCTTTTTCTTTCGCAGCATTTAGGGAGCCATTGGCGACTAAATCTTTATACGCAACGGTTTCAGCGCGAATAAATCCTCGTTCAAAGTCACTATGAATTACACCTGCTGCTTGAGGTGCAGACATCCCCGCATGAATCGTCCAAGCGCGGGTTTCTTTGGGACCACTGGTAAAATATGTCCGCAATCCTAAAAGAGTGTAGGTAGCACGAATCAAAGATTTCAAGCCCCCTTCTTCCACACCCAACGATGCCAAAAAATCAGCTTTATCTTCTTCTGGTAATTCTACTAATTCAGCTTCTACTTGAGCAGAAACTATAACAACTTGAGCATTTTCTTGTGACGCAATTTGCCGGACTTTTTCTACAAATGCATTACCCGTTGCCAAGTCATCCTCAGAGACATTGGCGGCGTAGATAATTGGTTTATTGGTCAGTAGTCCTAGTCCTTTAATAATCTCTGCTTCTTCTTCAGTCAAACTCACCTGACGCACTGATTTACCTTCATTTAAAGCAGCAGCTAATTTTTCCAGTACTGTTACTTCAAATTGTGCGTCTTTACTGGTACGAGCTTGTTTGCGAGTGCGGTCAACTCGCCGCTCAATTTGTGCTAAATCTGCTAAACCTAGCTCCAAATTAATAATTTCAATGTCTCGTGCTGGATCGACAGAACCAGCAACGTGAATAATATCGTCATTCTCAAAACAACGCACTACATGGACAATAGCATCAACTTCCCGGATGTGGGATAGAAATTGATTTCCTAATCCCTCACCCTGACTTGCACCTTTAACCAAACCGGCGATATCCACAAACTCTACACGTGCTGGGATAATTTGTGCCGAACCGGAAATTTGCGAAAGCACATTTAACCGCTCATCCGGTACTGCGACAACGCCGACATTCGGTTCAATCGTGCAAAAAGGGAAGTTAGCCGCTTCTGCTTTGGCATTAGCAACTACGGCATTAAATAAAGTAGATTTTCCGACGTTGGGAAGTCCGACAATTCCGGCTCTTAGCATTTGGATTTTAGATTTTAGATTTTGGATTCTACTACAAAGATAATTTAAACAGGTTCGGGAATCGGCTGGGGAATTGGCCCGGGAACTGGCTGAGGAATTGGCCCTGGAATCGGCTGGGGAATTGGCCCCGGAACTGGTTCTGGTACAGGCCCTGGAACTGGTTGGGGAATTGTTGGCCCGGGTATGGGTTCGGGACTAGGTAAGGGGTTTGGTTCAGGATTGGGAATCTGTGGTTCGGGTATGGAAATAGCCGTGGGATAAATCATGGTAAACCTGATTAAATTATTCGACTTTCCCAAGCTAGATGATAACTAAAACTGCTGACATCTCCCTAAATAGCTATACTTAACCCACTTTCCTTAATAATTTACCGCTATTGCTATCAACTGCATCGGGACTCAGTTCTTAAGATGGAGAGTTAGGAATCATTAGTTTTATCTCCCCCTGCCTCCCATACTCGCTTGTCTCCTCGTCTACTTTAAAGAACCCCCCAAATAGAATCTGGAGGGTTCGGTTTATTTCTCTTGAGATTTAATCACATCCGCTGTGCGCCTGGTTGACCATTTTGAACTACAAACGAAGCTAGGGTACTGATAGAGGCATTCGGATCAATGATGCTAGATACAGCGCGGTAGTCACTTTGCCAACGTTCTAGAGTAAGTTTGCACCGAACGTAGCCCCGGAAAGCACCATCGAAGAATTTGGTGTGGGGATTATCGCTGAGTGCGGCTTGAACTGGGGCGATGAACGATGTTGGAAAGTCGGAGGTAATTGAGGTTCCCACAAACTCAGTACCGACTGTGGCTGAGGCTGGGTTATTAAAGTCAAGTTTCAGGTCATGTACCCAACTGGAATGGATATCTCCGGTAATCACAATCGGGTTAGAGGGTTGGCGCTGATTGAGAAAACTCAAGAGCCGATCGCGTGCAGCTACATAACCGTCCCACTGATCCATGTTAAATACTCCAATCTCTGGACGACCATCAAAATCGTATTCAGCTAACATGGTCTGCTGAGCAATTATATTCCAGCGCGATCGCGATTTGTCTAGCCCCCGAAATAGCCACTGCTCTTGCTTTGCTCCGGTCATAGTAGCATTTGCATCCAAGGCTTGGATGCAGCGGGGTTTGAGTCCGTCATTACAAGGTTGGTCAGTGCGGTATTGGCGTGTGTCTAGCATGTGGAACTCAGCTAAGTCACCGAAAGTCAACCGTCGATACAGTTGCATGTCTGCTCCGTTGGGTAGCGAAGACCGACGCAGCGGCATATGTTCGTAGTATGCTTGGTAAGCATTGGCTCGCCGAGTCACAAATGCTTGTTGGCTTTGGTTTTCTTCGGGTATCAAGTTGGCATAGTTGTTTTCAACTTCATGATCGTCCCAAGTGACTATCCAGGGGAAGGCAGCATGAGCAGCTTGCAAATTTGGATCGGTTTTGTAAAGGGCGTGGCGATTCCGATAGTCTTGGAGAGTTACGATTTCTGGACTATTATGCTGGCGCGGGCCGCCAGATTGCGGCCCATACTCGTAAATGTAGTCACCCAGATGCACAACAAGGTCGAGTTCTTCATTAACTATGTGCCGATAAGCTGTGTAAAAGCCGTTTTGCCAGTCTTGGCAAGAGACAAAGGCGAAGTTTAGTTGCTTAATGGCATTATTAAAAGCCCCAGATGTACGAGTCCGCCCAATGGGGCTATCTTCACTGCCAACTTGAAATTGATACCAGTACCAACGGCCAGGTTCTAGTCCACGCACATCAACATGTACAGAATGTGCTGATGCTGGAGTCGCTAGCACTGTTCCGCGTTGCACAACCTTTCTCATGTTTTCGTCAAGTGCAACTTGCCACCGCACCACAACATTTCTGAGTGGCATTCCACCACCATAGAGTGGTTCGGGAGCTAGCCGTGTCCATAAAACAACACCATCGGGCAGCGGATCGCCAGAGGCAACACCAAGTTTGAATGGATAGTCAGAAAACCTCGGTTTCGCCAATGCTGGAAGTTCTTGGCTAGCCACCGCTAACCCTGTAAAGAATCCTGCACCCAGCAAAAAATTCCGTCGTCTGCAACGATTTGATAGCAGGCCGCAATCCATAAATTCCATCACCCCTACTGAAATGTAGATATGGTTGGCAAACTTTCAGAGGTTCAGTGGCTTGATTAACTGCTCTCCAGTTTGCTCAACCAAATAAAAGGAACGTACTATCCCAGAATCAAGTGCAGATTAAGATGATGTTAAGTTTGATAGATGACCAATGATTGTTGAATACAAGACATCATCACCTTCAAAACATTGTTGCTGGCGATTGATGACAGGGCATCCTTCTTTGAGGATTTATCAGTTAGAAATCGAAGAAAATTAAACTTAAGTAGGAATGAGATATTTTGTGTTCCATCCCTACTTCAAGATTTTAGATCGACTTACTCTATTTTTTTATTTTGATAGAATTCGATAACCTCGTCCAATATTTCAACAGGATAGGTATTAATTTCCCCGGGTCTCCGATCTGCAATTTTTCTAATTGAACAACCCTTTTGGCGGCAAATTTTACTAGCATGAGTACCTAAACTCTGTGCCTCTTTTTGAGAAACTCTAATTCGATTAATGTTACAGTAGCCACGAATAGTATTGTTTCTTATTTTCACCTTAATAATAAATTTCTTTAGGTTTTTGTAAAAAAAGATTATTGATTAACTCATCCCTTTTAGCCTATCTAATGGGTACTCAAAAACAATTTGGTGAAATGAAATCCACTCACCATCTCCTGTTCAAACGTGTTGAACACCCTCAAGTTTGGTGGCATTCTTACTCTGTATGGCTTTGAGGCTTATTTCTTTCTCAAAACTGTTTAAGTTCCGATAAATACTCTCTCAAAACTCTATTTTTTTCTTCATGCTCAATCAAAACCATACACCCTTATTAAATGCCTTAAAAGCCTGTGCGGCAAGTTCCCATGCTCCTTTTTACACTCCAGGACACAAACGAGGTAAAGGAATTTCTCAACCCTTGGCTGATTTACTAGGCAAAGCTGTGTTTCTGGCTGATTTAACGGAATTAGCAGCGTTAGATAATCTTTTTGCACCGCAAAGTGTTATTCAAGAAGCGCAAGAATTAGCGGCTGAGGCGTTTGGTGCTTTACAAACATGGTTTCTTGTCAATGGTTCTACTTGTGGCATTGAAGCGGCAATTCTCGCTACCTGTGGCACGGGCGATAAAATTATTCTGCCTCGAAATGTGCATTCCTCTGCGATCGCTGGTCTAATTCTCTCCGGTGCCATACCAATTTTTATCAATCCTGAATATGACCCCATTTTAGATATTGCCCACAGTATAACGCCCAGTGCTGTACAATCTGCCCTGCAACAGCATCCGGATGCTAAAGCAGTGTTGACAGTTTACCCAACATATTACGGCGTTTGTGGAGATGTAGCAGCGATCGCCCACATTACCCATCAATATGATATTCCTTTACTTGTAGACGAAGCCCACGGCGCACACTTTACTTTTCATCCTGAATTACCTACTCCAGCTTTAGCCGCAGGTGCAGATATAACTGTACAATCTACTCACAAGGTACTTGGTGCAATGACACAGGCATCAATGTTGCACGTCCAAGGGAACAGGATAGATTTTGACCGAGTGAGTAAAGCCTTGCAACTCGTGCAGTCTACTAGTCCTAGTTATTTACTTTTAGCTTCCCTAGATGCTGCACGTCAGCAAATTGCAGTGCATGGAAAAGATTTGATGTCTCGTACTTTGCAACTTGCGGATGAAGCTAGAACCAAAATCAGCCAAATTCCGGGATTAGCTGTTTTAGAGATACCTGCAAAAGCAGAATTATCATCTGGCTTTCTGGCTTTAGATAAAACAAGGCTAACTGTTAACGTGTCTGACTTGGGTTTAACCGGATTTGTAGTAGAGGAAATTTTAGATGAAATAGGTGTTACTGCTGAGTTTTCGTCACTCCAAAATCTTACTTTTATTATTACTTTGGGCAACACCCAAGCAGATATTCAGCAATTAGTACAAGGTTTCACCACAATAGCTAATAAATATGTCTTACAACTAAAGTCGCAGCGACACAAACTTAGCTTATCTTGGCAGGCTAATAATTATGAATCTAGGCTTTCACCTCGTGAAGCTTTTTTTGCTGTTAGTGAGACTTTAGCATTAGAATACACAGGCGATCGCATCTGTGCTGAAATCGTCTGTCCTTACCCTCCAGGTATTCCTGTTTTAATGCCAGGAGAAGTAATTACCAAAGCAGCTTTAGAATATCTGCGACAAATTCAAGCGATGGGTGGATTTATTGGTGGTTGTGCAGATACTAGCCTTAAAACTTTAAAAGTTGTCAAAAATTAACGCTAGGTATCGCTACGGGATGTAGATTTTTATTGAATTTTTAACTCTAACCAAATGAGTGTGATTATTTCATAAGATAATTTAGATAGAGCTAAGTAAGTCGGTGGGAAAAAACACAACCATGTTAAGAAAGATAAACGAGGCTAAAACTCTCTTCCCTCCTGCCTTCTGCCCTTCGGGTGACGCTCCTGCGTCGCTAACGCTGCGCTAACGGCAGTCGCTCATGGGGGAAACCACGCCACTTGCTACCCTGCGGGAAGCCGCGCAGAGCGCGTCTACAAGTCGGCAAAGCCGCCCAACGCAGTGGCTCCCCAAGACCGCGCTGCCTCACCTCCTGCCTCCTGCCTCATCCCAACTACAAATATTTACGCCGTTCTACTTACTTGAGCAAACTGCCCGTAAGTAGTGTAATAATTTAACTCACCAATTTTGATTGTTAATTGTTTTCAGATTCTCATAATTATTAGTCAACAAACCTTTTTAACCTTTTACCTTTTTCTGCTTACTCCCACAATCTAGCGAGAATCATGCCTAGCTGAACGCAAATGATTCCTAGTATGGCACTACCAGCCCAATAAGTAGTTGCAGATAACCAAGTACCACTACGCAACAAGCCAATGGTATCTAAACCATAGGTAGAAAAAGTTGTGTATGCTCCTAAAAATCCTGTGGCTACCATTAATCGTATTTCTGGGGAAATAATCGCCACTTTTTCTACTGCCAAGGTGGCGAAGAATCCCATAGCTAAACAGCCGCTGAGATTAATGAAAAAAGTGCCATAGGGAAAACTAGTGCCGAAGTGTTGGGCAAACCACAATGTTAAATAGTAACGACTTAAAGCACCTACAATCGCACCTAAACTAATAGCGATCGGAATACGAATTTCTGCTTGTTGTAGCATGTTCAATTTTTGATCGAGTTGCCCCTTTGGATTATTCAACTCCATTAACTGGGAACAAGTCAAGCGATGTCTACGACGGGCTACGCCTACGCACTATCTCAGCAATTAAAAATACACATCCAAAGATAGATGTGTAATTTTTTTGTTTATGATTCCTGCTTTAATTGTTAATTAATATTTAAAATAGTAAATATTATTAATTGTTTGAATTTGATGATATTACCACGAGATTAGTAGGAAAACCGTACTTATCTGACAGGTTTTCTGCACTATATATCTGAGTTTAGCTAGATAAAATCAAAGTGCGGCTTAAGTGATGCTGTTGTCTAGAAAAACTTACAAAAATTAATACAGCATTAGCAGGAGAGCGAAAATATGGGAAATCAATTGAAAACAGCTGCTTTGCTAGCTGCGTTGAGTGGACTTCTAATCGCAATTAGTTACTGGGTAATTGGCGGTACTAGTGGCTTAATTATAGGAATTGGCTTAGCAGCACTAACAAACCTGTTTTCTTGGTATCAATCAGATAAAATTGCGCTAGCAGTGTACCGCGCTCAACCTGTGAGTGAGGCGGAAACGCCGGGACTTTATAGGATAGTGCAGAGATTGTCTCAACGCGCTAATATACCTATGCCAAGAGTTTATATAGTTCCTAGTCAAACTGCTAACGCTTTTGCCACGGGGCGCGATCCAGAACACGCTGCTGTTGCTGTCACCGAAGGTATTTTGAATATATTGCCAGAAGACGAATTGGAAGGCGTTATTGCTCACGAGCTGACCCATATTATTAATCGTGATACCCTAACCCAAGCAGTTGCTGCCACAGTTGCTGGTGCGATTTCGTTTCTAGCCCAAATGGTTAGTTACAGCCTATGGTTTGGTGGTGTAGGATCGCGAGATGACAACAGAGGTAGGAATCCTTTAGGTGTGTTGTTAACCGTACTACTTGCGCCGTTAGCTGCCACAATCATTCAGTTGGCTATCTCGCGTACACGGGAATTTTCTGCTGATGCTGGTTCTGCTAAATTGACTGGTAATCCTCGCGCCTTAGCCCGTGCATTGCAAAGGTTAGAAGCTACAGCACGGCAAATGCCTTTAAATGCTAATCCAGCGTTTGAGCCGCTGTTAATTATCCATCCCATCTCTGGACAATTTCTGGGTAACTTGTTCTCTAGCCATCCTCCTACAGAGGTGCGAATTGAACAATTGCTGAAATTAGAGCAACAACTGCCGACTAGAGCTTATTAGGTTTTTGTTATTAGTCATTTATCATTTGTCCTTTCTTTGTGAAATCACCAGTGATTAATGGCTAATCATTATAGGGTGCAGTTCTTATTCGATAAGAAGGTAGCAATTAAGGATTTTTCAACTATGACTGCTAACAACATCGAACCAAGCGAAACTACAATAATTGAATCCGTCGAATCTACAGTAATTGTAGAAATCAGTCCTCAAACTCACGCACTTGTGGAAGCCGAGATGGCTGGCGAAACTGATGAAGTGAAGCGCGAAACCAAAGCGCTGATTGAAGCGTTAAGAAGACGGGCACAAGCTGAGGCAAATTCAGCAGGTACACTGACCCGCGAAACCTATTTAAATGCTGTGCGTCAAGCGCGAAGAGCTATAGAAGGAGAAAAATTTATTGCAGGCGATCGCTTAGAATACACTTGGGTAGTATTTCAGGACGAAGCTGAGAAAAACTGGCATTTGTTGATGAAAGAAGTGGCAGAATTTAGCATACGCCTGCAAAAAGCTGCTAAAGCCGCCTGGGAAGCTTTCAATGACCCGCGCTCTCAAAGTTAAGTAGAGAAAAGGTAAAATATCAGGGGCGCAAAACCTTGCGCCCTTTATGTTTTGAACCCCATTGATATCATGTCCCAATACTTCTCGGTTAAGAATTAAGCAGTATTGAGAATAAAAAAAGTGAGTGGTTGACGTTTAGTACCCGCTCCTCTGTGGATTGGTTTTCTAGATGGAAACTTAGAACGAGGTTTTTTGACTACTCTGGGATTTGTTCTGCCCTGTCTTGGAGATATTTTTTGCTCCAAAATTTCCAGGATTAGTTTGGAGAAAAAAAGGGTAGTTGCTCGCTGTTCGCATCTTGGAAATCAGCAATAGCTCGACGAAAACTAGAGAGAGTACCAGTGAAACCTAAGCGCAAAGCATTGGTCACAAGTTAAGGTTGTAAGCCAGTTGTCAAGGGGATTTTAGAAGGTGCTTGAAAGAAAAATTCAGCAAATAGTTGAGCCGGAAATGTTAAAAACCTTTGAGATATTGCTTGTTGGCTAACCTCAAGGGGTCTACACCACAGAAACCCTTCTCTTGCTAACATTCTTGTCAGTTCCGTGACTCCTGCAACATCACGCCACAGTAGAGTTAGCACTGCTGCCACCATTAATGGTAAGTTGAGAATCCTGTCTCTTAATCCCAGTTGACGGTAGTAATTTTCCTGTGATGTGATGGCCGGTGTCAGTAACTGTTCTAGTTGAAAAGCAATTACTTCGTCTTCTACCATTGGTTGTTGCTTCTTTTTAGCATGATCTCGAGAGCGTTTTACGACTGCTGCTCACGGTTTTTTAGAATCGCTCAATTACTTGCATTAATTGAGTTTCACATAATTTTTTCTGTTAGCAAATCCTACTTGCATGGTAGCATTATTATGCAATAGAGTGTGTTTCCGATATAAAACGCAAAACGTTGCCTGCGAGCGCCCTGACTTCAGGCATGGGGTATTCTGTCTTCTGACTCCTTCTCATTCAAATTTATAACTGATTTTAAGATTTCCTTTTTGACGTTTTGCTTTAGTAACTACTACACTTTTTAATTCATTAAGTGATTTTAAATGAGTTCCCCCACATGGAGTTGGATGAAGATTGTCAATTGTCACTACTCTCAAAGGTTTTCCTGGAGGTAAATTATTAGGGATGTTAGACCAACGCACTGCTAATTCTTCTGGCGTAATCAGTGAAGCTTCTACTCTGCTAGTTTCATTTAAAGCTTCAATAATTTTTGTATTAACTTCAGCAATAAATGTTTCCGTATTTTCAAACGAAGGGCTTCCTTGAAACTCTACATAAGAACCATCCGGAAAATGATACCCTTTAACTGCGATTAGATTTTGATCGAGGGATTCGACTATAGTGTACATAAGATGTCCAGCTGTATGAGCCTTAGCATTTTGCATACGACGGGCTTCATCAACATATAAAGTTACCTCTTCGCCTTTTTCTAAGGATACAGATGAAAAATCTCCATAATGACGAACATCTCCATCTACAAAGCTTACGAAAGTGATGGTAAGCTGAACTCCTTTTGCTTCAATAGTGCCTATATCTGAGGGCTGACCACCACCCTGCGGATAAAACACAGTGCTATCGAGTACACAATAATCACCTCGCTCATCATTGGCAACATACTCAATGTGAGCTTTATCAGTAAATTTATAGGTATCTTCAAGATAAGCAAGTACTGTGGACATAGATAAATCTCTCTACTTGATTTTGATAACGATTATTTAATAAATACAATAAATTACGAATAAATAAACTATCTAAATACTCAGTTAATGCTTAGGTTAAAAACATTTTTACTAAAATAGGTAAGTTATTTTCAGTACTACCTGAGTTCTCGATGAACTAGTGCGACGAACATAAACATTAAGCTTGTCATTATTTTAGCATTTGAGTGTTTCGAGCGCAGGCTTTACTACCTGCGCTACATCAAAAAAGATTAAACTAATCAAAATAAATGGCATATATTACTATTAAAAGGCATCTTTGAGTAAAATTAGCGATCGCTATTTTTACTCCTTATAGATTATATTTTGCCTTTACGACCAAAAAACTAAATCACCTCCCGGCATTTTTCCAATAAAAGAGCTAATTGTTATACGTTCTCCAATGCCTGGTAAGACTTCATGAAAATTACGGCTGTTGAAGATGACCACATCTCCTGTGAGTGGAATATTATGTTTTACTTCTCTTGTAGCTACTAAAGTACGATCGTAACCATAGGAACCAGGAGTTTTATATTTTTCATCTTCTGGCTGCCACTGCCGATTGTAGACTTTGCAGACACCTCCTTGGCTAGGCGCTTTTACATATATATTCCATACTAGCTGTGAGGTAATATTTCCTATTTCCCAATCTGGAGCATCTAACCCCGCAAAGTCTATGTGTAGCAAGGCAATATTAATATGACGTATCAATCCGGCAAAATAATAGCCATAGACTTCATTTTCGCAAGCAATTTGTACTTTACTTGATACATTCTGACGCAGAATTGTTGCCAAACGTTTTAATGGGTCAAAAGATAAGGAAGTTACCCGATTATAAGTTTCGTTGGCTTTTTCAACTGCATCAAAATATCCTCTCTTATCCCTATTTATATATTCAAATTGGGTAATTCCAATTCTTCCTATTGGTGGTTCCACATTTTTATAAAAATCAAACCCAACTTTTTCAATTGCCAAAGCTAATTTGTTACATTCTTCAGATGAAGCAAATTTAGAAATGCGAATTGATGGAATCTCATTTCTCAGCAATGCTTGGAAATTTTGATAGTTCATTTCACAGTCATTTAAAGTTTGCCACTTGGTTGCTCTTAGCATGGAAAATTTCTCGTTCATAAGTTTTTGTAAATTATGTTTTTGTAAAAATAGGAAATGATAGAAATAAATTTAAAATTCAAATTTTAGTAAATACTAAACTTTTTTATCTTGTATTTAAGCTGTCAAAAACTTAGCGATCGCAATAAGCCAAAAAAGGGAGTATCGCCTTCTCCCCACACTATAGGCAGGGGACAGGGGGGAGAGAAAGTCGTAGTCAAGTCTATAAATTGGATAGTTTAGTTTTTGGAGTTTGTTAAACTCTCACCCATTTCAACACGTTGGGATCTTTATCATAGCGATAGGTTAAGCCATCCCTAGTAGTGATAGACTCCCCTTTGCTTGCCTTACTTCTAATAGTGGAAACGGAATAGTTCGTTAATGCATTCATTTCTTTATGAGAAAAACTTTCACTTGTACTGATTTCTAACTCTTGTGATTCATTATTAGCTAAAACATCTATTGCAACTTCAGTATTTTCAGAAGTATTAGTGACAATTTCTTTTGCTTTTTGCAGTCGATAATTTTGCACAGTTACAAGTTGCCAACTGGAATCTTGTGAGAGTTCCAGAACCCATTGATGATAATTAAATAGACTTTCTCGATGCCCAACACTAATAAAGGTTGTTTTCGTTGATTGTAACTGTTGATATAAACTTCCTTCATTTTTTAAATCTAAAGCACTGGTTGCTTCATCTAAGATAGTAAAGCTAGGATGAGTAACTAACAGTCGTGCAAAAGCAAGGCGTTGTTGTTCTCCCAGAGATAATATGTTTTCCCAAGGAACTTCAGTATCAAAGCCTTCAACTCGACTTAGCAAGTTTTGTAGGTTTACTTGTTGCAAAACATCTTTGAGTTCTGCATCGGTCATCTGACGATTTGTATTAGGATAAAGTAATTGTTCGCGCAAAGTTCCTAAGATAATGTAAGGACGTTGGGGTAAGAATAAGACTTCTTTTAGCGGAGGACGCACCAGACGGCCAGTTCCCGCATTCCACAAACCAGCGATCGCTCTCAATAGAGAACTCTTCCCTCGACCACTGGGGCCAACAATTAATAAACCTTCTCCAGGCTGAACGTTCAATGACAAGTCTTCGACTATCACCTGCTCATAGTTTGGCGTTTGTAAAGTGACATTCTCAAAAGCAAATTGGTTCTCTTCTATTGTTTGAATCGTACTGACATTTTCAGGTTGTTTAGTCACTTTTTCTAACGCATCTGAAAACTCAGATAAACGCTCAACATAACTAGAAAATCGTCCAGAAACACTAAATTCCCGGATTAATTCTTCTAAAGCACCAGCAAACATATAGCAAGCTGTAGTAGCTTGTCCAACTTGTCCGAAATCAATTTCACCTTTAATATATAAAGGTGCGAGTACTACGAGTGCGATCAGTTCGATAACAGCCCGGTATCCTCTATTAAAAATTTCCTTACTTCTCTCCCAATCAATCTTTTGTTTAATATCTTTTATCAAAATATTAAATCGGCGTTGAATTATATTTATTTCCTGTTCTTCTCCTCGAAAAAAAGCTATCGACTCAGCGTGATTGCGAACATGAGTTAGACAATAACTATAATCAGCTTTAGCCTCAAGTTCTGCCTGATTAATCTTAATTAATTCTTGATTTAAGTAAATAGCAATAAAGTTGCCTACAATTGTATAGATAATTAGAGCAATAGCTATCTGTTGTGAAATCGTCCAGACAACTATTAAAAAAGTTATCATTTCCAGTATTTTTTCTAGGAAAGTAGCTGAAAAACTGAGGGCATTACCAGTAACTGGTTCAATTTCTTGAGATAAACGTTGATCTGGATTATCAATATCTGCTTGAAAATTAATTTTATAATAAGCACGTTTGTTCAAATATTTATTTAAAACATAATTATTGAGCCATTGATACCAATCAAGAGAAATCTGTTTTCTAACAAACTTAGTCAGCCCTACTAAAAGCGTTATTAAGACAAGTCCAACAGCATAAAATGCTATAGTATAACTAAATTTAGAAGCATCTTTTTCTTGAATAATAACATCGATTAAATAGCGATGAATAAAACTATTAAAAGTAGTTACACCTACAAGACTAAAAATTAAAAATATTAGGACAATCAGCATTCCCCAGGCACGAATAACGTCTGAAAAAGCTCTTTCTCCTGGCTTGTTTGGATACCAATAAGGGACAGCGATCGCTTTGACATTTTCCCAGAATCGGATAAAGTCTGAAAAAGCATTTGTTGCGGGTTTCACTTGAACAACTTGAGTTGACATATTCGAGAGATAAACTATATTTAATACTTTTTCAAAACATATTACCTAATTGTTGAGTGCGGCTCAAAGCAGTCAGCACCGCATTAGAAATGACAGTTCGCATACCACCTTTTTCTAACTCGTAAAGACCAGCAGCAGTCACTCCCCCAGGACTAGTTACCTTGTTGCGTAAGATAGCTGGATGTTCATCAGTCTGAAACATCAGTTCTACACTGCCAGCAATCGTATGCAATGTGAGTTCTTGGGCTTGTGCGCGAGTTAAACCCATCTGAACCCCAGCATCAATCACCGCTTCGATGTACAGAAATATAAATCCAGTCCCGGCGCTACTCAACGCCGTTGCCATATCCAGGTAATGTTCATTTTGAGTAGCAAATTCCTTGCCTAATGCTTGTAAAATGACTTGGGTATGCGATCGCTGTATTTCTGTCACACTTGATGATGCGCTCCACACCGTAGTCCCATGACCAACTTGCACAGCAATATTCGGCATTGTCCGGACAACGGCAGGATGATTCAACCCTTGGCACAGAGATGCAATACCTACTCCACCGACGATACTAATTACTAAAGCATCAGGTGAAATTTTATCTTTCAACGTAGCCATCACAGAGGCTAAAACCTGCGGCTTCACAGCCAATATCACGATAGATGCGCCTTGCACAGCTTCTATATTGGAGGTTGTAGTACGTACTCCATATTCCCTCTCTAAATGAAAGCATCGCGTGGAAAGTGGGTCACTGACTGTAACCAGATCGGGTTGTTGAATAGTTTTTGTCGATAACAATCTACTAATTATCATTTCGCCCATCGTGCCACCGCCGATAAAGGCAATTTTTAAATCTCCGAGCATATCTTTTCCTTATTATCCAAGTTGTTTGATATATTGTTGATCTCAATAGAACTTACGCACAAGTTACGAAAGAATCGAACCACAGAGGCACGGAGGACACGGAGTAATGAGAGTTAAAGAGGTATTTTGCGTGAGTCCTAATCAAGAGAGATTAGGTTGAATCACAGCTTTTAATACAGAGCCTTGCTCAACATCTGCCAGCGCTTGATTAATTTCTGATAGTTTGTATGAACGGCTAATTATGCTCGACCAAGCAATATTTTTACTGGAATCACTATGGCGTTTTAGTAATTCAATCATTCTGTAAAAATGGCTGAAATCAATTCCCCAAGTTCCACGAATATCAATATGTTTGAGATTAATTTCCAAGTGTGGATTGATGAGAATCTCACCCGTATTTGTGTAATGCCCGACAATCACATAACGACCGCCATTTCTCGTCATATTCAAGCCCTCTTTGACAGCGATGGGAATGCCTGTGGCTTCAATAGTGACATCAGCACCGTGTCCGTGTGTCAATTCCAAAACCCGCTCAATATGTTGTTGTGGATTGTTAGCCTCAATTACAAGGGTTTCATCTACACCGAAGGATTTAGCAACTACTAAGCGACTTTCATATTTATCGATAACAATTACTTTGCCCGCACCTGAAAGCAAAGCGAGAATTGCCGCACTCAAACCTACAGGCCCGCAACCCTGCACCACGACAACATCACCAATTTGAATCTGCGCTCGGTCAATAGCGTGTAGTGCAGTTGGTAAAGCACATCCTCCAGCAATGAATTGCTTTGGTGAGACTTCTTCAGGTAAAGTTAGAACTTTAACACCTGGTTTGAGGTAAATCAGTTGAGACCAGCCACCCAGTAACCCATCTTTGGCTGAGTAAGTGACACCATAAACCTTGCGTTGTGGACAACGAGTGGATGCTTTGGCTACTAGACAATACCAGCAGTTGTAACAGGTTTCGTGGACATCTAGAAAAGTGGCGATCGCTCCAGCCTGAATCAATTTACCATTGACATCATTAACCTGTCCGCCTGTTTCCACCACACGACCAACTGAAAAGTGGCCGGGAATAATTGGATACGGTACTCCCTGTAGGTGCCCACGTAGTAAATGTACATCAGTTCCACAAACCTCAGAATATATGGTTTCAATAATGATTCCACCCTTTTCCACAATCGGATTTGGTAATTTTTGGATTGTAACTGGCTCATTAGGTGCAGTCATCACAGCTGCTTTGGGCATGAATCATTACCTCACTGACTTTAAGACCAAAAAATAATTTCACCGTTAGGAAGTAAGCCAATCATGGAAGTGAAAGCCACACGCTGTCCGTGCATCGGTTCAACATAGTGAAAGTTGGTTGTATTGAAAAGCAATACATCTCCGACATAAGGTTGGAAAGCGATCGCATCTGCATCGGCAATTACTGTATCGCTATATCCGTAAGAATCGAGTTTATATTGCTCATCGCTTGGTTGCCATAGGCGATCGTAAATGCAAGTTTTACCATGATTATTAGGAGACAATTTCAAGTACAAAGTCCAGGAAAGTTGAGCAGTAATTGTACAAACTTCCCATCCAGATTGCTCCAATGGCGCAAAATCAATATGAATTTGAGTTCCATGCTCTATCTTTCTGATCAGTCCTGCATAATAGCTACCGTAGGATGGTTCAGAAGCAATTCGCACCTTCGCGCCACACTCTCGGAATTTCGCCATTATGCGCTCTAATGGATTGAAGGAAGCTGCTGTAATGGAATTTCTTAATTTAGTTGCCCGTTCTACTTCTTTAAAATAATCTCCTTTACTAATGCTGTTATATTCAAACACTGTGATGCCAACTTTTTCAATCTTGGGACTCACATCTTGATAAGCGTTAAAGTTGAGCAATTGAGATTGAGCATATAACATCTCACACTCTTCAGGTGTGGCAAATTCTTTCAACCGAATCAGAGGAATTCGGTGTTCCAACAGCATTTTTAAAGTTTCTGTAGTTAAGGGATACTCTTGTTTGTTTTCCCATAGTGTCGATTTGATCTGATTAGAAGCAGCAGTCATAATACAGTTCCTTACATTTAAATTTCAACTTTCAATTCATACTAATATTCAGCAACGCCATGTTTGCTTGTGCTTGCTGAAAGCAAACTTTCAACTGTTCGGCTAAGACCTGGACGTGGGGTTCAGCCATCATCGTGATATGGTTGCCTGGAACAAAATGGATATCTACTGGTTTGGAAGAATACTCACTCCAGCCCCAAGTTGAATCCTGAGAAATCTCAGAAAACTTGCTAGCCAGCCGTTCTGGGGGAGTCTCGCTGGCACGTAAAAGCGTAATTCGGCCGGGATAAATCTGTTGTGGGACATAATTAATTAGAGATAAAGAATTTGCTTTCAAAGCTTGCACCATGTTTTTCAACTGCGTAATTTCAGCGTGAGGAGGCAGCATATTCACCATTTTTAAATGCTGTAAAACGTATTTTAGTTGCTCCTCTTCAGATAGCGATCGCAGGGTATCGTATGAAATATCCATATTCGTTGATAGAGAAACTTCTACTGCTTTGATCAGCTCAATCAACCACCTAGCACGATCCCAATCAAGACGCTCAATACGTGCTTTTTTATCTTTAGAGGTTGGTGCTGACATATCAAGCATGACGACTAGAGCAACAATATGTCCTTGATGAAGCAACTGAGTTGCCATTTCAAAAGCTACTATACCTCCTAAAGAATGCCCTCCCAAAAAGTATGGCCCTTGCGGCTGAACAGCTTGCATTGCTTGAATATAATGACTAGCCATATCCTTAATTCGGGTGGCTGGCTCTAATCCATCTAGATTGTTTGCTTGAAAACTGTATAACGGTTGGTCTGCTCCTAAATAACGCCCTAAGTGATATAAGTAGAAAGGTTCACCACCAGCGCCAGGAATGCAGAAGAAAGGTAATTTTGAACCGTTTGGCTGAATTGGTATCAGACAAGATGAATTTGAGTAATCCGAGTCTATTTGCAAAATTGTCGCCAACTGTTCAATAGTTGGGTTTTGGAAGATGCTTGTTAAACCTACATCTTTACCAAACTGTTGCTTGATTTGAGCTATTAAGTAGGGAGCTAAAAGGGAATGACCACCAAGGTCAAAAAAGTTATCTTGTACTCCTACTTTGTCCACTTTCAGAATCTTTGACCAAATTTGCACCAATTGTAGTTCTAATTGGTTACGGGGTTCGACAAATATATCTAAGTTATTAATGTTAGAAGGTGTAGGCAAAGCGCGGCGATCTACCTTGCCGTTAGGTGTTAAGGGTAAGCTATCTAGGAATACAAAACTAGAAGGTACCATGTACTGTGGCAGCTTAGTTGATAGGAAGCGTCGGATTTCACTAATGGTGGGTGCTGATTCTTGATTTGGGATAATGTAAGCCACTAAGCTTTCTTCAGGTGCAGTTACTACAGTTTGATGCACAGATGGGTGTTGTGCTAATACTGTTTCAATTTCCCCAAGCTCAATGCGTATGCCGCGAATCTTGACTTGATGATCTTGGCGACCGAGAATTTCTAGAGAGCCATCTGGAAGATAGCGGCCGCGATCGCCTGTATAATACAGCAAATCCCGCTCATCATTCCCAAAAGGATTTTTGACAAACCGAGAGTGCATTTCTTCTTTTGCGTTAATGTAGCCCAAACTGCGGAATGGTGTCCGCAAAACAATCTCGCCCGGTTCTCCAATGCCGCACAGTTGGTGATTTGCATCCAAAACTAAAGCTTGAGTTTCCGGAAGTGTCCGTCTTACTGGCTGTACCCCTGGTGTGGGTTCACTGGGTACTTGGTAATAACATTTCGCCAAAGTTGTCTCTGTCGGCCCATACAGATTGACGATTTCACCTGCTTGGGGGAAAGCATCTCGCCACTGTAGTACGAGTGTCTCCTTCAGAGGTTCTCCGGCTAAGAATAACCAGCGTAAGTTATGCAGAGATTCCGAGGGGACATTAGCTAACCATGATTGCGCTAGGGAAGGAACTGTGTGGAGAACAGAAATCTGCTCGCGTTCCAAGTAACGCAAAATTTTCGTCGGTTCTAACTTATCTCTTGGTGTTGGCAGACACAAGGTTGCACCACTGGTCAAAGGTAAGAAGATATCTCTAAGGACGACATCAAAGGAAAGTCCTGTTAATTGGGCAATGCGGTCTTGTTGCCCAATTTCAAAGGTTTGTCTTTGCCAATTGAGAAAATGCGCCATTCCTTTGTGACACCCCAACACTCCTTTCGGAACGCCAGTAGTACCAGAAGTAAAGAAAATATAGGCTGCGTCATCACCAGATATTTCGGGTAGGGGTATTGTATGACTGCTTTCTAAAGAATTTATGGCTTCTGCTGTGTCTGGATATACACAGATGACAGTTAAAGACTGCCATATCTCCTGGTTTTCTGGGTATTGACTTTCAACGTACAATATGCATTTAGATTTAGCTTCCTGAAGCATTAGCCGTTGGCGTTGGCCAGGAAGTTGGGGATCGATGGTCAGTAGTACTCCTCCACTCAAGAGTACAGCGATCGCACTGGCAATCAATCCAAAACTTGATGTCCCATATACGGCTACGACATCTCCCCGTTGGATGCCGTGACTTAGCATCACCCTGGCTAAAGCTTGAGAGCTTTTGCCTAATTCTCCATAGTTCCAAGTGCGAGCTCCTTGACGCACTGCTGAGAGTTCTGGGGTGTTATTTACCCAAGAGGTAAACGTTGTTGTGACTAATTCGTATTCTGGTTGTGGTATAGCTGTTGTGGGATCTGGCAGTAAAAATCGGGCTTGTGGTGTGACAAGAGAATAAGAGGCGATGGTACTATTAGCATCAAGAACAATTTGATTCAGCAAATGATGGTATTGTTGCAACATTTCCACCATTCTTGCTGAAGTAAATAGGTCAGCGTTATAGAGTAGTTGCAGAGTTGTGCCTTGTTCGTGTTCTGTAACATACAAGCTTAAATCAAACTTGGAAGCTGCCTCTGACATCAATATAGGTTCAACAGACAACCCAAAAAGTTCTAGTTCGTTTTGTGCCAAGTTCTGTAAATTAAACCACACCTGAAAAATTGGGTTATGGCTGAGATTTCGTTCTGGCTGCAATGCTTCTACCAACATTTCAAAAGGCAAATCTTGATGAGCATATGCTCCCAAAGCTACTTCTCGCACCCGTGATAGTAGCTGCCTAAAACTGGGATTCCCATCCAAGCGGGTACGTAACACAAGAGTATTGATAAAAAAGCCAATTAGCCCTTCTATTTCTGCACGGTTGCGGTTAGCGATCGGTGTACCTATGCAAATATCATCCTGTCCACCATAACGCCATAGCAATATTTGGAACGCTGCTAACAGCGTCATAAACAAGGTGACACTTTCTTTTTGACTCAATTGTTTGAGCGCAACACTTAGTTCTTTTGAGAGTGCTAACTCTTGATATGCGCCGTGGTAAGTTTGCACAGCCCCTCTGGGTCGGTCAGTGGGTAGCGACAATAAAGTTGGTGCGTTGGCTAGTTGTTGTTGCCAATAACTCAATTGGCTTTGCAGTACATCTCCTTGCAACCATTGCCTTTGCCAAATTGCAAAATCTGCGTACTGAATCGGCAGTGGTGCTAAAGGTGACGGCTGCCCTTGAGAATAAGCATTGTACAGAGCTGCTAGTTCTCGGATAAATACACCCATTGACCAGCCATCAGAGACAATATGATGTATGTATATTAACAAAGCGTGTTCTGTCTCGGATAGTACAACTAAAGTTGCTCTAACCAATGGTTCATCTGCTAGATTAAAACCTTGAATAGCTTGTTTTTGCACTAATTGCTGCAAAGCAATTTCTTTTTCGCTTGTTGGCAGATCTTCGCAATCAATAATAGATAGTGTCCAAGATGTAGGTGCTAGGGGGTCGGAAGTTCTTACTATTTCCTGTTCCTTGGAAGTTTGGATTGGAGGAAGCCCCCTGCTGCCTGCTGCCTGCTGCCTGCTTTCTATTCCCTGTTTCCTAATAACTTGATTTGGTTGCCCATCAACTGTAATGAAGTTGGTGCGTAACGCTTCGTGGCGATGAATAATTTCTTGTAAGCTTTGTTCTAAGGCAGTTTGATTGAGAACTCCTACTAGACGCAAAGTTAGAGGTATGTTATATAAGCCACCCAGAGGCTGTAACTGGTCTAAAAACCACAAACGCTGTTGAGCATAAGACAGTGGTAATTGTGTATTTTCTGTCCTTGGTAAGATAGGTGGTGTAGAAAGTTCTAAATCCTGTTGCTGCAATTGCCCAATTGATTGCGCCAACTCGGCTACTGTTGCTCTTGCAAACAACTCACGCAATGGTAGTTCAACTTTGAAAATGTTGCGGATACGTGAAAGCAATTGCGTTGCTAGTAAAGAATGTCCCCCAAGTTCAAAAAAGTTATCATGTATACCCACTTGCTCTAGTTTCAGGACTTGCGTCCAAATTTGTGCCAGCATTTCCTCAATTGGTGTGCGTGGGGCAACATATTTGCCTTTTTGTTCGCTGTGTAAATCCGGTGTTGGTAGGGCGCGGCGGTCTACTTTACCGTTAGGAGTTAGTGGCAAGGACTCCAGCACCACAAAAGCCTGGGGTAGCATGTACTCTGGGAGTTTTGCCTTCAGAAATTGCCGCAGTTCATTGATTGTGGGTGTCACTTGTGGATAAGTCACCACATAGGCGACTAGGCGCTTCTCTCCTGGGATATCTTCACGAGCGATGACACAACAAGTCTGTACATCACTATGTTGGCTCAGTGCTATTTCAATTTCTCCCAACTCGATGCGGAAGCCCCGAATTTTTACCTGATTATCAATACGTCCTAAGTATTCGATGTTGCCATCTGGTAAATAACGTGCTAAATCGCCAGTTTTATAAAGGCGAGAGTACTTCGTACACGCTTCGCGATCGCAATTAGAGGATTGGTCTTCTGTTTCCCCTCTGCCCCTTTGCCCCTCTGCCTCTCTGCCTCTTTGAAAGGGGTTTGGGATGAATTTCTCTTGTGTCAACTCAGGGCGGTTGAGATAGCCTCTTGCTAACCCTAGACCACCAATGTGCAACTCTCCTGGCACACCCACAGGTACGGGTTGCAAATATTCGTCTAAAATGTAGACTTGCGTGTTGGCGATTGCCTTACCAATAGATATTTTCTCGCCATCATGGCATTTTGCGATCGCCTTCGGCGTGGCTTTGCCAATCGTGGCACAGACACTAGCTTCCGTCGGCCCGTAGGCGTTGAAGAAGTTTCTGCCAACAGACCATTGCTTGATTAATTGAGCAGAACAAGCTTCTCCCGCGACAATTATTGTTTGCAGTTTCGGTAATTCCTCCACGGGCATAACTGCTAACGCCGATGGTGGTAGTGTGATATGGGTAATGCAGCGATCGCGTAATTGCTTAATTAATGGTTCTCCTGGCAATAGAGAGTCTTTTGTTCCCAGGTACAGCGTTGCACCCGATCCCAGAGCCATCAAGATTTCTGAGATGGAAGCATCAAAACTGAAGGAGGCAAACTGGAGAATGCGACTAGAAGAATCTACGCCAAAAGTTTGAATCTGAGCTTGAGCTAAGTTACATAGTCCCTTATGCTCAACTATCACACCTTTGGGTCTACCTGTTGAGCCTGAAGTGTAGATCGCATTAGCTAGATGAAAAGCTTTGACTCCAGTAGTTGGGTTATCTTGATTGTTTTGGGCAATTTGTGACCAAACTTCATCTAGAAAGACTTGTTTTGCTTGATGCTCAGTAAGTCTGTCACTAAGTCGCTGTTGAGTCAGTAGCACTCCCACTTGAGCATCTTCTAACATGAAGTTTAAACGCTCAGGCGGATACTCTGGGTCAAGTGGCAGATATGCCCCACCTGCTTTGAGAATACCCAACAGTCCGACTACCATCTCTAAAGAACGCTCCACACAAATACCCACCAGCACATCTGCTGTTACACCCAAAGACTTCAGGTAGTGCGCCAATTGGTTAGCGCGACAATTCAACTGGTGATAGGTGAGTTGTTGATTTTCAAACACTACCGCCACAGCATCAGGTGTACGTTCTACCTGTTCTTCAAACAACTGATGAATACATTTATCTTGGGGATAATCTACTTGAGTATTGTTCCACTCAACTAATAACTGCTGTTGCTCAAGTTCTGTCAGCAAAGGCAATTGTGTAATTCGCTGTTGTGAGTTAGCGATAATTCCCTCAAGTAATGTTTGGAAATGCCCACTCATCCGCTCAATTGTGCCTGCATCAAACAAATCAGCGTTGTACTGCCACATACCCACTAGTCCAGTGGCAGTATTCTGCATCGATAAAGTTAAATCAAACTTGGCAGTTGCGCCTTCTACTGGCAAAGAACTAATAGTTAAGCCAGCAAGCTTTACTTCAGATATGGGCGCATTCTGGAGGACAAACATCACCTGAAACAGTGGCGTATGGCTGAGGTTTCGTTGTGGCTGCAATGCTTTTACCAACTCCTCAAAGGGTAGGTCTGGATGAGCGTAAGCTTGCAGTGTCATTTGCCGCACTCGACCGAGCAATTGCTGAAAACTGGGATTGCCAGACAAATCGGTACGTAATACTAAAGTATTGACAAAAAAGCCAATTAACCCTTCTATTTCGGTGCGATCGCGGTTAGCAGTGGGCGTACCTACTACAATGTCATCGGAGCCTGTATAGCGATAAAGCAAGGTAACATAAGCTGCGAACAGCGTCATGAATAAGGTGGCTCCCTCTTGCCTACTGAAATTGGCGATCGCTTGACTCAGTTCATTTGATAATTCTATATATTGGACTGCGCCTCGGTAAGTTTGAATGGCTGGTCTTGGTCTGTCTGTGGGTAACTCTAGTAAGGTGGGAGCATTTTTGAGTTGTTGCTTCCAGTAATCGATTTGGATTTGCAGAGGCGAACGGCCGTTCGCCCCTACTTGCAACCATTGCCTTTGCCAAATCGCAAAGTCGGCATACTGAATTGGTATTTCAGGTAGCTCTGGCGATAAATTATTGCAGAGGGCTGAGTAAATGGTTGCTAACTCGCGCATCAATATGCCTGTTGACCAACCATCCACTACAATGTGGTGTACTGTTAGTATAAAAGCATATTCTAGCTCTTTGAATTTCACCACACAAGCTCGGATTAAAGCAGAACTAGCAAGGTCAAAGGGTCGATTAGCTTCAGTCGTGGCTAATTGTTGGCAAGCGATCGCTCTTTCACTTTCCGGTAACTCTGTTAAATCTACTACTGGCACACTTAAGATTAAACTATCAGCAATTACCTGGACTGGCTGTTCGTTGATGATGCGGAAGTTTGTGCGTAAGACTTCGTGACGAGCAATAATTGCGTTAAGGCTTTGCTCTAGCGCCACGACGTTCAACTGACCGTGAAGTTTGAGAGCTGTTTGTTCGTTGTAGAAGGGGCTATCTGGTTCCAACTGGTTTAATAACCAGAGTCGTTCTTGGGCAAAAGACAGAGGTAAATTCTGAGGGCGATCGGCTTTGATTAGAGGTAAATCCGTGTCGGTGGCTGCATTTTTCTCTTGCAACAACAAGATAAGTTCTGCTTTATGGTTAGCTAATAAGTCACGAGTTTCTAGGGTTAATACACCCTTTGGAGCATTAGCACGCAACTGCTCACCTTCAACCCACAATTTCACACCCTGTTTAGTAAGGTTAGCTACTAATTGCTCGACATTCACAGAAACATTACCTCCACTCAGTTAATTCGTAATTAAAAATTATTTGTTATTTATATTGCGATTTCTTCTCTATCGAATGCATTTAAGTTTGTATCTGGTTCTAGTTGTTTCTCTAGCTTTGGTGCTATTTCAGCTATTGTGGGAGATTCAAACAAACTTGCTACAGTTAATTTAATAGAAAAAATTTTTCGTAGCCGTGATAGAACTTGAACAGCGATTAAAGAATCTCCTCCTAATTCAAAAAAGTTGTCATGGATACCCACTTGTTTAATCCCTAATAATTCTTGCCAAACATCAGCAATTTTTTGTTCAATTTCATCACGAGGAGCTATATATGAATTGGGTAAATCAGGTCTTGAGTGGAGTGCAGATAAATTTTCTGGTTGAGAAACATCCGCCTTTTTATGTAATATAATCTCTGATTTGATGTCAGTCTCTTTTTGCCCAATTTTTTTGCTAAACGCGGCTGATGCAGAAGCAACAGCCATAATAATCTGATGCTCGATTGCTTCAGTTTCAGGAACAGCAGCGAATTGAACAAAATCTTGCTCGCGTAGTGCTTCAAACCACTGGTCTAGGATAATAAAAGGCTGACCTGGGTTGCGTCTTTTATCGTCCAAAGGTTTCAACAGTAGACCCCAACTAATATCAAAGTCTATTTTCGGCTGAGTTATTTCCCACACTAAGAGGAAGCCGCCAGGAGCTAATAAAGACCGTACATTCTGGAGGGTTCGATCTATGTTCCGAGTTGCGTGCAACACATTAGAAGCTATTATTACATCAAAGCTATACTTCTCAAACCCTTGCTCAGTTGGCGACTTGTCTATGTCTAGTAATCGATATTCAACAAATGGATAATCCTGAAACTTTTGTTGTGCTTGAGTCAGAAAGCCGCTACCAATATCAGTAAAAGTATAGTTGGTTTGTTGGGGTGGCAACACAGGTAATAATGCTTGCGTAGACACACCAGTACCCGCGCCGATTTCTAGAACTCTCAGGTGAACAGATGATGGCAATGATTTGACTACCTGTTCTAAGCTTGAGCGCAAGATAGAGTTGTAGTAAGTAATTAAGGGAGATTCTGAATATGAACCATTGTTTTCTTTTTGGTAAACCAGTTCATTGAAAATCTCTAATGGTTCTTGTTCGCCAGCAACAATAGCAGCTAAATTTTCACCACAGCGTTGCACTAAATCTAAATCTACTAAAGATGAAGCAGCAAACTTCTCTCTAACTTCTGCCAAATGTTCGTTAATATAATCTTGCGAACATGGCACTAGCCTAGTAAATAACTCCTCCTGTTGTTGTAGTTGTCCTTGTTCTATTAATATTTGCAACCATCTAGACAACAATTGCTGATAGCGGGGAGAAATATGGTATTGCGCTAACAAATTCTCTAAAGAATACTTTTTTTCGGAATTACTAAAAGTCCCTAATTGCTGGAATGCAGAGTTGATGTAGGCTGTACATAAACGATCTAACCATTGTCTATTTTCTTGATAGGTTAATTCGTTGAGTTCTGCATTTCTAGTATTTGCTTGCTTTTGACCTGCTTGTGTAAGCGATGTCCACAATTGTGATGTTGGGGGTAAGATTTGCAATTGTTCCCAAGCTGCTTTTTGTGGGGGATCGATCCAATAGCGTTGGCGTTCAAAGGGGTAAGTTGGTAAGGGAAGACGATAATAGTCATCCTGACTATAAAATCCAAACCAATCTACCTTCACCCCAGCCAGCCAGAGTTGACCAAATGTGTTAAATAAAACACGAGTATCGGATTCCTTTTCTTGAGGATGACGTAACGAAGTCAAGACTGTTTGTGCAGCTGCTTTGTCTGGATGTCTTTTGGCTAATGTAGCTAGTATGCGTCCTGGCCCCACTTCTAATAAGACTTGTTCGGGTGTTGCTAATAATTTCTCGACACCTTGAGCAAATAAAACTGTGGAACGCAGATGTTGAGCGTAATACTCAGGATTTGTGGCTTGTGTGACTGTAATCCAAGTACCAGTCAGGTTGGAGATATAAGGAAGTTTTGGAGGATTTAAAGTAACTTTTTTGACTCGCTCTGCAAATGCCTCTAAGATTGGTTCCATCATTTGGGAATGGAAGGCATGGGAAGTATGCAGACGGCGGCATTCAATTCCTTGAGTAGCTAGCTGATTTTGTAGTGCATCTACGGCTGCTGTGGAACCGGAAACTACACACTGCGAAGGTTGATTAATCGCGGCAATAGAAAGTTCTTGCCCTAATAGGGATTTTACTTTGTCTGCGGGCAGGGGAATAGAAAGCATTGCCCCAGTAGAAAGTTGCTGCATTATCTGTCCGCGTGCTGCTACCAGAGATAAGGCATCTTCTAGGGAAAAAACCTCTGCTAGAGTTGCTGCTACATATTCGCCAATACTATGACCGATCGCAGCTTGTGGTTCTACTCCCCATGACTGCCATAATTTAGCTAGGGCGTATTCAATTACAAAAATAGCGCTTTGAGCAATTCCTGTTTGTTGAAGTTGCTTTGATACCTCATCAATCTTTGATTCACTGGGATAAAGAATATGACGTAAATCAAGCCCTAAAAGGGGTTTAAGAATTTCTGAGCAATAATCAACTTGTTCTTGAAATACTGTTTCAGTTTCGTAAATTTCCCGCGCCATGTTGACATACTGAGAACCTTGACCGGGAAACATAAACACAACAGGCCGTTCTGTAATCTCTGTATAATTAGTAAAAACTTGTTGGGCTGCTAAGTTACTGAGAGCTTCAACAGCATCTTCTAAGTCTTGACAAATTAACATCCGTCGATGATTAAAACCCCGACGACCACTATTGAGCGTATAAGCTACATCACCCAAATTCAGTTCTGGATACTCTTTTAAATGCACGATTAAATTAGCTGTCGCCTTCTCAAGCGCACTCGTAGTCTTAGCTGATAAACACAACAATAAATATTTATTTTTGAATTTTGAATTTTGAATTTTGAATTGATTTGGTGCTTCTTCTAAAATGACATGAGCATTAGTACCTCCCATACCAAAAGAACTAACGCCAGCACGGCGAGGGGTGTTATTTGTATTCCATTCAGTCAGGGTTGTATTGACATAAAAAGGACTGTTAGCAAAATCAATTTTGGGATTAGGTCTCTGGTAGTGCAAACTCGGAGGCAGGACTTTATGTTGCAGTGCTAATACAGTTTTAATCAAACCTGCGACACCTGCTGCTGTATCCAAATGTCCTAAGTTAGTTTTTACCGAACCAATAGCGCAGAAACCTTTTTTATCGGTAGTTTGATTAAAAGCTTGAGTTAAAGCTGCGATTTCAATTGGATCTCCCAAAGGTGTAGCTGTGCCATGAGCTTCGATGTAGGAAATTGTTTCGGCATCTACACCAGCTATAGCTTGAGCCTCGCCAATGACTGCTGCTTGACCGCTAACACTAGGAGCAGTGTAGCCGACTTTCATTGCACCATCGTTATTAATCGCCGAGCCTTTAATAATTGCATGGATGTGGTCGCGATCGCTTATCGCATCCTTTAATCTTTTCAATACCACAATACCAGCACCGCTACCTGCGATCGTTCCTTGTGCTTGAGCATCAAAAGCACGGCAGTGTCCATCAGGAGAAAGAATCATTCCCTCTTGATGCAAATAGCCTATTTTTTGGGGAATGCACAGAGTCACTCCACCAGCTAAAGCTATGTCACATTCACCATTTAATAGACCTTGACAAGCTAAATGAACAGCAACCAAAGAAGTAGAACAGGCTGTTTGCACATTTATTGCGGGGCCAGTCAAGTTGAGTTTATATGCAACTCGTGTAGGTAAAAAATCTTTATCGTTAGAAGTTCCTAATTGAACAGGGTCAATCGTTGCCAATAAGTGATGATTAGGGTAGAGGTTGTTGAGCAAATACCTACTCATCCCTACACCACCATAAACCCCGATTAAACCATTGTAGGTTTGCGGGTCATAACCAGCTTTTTCTGTTGCTTCCCAAGCCAATTCTAAAAATAGGCGTTGTTGTGGATCTATTAATTCAGCTTCTTTGGCGCTATAAGCAAAGAAATTTGCATCAAACAATTCAATGTCTGATAAAACCCCACTAGCTTTTACATAATTAGGATTATTGATTAAATCTAGAGAAACGCCAGAACTTATCAATTCTTCATCCGTTAGCCAGGAGATAGATTCTACACCATCTCGTAAATTCTGCCAAAATGATTCAATATCTTTTGCGCCAGGAAATCGACCAGCAACAGCAATTACTGCTATTTCATAATCGCTAAATTCATGATTTTCGGGTGTTGAATTTATTGTCATCTTCTACCTTTATTCTGAGAGCGATATTGTTGCCTGGATTGTAATTGTTGGTTTCTTAAGGCTTTAACTTCACTATGAAATTGAGGACGAAAATTGTTTTGTTTGATTATATCTTCTTTTTGAGTTTTAGTACTTAAGTATTGATTTAAACTATGTATAGTTGGGAAATTAAACATATCAACTATTGACAATTCCAAACCCAATTTTTCTCGCAGTTGTTGATTAATTTTTACTAGTAGTAGCGAATGACCTCCTAACTCGAAGAAATTATTATAAATTCCTACCTTTTCTACTGCTAGTGCTTTTTGCCAAATATCAGCAATGATTCTTTCTACTTCTGTATTTGGCATTACATAATCTAATAGTTCCTGATGTAAATCTGGGCCAGGCAGAGCGCGACGGTCTACTTTACCGTTAGGTGTCAGGGTTAAAGACTCTAGTATTACAAAAGCAGTTGGCAACATATACCCAGGCAGTTTATCGGCAAGGAACTGACGCAGTTCGCCTGTTGTGAGTGTCACATCTTTTTGCAGCACTACGTAAGCGATTAAACGCTTATTACCTGGAGTTTCTTCACAAGCGATGACAGAACATATCTGCACATCACCATGTTGGCTCAGTAATGCTTCGATTTCTCCTAATTCGATGCGGAAGCCCCGAATTTTTACCTGATTGTCAATGCGTCCTA
The DNA here is from genome assembly GCA_003326215.1 of Nostoc minutum NIES-26. Taxonomy (GTDB): domain Bacteria; phylum Cyanobacteriota; class Cyanobacteriia; order Cyanobacteriales; family Nostocaceae; genus Dendronalium; species Dendronalium minutum. The sequence goes on along the minus strand of LXQD01000308.1, from coordinate 21,182 downwards.
TGTATTCAATGTTGCCATCTGGGAAATAACATCCTAAATCTCCGGTTTTGTAGAGGTGACCAGAACCAAAGGGATTGGAGATGAATTTCTCTTGTGTCAACTCTGGACGATTAATGTAGCCTCGTGCTAGTCCCACACCACCAATGTGTAACTCTCCTGGTACACCCACAGGCACTGGTTGTAAATTTTCGTCTAAAATGTAAACTTGTGTGTTGGCGATCGCCTGACCAATAGATATTTTCTCGTTATTGTTGCATTTTGCAATCGTGGCACAAACAGTAGCTTCCGTTGGCCCGTAGGCGTTGAAGAAGTTTCTGCCAACAGACCATTGCTTGATTAATTCAGCAGGACAAGCTTCTCCCGCGACAATTATTGTTTGCAGTGTCGGCAGTTCCTCCACGGGCATAACTGCTAACGCCGATGGTGGTAGTGTGATGTGGGTAATAGAATAATCGCGTAATCGCTCAATTAACGGTTTCCCTGGCAATAGAGAGTCTTTTGTTCCCAGGTACAGCGTTCCACCTGACCTCAGTGCCATGACGACTTCCCAAATAGAAGCATCAAAACTGAAGGAGGCAAACTGGAGAACGCGACTAGATGAGTCTAGGTTAAAAGTTTGAATCTGAGCTTGAGCTAAGTTGCACAATCCCTTATGCTCAACCATGACACCTTTGGGTCTACCTGTTGAGCCTGAAGTGTAGATTACATTAGCTAGATGAAAAGCTTTGACTCCACTAATTGGGTTATCTTGATTGTTTTGGGTAATTTGTGACCAGGCTTCATCTAAACAAACAAGTTTTGCTTGATGTTCAGGAAGTCTATCAATAAGTCGTTGTTGAGTTAACAGTAGCGAAACTTGAGCATCTTCTAGCATGAAGCGCAAACGCTCAGTAGGATACTCTGGGTCAAGTGGTACATACGCTCCACCTGCCTTAAGAATCCCCAATAGTCCCACCACCATTAAGAGTGAGCGTTCCACACAAATACCTACCAGCGTATCTGGTTTTACACCCAATGAGCGCAAGTAATGCGCCAACTGGTTAGCGCGACAATTCAACTGGTGATAGGTGAGTTGTTGATTCTCAAACACCACCGCCACTGCATCCGGGGTACGCTGAACCTGTTGCTCAAACAATTGATGGATACACTTATCGGAAGGATAGTCCACCCATGTATTATTCCAATCAACTAATAACTGCTGCTCAACTGCTGTCAGCAGGGGTAATTGGGAAATTTGCTCTTGAGGATTAGCGACAATTCCTGACAGCAACGTTACAAAATGACCAGTCATTCGTTCAATTGTGCTGGCATCAAACAAGTCAGTATTGTACTCCCACACACCCATCAATCCTTGGGTAGTGTTTTCCATCGACAAAGCCAAATCAACCTTTGTAGTTGTACTTTCTACTGATAAGGAATTAACAGTTAACCCAGAAAGCTCTACTTCCTGTACAGGTGCATTCTGAAGGTTAAACACCACTTGAAACAGTGGCGTATGTCCCAAATCCCTTTCTGGCTGCAATGCTTCCACCAACATTTCAAAAGGCAAATTCTGATGAGCATATGCTCCCAAAGCTACTTCTCGAACGCGAAGGAGTAATTCGCTAAAACTGGGATTGCCTGCCAAGTTAGTACGCATGACTAAAGTATTGACAAAAAAGCCAATTAACCCTTCTATTTCACTGCGATCGCGGTTTGCGATCGGTGAACCCACCAAAATATCTGATTGTCCTGTGTAGCGGTAAAGTAGGGTATCAAATGCTGCCAACAGCGTCATAAAGAGAGTACAACCTTGCTCTTGGCTCAGTTTTATCAATCTATCGGTTAACTCAACTGAAAGTGCAAACTTCTGATATGTCCCAGCGAAAGTCTGCACAGCAGGTCTAGGTCGGTCTGTGGGTAGCGACAACAAGGCTGGTGCATCTTTTAATTGTTTTTGCCAGTAATTCAATTGGCTTTGTAGTACTTCCCCTTGCAACCACTGTCTTTGCCAAATTGCGAAATCTGCGTACTGAATCGGCAGTGGCGTTAAAGGTGACGGTTGACCTTGAGAATAAGCATTGTACAGTGCTGCTAGTTCTTGAACAAACACACCCATTGACCAGCCATCAAAGACAATGTGATGTATGAACACTAATAAGGCGTGTTTTGTCTCCGACAGGATTACTAATGTTGTCCTGATTAATGCTTCAGTTGCCAGGTCAAAGGGTCGTTGCACTTGTTGTTGCGCTAATTGCTGCAAAGCAATTTCTTTCTCACTTGTGGATAAATGCTTTAAATCAACAACTGATACTGTCCCCAGTCCCCAGTCCCCAGTCTCGAGTCCCTTTATGATTTGTGTTGGTTGTCCATCAACTGTGATGAAGTTGGTACGTAACGCTTCGTGGCGATGAATAATTTCTTGTAAGCTTTGTTCTAAGGCGGCTATATTCAGAGTTCCGACTAGACGCAAAGCTATAAGTAAGTTGTAGAAGGCGCTGTTCGGGTTTAACTTGTCTAAAAACCATAGCCGTGTTTGGGCAAATGACAGTGGTAATTCTGCATCCCTTGCTCTTGGTGAGATGGCTGATCCTGTAAGCTCCTGTTGCTGCAACTGTTGAATATTCTGGGACAATTCAGCAACTGTTGGTGCAGCAAATAAACTACGCAATGGTAGTTCTACTTTCAAGCTGGTACGTACGCGGGAAACCAGTTGCGTTGCTAGTAGTGAGTGTCCTCCAAGCTCAAAGAAGTTATCATGTATGCCCACTTGCTCTACTTTGAGGACTTGCGCCCAAATTACAGACAGGATTTCTTGGATTGGGTTACGTGGCGCAACATACTCATCCGATAATTGGCTGTGTACGTCAGGTGCGGGCAAAGCGCGGCGGTCTAGTTTACCGTTGGGGGTAATTGGTAGAGCATCCAAGATAACTATTGCACTTGGCAGCATATACTCTGGTAACTTTGACTTTAGGAAGCTACGCACTTCGCTAACTTTCGGTGTCTGCTCTTTTTGAGGCACAATGTAAGCAACTAGGCGTTTATTGCCAGGAATATCTTCGCGGACAACTGCACAAGATGCTTGTACATCACCCAGTTGACCGAGTACTGCTTCAACTTCGCCCAACTCAATGCGGAAACCACGAATTTTAACTTGATTGTCTATGCGTCCTAAAGATTCGAGCTTACCGTCAGGTAGATAACGTGCTAAGTCACCTGTCTTGTAAAGGCGGTCGGAATTAAAGGCTTCCCTTCTGCTCCTCTGCTCCTCTGCTCCTCTGCCTTGACTGAAGGGATTGAGGATAAATTTGTCTTGCGTTAATTCAGGTCGGTTCAAGTAGCCTTGAGCTAAAAGCACACCAGCAATGTACACTTCTCCTGTTACACCCACGGGTACAGGCTGTAAATATTTATCTAAGATGTAAATTTGCGTGTTGGAAATCGGTCGTCCAATGGGAGGTAGTAGCGGCCAAGTTTCTACTGAATTGGGTAAAGTAAAACTGGTAGCTAAATGGCTTTCGGATGGCCCATACTGATTGTGCAATGTACAATCACTGAGTTTACCCAACCACTCATAAACCGCCCCAGTAATTCGCAACTGATCCCCAGAAGTGATGATTTCTTGCAAATGAGTATTCACTAATTCATTACTAATAGCGAATTCCGCTAATTGCTGTAAGCCCACAACGGGGAGAAACATTCTTTGAATTGCTTTTTCTTGGAGAAAACCTAACAAAGCCGAAGTATCGTGACGTAATTCCTCAGTTATTAAGAACAATGTGCCGCCAGAACACCAGGTAGTGAATATTTCTTGGAAGGAGACATCAAAGCTAATCGAAGCAAATTGCAGGGTTTTTGCTCCACGAGCAATTTTCAGATTGTCCCGATGCCACAAGATATGATTGCAAAGGGCAAGCTGACTCATTGCTATACCCTTTGGTTTGCCTGTAGAACCAGAAGTGTAAATTATATAAACTAAGTTATTGGGTTGTACGCCAGAAATTATGTTGTTTGGGCTGCACTGGGAAATTAATTCAGCGTCAGTATCTAAGCAAACAAGTTTTGCATGATTTGAGGGCAGCCTGTCAATAAGTCGCTGTTGAGTCAGTAAAACTTTAACTTGAGTATCGTCTAAAATAAAGCTCAAGCGATCGCTGGGATACTCTGGGTCAAGTGGTACATAAGCTCCACCCGCTTTGAGAATCCCCAGTAATCCTATAACCATCTCTAAAGAACGCTCTACACAAAGACCGACTAGGACATTTGGTTTTACACCCAAAGACCGCAAGTAGTGCGCCAACTGGTTAGCACGGTAGTTTAATTCGTAGTAAGTAAGCTGTTGATTTTCATACTCCACTGCCACTGCATTGGGTGTCAGTTCCACCTGCTCCACAAACAATTGATGGATGCACTTATGAAGTGGATAATCAACTTCTGTATCGTTCCACTCTACTAATAACTGCTGTTGCTCAACTTCTGTTAGCAAGGGCAATTGTGAGATTTGCTGTTCTGGGTTAGCAACAATACCTTCAAGTAATGTCACAAAATGACCTGTCATTCGCTCAATGGTGGATGCATCAAACAAGTCAGTGTTATATTCCCACCACCCCACTAGTCCAGTAGCAGTGTTTTCCATCGATAAAGTTAAATCAAATCTGGAAGTTGTACCTTTGATTGGCAATCGACTTACAGTCAGCCCAGTCAGTCCTAATTCAGATGTGGGTGCATTCTGGAGGACAAACATTACCTGAAACAGTGGTGTATAATTGAGGTTTCTTTCTGGTTGCAATGCTTCCACCAACATTTCAAACGGTAAGTCTTGATGAGTGTATGCCTCCATTGCCATTTCGCGGACACGACCCAGTAATTCGCTAAAACTGGGATTGCCTGCCAAGCTGGTACGCATGACTAAAGTGTTGACAAAAAAGCCAATTAACCCTTCTATTTCGCTGCGATCGCGGTTAGCAATTGGCGAACCCACCAAAATGTCTTCTGTACCTGTATAGCGGTAAAGCAGGGTATCAAATGCTGCCAACAGCGTCATGAAGAGGGTGCAACCTTGCTCTTGGCTGAGTTTTGTCAGCTTACTAGTTAGTTCAAGAGAAAGTGCAAACTCTTGATGTGTGCCGTTGTAAGTTTGCACTACTGGTCTAGGTCGGTCTGTGGGGAGCGACAATAAGGCTGGTGCGTCTTTTAGTTGTTGTTGCCAGTAACTCAATTGGCTTTGTAGTACTTCCCCTTGCAACCACTGTCTTTGCCAAATTGCGAAATCTGCATATTGAATCGGCAGTGGCGTTAAGGGTGACGGTTGACCTTGAGCATAGGCATCATACAAGGCTGCTAGTTCTTGGACAAACACACCCATTGACCAGCCATCACTCACAACATGGTGCATACACACTAACAAGACATGTTCCGTCTCATTAAGTACTACTAATGTCGCTCTAATTAATGCTTCCTTTGCTAGGTCAAAAGGTTGGATAGCTTGTAATTGAGCTAATTTCTGTGAAGCAATTTCTTGTTCGGCTGTAGATAAATGCTTTAAGTCAACAACTGAAACTGTCCAAGGTGTAGGTGCTAGAGAGTCAGAAGTTCTTATTATTCCCTGTTCCCTTATGATTTGTATTGGTTTTCCATCAACTGTAATGAAGTTGGTGCGTAACGCTTCGTGGCGATGAATAATCTCTTGTAAGCTTTGTTCTAAGGCTGCTTGATTCAAATTTCCCACTAGACGCAAAGCCATAGGAATGTTGTAAAAGGGGCTGTTCGGCTCGAACTGGTCTAAAAACCACAGACGCTGTTGTGCATAAGACAGTGGTAATTCTGCATCTCTTGTCCGCTTTAAAATGGGCGGGGAAGTTAGTTCTAAGTCTTGTTGCTGTAACTGCCCAATTGATTGTGCTAATTCGGCTACTGTCGCTCTTGCAAATAACTCACGTAATGCTAGTTCTACTTTAAAGCTGGTGCGAATGCGTGAAAGCAATTGCGTTGCTAGTAACGAGTGTCCCCCAAGTTCAAAGAAGTTATCATGTATGCCTACCTGCTCTAGTTTCAACACTTGCGCCCAAAGAAGTGCCAGCATTTCTTCAGTTGGAGTGCGAGGAGCAACATATTTTTCTAACAGTGTCCTGTCTAACTCTGGTTTTGGCAAGGCGCGGTGGTCTACTTTCCCGTTAGAAGTGAGGGGTAAGGATTCCAGCAGCACAAAAGCACTTGGCACCATGTACTCTGGTAGCTTTGCCTTAAGAAACTGTCGTAATTCTGGGACTGTGGTAAATTGTTCTTTTTGCGGTACTACATAAGCTACTAAACGTTTGTCGCCCGGTTCATCCTCCCGAACCACCACCACGCTTTCCCAGATGGCTGAGTGAGAAGCAAGTAAAGCTTCTATTTCACCCAACTCAATGCGGAAACCACGAATCTTTACTTGATTGTCGATGCGTCCTAAATACTCTAACTCGCCATTGGGCAAATACCGCGCTAAATCACCTGTTTTGTATAATCGCGCTTGGGGGTTGTTGTTAAAAGGATTAGATATAAACCGTTGTTCTGTCAGTTCGGGACGATTGAGATAACCATGCGCTACCCCAGCACCACCAATGTACATTTCACCAGGAACGCCAATCGGTACTGGCTGTAAATATTCATCCAACACATACACCTGTAAGTCAGGTATCGGACGACCAATTACACTAGCTGTGTGATTTAAATCAGCTTTGCTCAATGGGCGGTAAGTAACGTGTACAGTGGTTTCCGTAATCCCGTACATATTCACTAATTGGGGCATCTGGTCGCCATGTCGCTCAAACCAAGGCTGCAAACTCTTTAGTTCTAAGGCTTCGCCACCGAAAATTACTAAGCGCAACTTCAAACCGCCAATAGTTGCGATCGCAATTTCTGCTTGAATTAACTGACGGAAAGCTGAAGGTGTTTGATTGAGAATTGTGACTTTTTCTTGACACAATAATTGGTAGAAAGATTCAGGCGATCGCGTCACCAAATAAGGCACTACTATGAGTTTTCCACCATACAGCAATGCACCCCAAATTTCCCATACTGAAAAGTCGAAAGCATAAGAGTGGAACATTGTCCACACATCATCAGAATTAAATTTATACCAAGTGTCTGTGGCTGCAAATAGACGGGTTACATTTGAGTGATTGACTAAAACGCCTTTGGGCTTACCTGTAGAACCGGAAGTGTAGATGACATAAGCTAAGTTATCGGGCGTTGTGGTGTTTTCTGGGTTTTTGTTGCTATGTTGCGCTATGGTTGAGCGATCGCTATCTATGCAAACAAGCTTTGCGTTATGCTCTGGTAATTTGTTGAGTAATTCTTGTTGGCTGAGTAGCACAGCAACTTGAGCATCTTCTAACATGAAGCTCAAGCGTTCTTGGGGATACTCACTGTCAAGTGGCACGTAAGCACCACCCGCTTTGAGTATAGCCAATAGCCCAACAATCATATCGAGCGTTCGCTCTACACACAACCCAACCAAGGTCTCTGATTTTACACCCAATGAACGCAAGTAATGCGCCAACTGGTTAGCTTGATTGTTCAACTGCTGATAAGTCAGTTGTTGATTTTCATACACAACTGCGACAGCATCAGGGGTACGCTCTACCTGCACCTCAAACAACTGATGGATACACTTATCCTGAGAATAATCTGCTTGAGTGTTATTCCACTCTACTAATAACTGCTGCTGTTCGGGTTGCGTCAATAGAGGCAATCGGGAAATTGGCTGAATAGGATTTGCCACAATCCCTTCAAGTAACGTTATAAAATTCCCCACTATGCGCTTGATAGTGCGCTCATCAAAAAGGTCGGTATTGTACTTGAAAATCCCAGCTAAAGAAGAACTTTTTTCTGCGATCGTCAAATCTAAATCAAACTGACCCTCCATTTGGGGCATTTCAAAAGGTTTGAGGATAAATCCTTCTCTATCTATTTCACCTTCTAACAAAAGTTGTTGAGTATGCTCAAACTGCCCCAAGTTCTGCAAAATAAAGTTAAATACAGTTTGAAAAATCGGGGAGTGGCTGGATTCGCGCTGTGGCTGCAATCGCTCTACCAGTAAAGCAAAGGGAAAATCTTGATGTGCCAATGCTTGCGATACGCAGGAGCGAACTTGAGCTAGAAATTTCTCAAAACTGGGATTTCCTGACAGATTTGCCCTGATGACAACTGGATCGACGAAGTAGCCGACAATTGGAGCAAATTCTATCTGAGTTCTACCTGAAGTCGGAACACCGACTAGAATATCCTCTTGCCCTGTATAACGATACAGCAGAACCTGAAATGCAGCTAGAAGAAGGATATATTGAGTAACGCCTTCTGTTTGAGCTAACTTTTTGAGTTTTTCGGTAAGCTCTGGGGAGAGAGTAAAGTTATAGGAAGCACCGTTATAAGTTTGGATGGGTGGCCGTGGTTTGTCTGTCGGCAAATTGAGTACAGGTAATTCTCCTGCCAGTTGTTGCTGCCAGTAATTCCAGAGCTTTTCTCCTTGGACGGTGGTTAATAATTCTCTTTGCCAATGAATGTAATCGATGTAAGAGTGCTGTAGAGGAGTTAGAGATGGCTGAACCCCCGACTCTAGTGCAGGATAGCTTGTGATTAACTCTTCCATCAGTAAGGGCATAGACCAACCATCACCTGCTATATGATGTACTGACATCAACAGGATGTGTTCTTGTGGCGAGGAAGTAAATAAACGCACTCGTATTACTGAGCCGTTTTCGAGGTCGAAGGGTTGCTTGTATTCCTGAATAACTCTTTGCTCAAGCTCCTGCTCACTCCAGTTGGAAGCATTTATTTGTTGAAAATCTGGTAGTTGAGTTTGATGGATCTGTTGGACAACTTGATTCCCTTGCTTGGAAAAGGTACTACGCAACTGAGGATGACGGTTAATGAGAAGTTGGAAGGTGTTTTGCAAAGTTGTGACATTCACCTGCGAACAAATACGACAGGCAAAGACCATATTGTAAGCTGCGCTCTCAGGTGCTAATTGCCACAAAAACCACAGCGCTTGTTGACCGTAGGAAAGAGGATAAATATTTAAAATATCTGGGCGATCGCGCAATATTTGTAAAATTTCAGTTTTATGCTGCTGTAGTTGAGCGACTAGATCAGGAGTTAACAGCGACTTAGAACCCCCAATACGCAATTTTTCTCCGTCATTCCCCAATTTAATCCCTTTCAAAGAAAGGTCTTGTAAAAGTTCAACTAAGCTCATAGTTCCAACTCCACCCAATCATTATTTTCGAGATTCTCTAGCTGAAATTGCTCACTACCTTTGCTCTGGCTTTCTTGAGCAAAATCTAGAGGAAAAATTTCTAATACCAAATAATTAGCCAGCTTTGTAACCGTAGGATAATCAAAAGCTAAATTTGGCGGTACAGAGCATCTTAAAGAATTTTGCAGGCGGTTTCGCAACTCAACAGCCGTTAGAGAATCCATCCCTAGCTCAAAAAACCTCTGCTCTTGATCTAGGGTTGAGAGATTACGCCCTAGCACTTTAGCTACTTGTGAGCAAATATGCTCAATTAAGAGCGGTTGGCGATCGCTAGCATTAGCCATCTCTAATCGAGTACGAAAATCAGATTGTTCAAGTTTCTTGGCTGTGTGGGTGAAGTTAGCAAAGAACGGCGAGTTGAAACTTGATTTACTGAGAAATTCTGACCAGTTGATAGGGATTACCGCTACTTGGGCAGAAGATTGATTCAATAATTGCTCTAGCACGGTTAATCCCTGTTGAGGAGCAATTGTACCAATACCGTTTGTTTGTATGCGATTTTGATTTTGGCTATCCAAGTTAGCTGTCATACCCACTTGCGACCAAGGCCCCCAGTTTATGCTCAGTCCAGGTAGACCCAAAGCTTGACGATAGTGGCATAAAGTATCCATAAAGGCATTTGCTGCTGCGTAATTGCTTTGTCCTGTAGAGCCAATCAGTGAACTCATCGACGAGAAACAAACAAAAAATTCTAGTGGCAGATGTTGGGTTAAGGTATGGAGATTCCATGCACCTGCCACTTTGGGAGCCATGACTTGCTCAAAACGCTCTAAGGATTGCTGCTGCAATACTCCATCATCCAGCACGCCAGCCGCATGGATAATCCCCCGCAGTGGCGGTAACTGAGAGTCGATTTTTTCTAATACTTCAACCACGCGATCGGCTTGAGAAACATCCGCTTGCACCACCAGCACTTTTGCACCCGATTGCTCAAAGCTGGATATTCTCTGTTTTGTGGCAACAGATGCCTCACTTCGCCCAGTTAATACCAAGTGTCGCGCACCTTTTTCTATTAACCACTCAGCTACCTCCAAACCCAGTGCGCCGAATCCACCAGTAATCAAATAACTCGCGTCTGGTTGTACAGATAACTGCCCTTCATCAACTGTTGTACTGATTTGCGGCATTGATACTACTACTTTACCGATGTGCTTGGCTGCTGCCATGTAACGAAAAGCATCCACTACTTGCTCTAGGGAAAATACTGTTTGAGGTAACGGTTTTAAAGTACCTGTTTGGAATTGTTTTATCAGCTGCTGCAACATCGGGGGAATTAAAGAAGGATACCTCTGGTGAACTTCCCCTAAATCAAAAGCAAAATATGAAATATCATCTCTTGCGGCTTTGACTTGGCTCTCATCCCAGATGCCAATTTTGCCGATTTCGACAAATCTTCCTTTGTTAGCCAGCACCTGTAAGCTTTTATTGATGAATTCACCATTTAAGCTATTGAGAACAACGTCTACTCCTTGTCCCTGTGTCAAACTCATTACCTCGTCAGCAAACTCCAAGCTGCGGGAGTTCATTACATGCTTAACTCCCATTGATTTGAGAAATTCCCACTTGTTAACAGAAGCAGTAGCGAATACCTCTGCACCAGCAGCTAATGCTATCTGCACCGCAGCTAAACCGACACCACCAGCTGCGGCGTGAATCAAGACTCGTTCCCCTGATTGGATTTTTGCTAGATGATGCAACCCGTACTGGGCTGTTAAAAATGCTAAAGGTATGGTCGTCGCTTCTTGGAAACTCAAGCTTGTGGGCTTTTTAACTACAGTTGTTGCTGGTAAGGTGACAAAACTGCTGAAGGCATCGTGAGTTGTCACCCATGCCACAACTTCATCCCCAACTTGGAGATGGTCAACATTCTCTCCCACGGCGACGATATTTCCAGCACACTCAAAGCCAAAAGTCAACTCACTCGCCTGGATAATGCCCATTTTTTCGGCATAATATTCTTTGAGCATTCCTAAAGCATTCAGGACATCCCGGAAATTCACCGCGCTAGCTTGCACTTGAATTTCCACCTCGTTGTTTTGCGGTGGGCGACGAGTCATCGCTTGCAACGATAGATGATCTAAAACACCATACTCAGATAGCTTTAATTGCACAGGCTGGCGCGGTGCGATCGCAAGTTGTTTATCCTTGTCAGAAATGGCTTTGCGCCGCACTAGTCGCGCTACGTATCGTTTGCCCTGACGAATGGCTATTTGGTCTTCTGCATCTGGCGCTGATAACTCTAACAATAGTGCTTGCAGGTGCTGTTGTGCTGTCCCTTGTACAGGTAAGTCGAGGCGCACGCATTGTAGTTCTGGATGCTCTAGAGCAATGACTCGACCTAATCCCCACAATGTCGCCCCACTCAGTTGGACTGGCTGTGGCGATGCGCTATCTACCGCTTGAGTGCCACGTGTAACCAGCCATAGCCGAGGAGGTTTCTGGAAGTTGGCTTGTACCAAAGCTTGCACTAAATATAAAACACTGCCACAACTTAGAAGTTGCTCTTGTTCTATAGCGGCAAGGGAGTTTTTTGATTGCGATCGCTCTTGGTGACTCCACAAATGGATGATATTGTTTATTTGATGCTGGCTGACAGCACTGATTAATTTTTGCCAGTGGTCTGGGAGACTGGGATCAATTTGATAATGTTGCTGGTCGATTTCCTGATAGTTAGCACCAGCAAACACTAAGATACAATCAGCTCCTTGTTGTTGCAATTGTTTAGCCAGCTGTTGACCTAGTCCTTCTGGATCAGTCAAAATTAGCCAACTGCCACCAGAAACGGCAACCGATTGACTTTTTTCCACCGCTCGCCATTCAATTTCATACAACCAGTCTGCAACATCTTGCTCAAGAGATTGCAGCAACAATTGACGAGTCGCTTTTTTGGCTTCTAAACCTTTGATGTCTGCAATCAATTGTCCACTGGTATCAAAAAGTCTAATATCCGCTAGTAACTTGTCGCTATTGGAGTTATCTAACTGCCGTCGCACCGCATGACACCATAACTGCTGACTTTGAGGACGTTGGTAAAACTCGAAACTCTCAATTGCGAACGGTACAAAAGTCTCATCGTCAGAGAAGAAAATGCTGGTCAGTTGCAAGCAGGAGTCCAAAAGACCTGGATATAATTGATAATCTTCTAAGCTCTCCACTACCGAAAGCCATTTCAGCTTGGCTAAGGCTTCTCCTTCTCCACACCAGACAGAATCAAGCCACTGGAAACTTGCACCCAATTGAATTTGTCGCTTTTGCCAACTTTGGTAAATTTCGAGTGCAGCTATTTGTTGAGTACAGCGTGTCTGTATCTGTGGGAGAAAGATGGTTTCTAGTGTAGTGTTAACGCCTTTAGAGATTTTCCCTGTAGCATGAACTAGCCACTCACTTATCTGAGTACTACCATTTGCAACTGTATCAAAGCTGAGGAGTTGGAAAGATGCACCACTCTCCTCAAAAGACAGCACCAACTGCACCGTGCGTGCTTTATTTTCGGGGATAGCCAATGCTTGTGGGAAAACTATATTTTCTAACAGACATGACTCATTAGCGAAAGTCAACTCTGCTGCACCCAATAGTAAGGAGAGATGACAGGCTCCAGGTACTATAACTTGGTTATAAACTTGATGCTCTGTTAAGAACGGTAAGGTTTGAGTACTAAATTCAGATTCAAACAAGATTTCCTTGCTTAAGGGCAACTGAAGCTTTTTGTCTAATAATGGGTGCAGTTTTGCTTGTTGTTGCCGTTGATGCCGAGGCGGAGTATTCTCAATCCAATAGCGTTGTCTTTGAAATGGATAAGTTGGTAGTGCAACTTTGCACCGAGGATAATCTTGCTCAAGTCCTAACCAATTAACTTTGACTCCCTGGATGTATAACTGTGCCAAACTAGAGAGCAGTTGTTGCCATTCTGGTATTCCCTCATGTAAAGAAGGCAGCCATAAACTCTCACTATCTGGCAAGCATTGACGACCCATGCCTAACAAAATCGGTTTTGGCCCGATTTCTAAGAAGACTTGATATCCAAGCTGGTGCAATGTCTGCATACTATCAGCAAACCGCACTGTTTGACGGATATGATTCACCCAGTATTGCGGTGTTGTGATGCGATCGCCTGCCAATTCTCCAGTAACATTAGATACTAACGGAATCTGTGGCTGATTGTAGGTAACTTGATTGGCTATTGTTTCAAACTCAGCTAACATCGGTGTCATCAACGGAGAATGGAAGGCATGGGATACCTGTAAACGCTTTGTCTTTACTCCCTGCGCTTCTAGTTGCTGACAAACAGCTGCGATATCCTCCCTAGCTCCAGAAATCACCACACTTTCAGGGCCATTGATGGCTGCTAATGCCACCCGTCCTTTATAGGCTGCAATAACTTCTCTTACCTTCTCCTCACAAGCCATCAAGGAAACCATTTCACCCCCATCGGGCAACTGCTGCATCAACCGTCCTCGGTGGGCAATGAGTTTTAGCCCATCTTCCAGGCTGAAAACACCCGCTACAGTTGCAGCCACATACTCGCCAACACTATGCCCCATAACTACATCTGGTTCAATCCCCCAAGATTTCCACAATTGATACAGGGCATACTCAATCGCAAATATCGCAGGTTGAGTATATGCAGTTCGATCTAGTAGAGATGAAGCTTGGTTAGGATACAGTACCTCTAACAAAGAATGTTCTAGATAGGGGCGGAGAATTTCATTGCACTGCTCGATAGTTTGGCGGAAGATGGGTTGAGTTTCGTAGAGTTGGCGACCCATGTTGATATACTGGGAGCCTTGTCCAGTGAACAAGAAGGCTATTTTTGGTGACTTGTTATTGGACTGGACACTCTCAAAAGATGTCAAATTAACGAGTTGTTCTACCAATTGCTCTCTAGAGTCAGCCACAACAGCTAGACGGTGGTTAAAATGCTCCCGCCCTGTATTCGCCGTATAGCAAACATCTGCAATAGATACTTCAGGATTCGATGTCAGGAATTCTCGATAACGTTGTCGCAATTCTTCTAAAGCCTGTTCATTCTTTGCTGAGAGTGCAAGCAAGTGGTATGGACGCTCCCCTGCTCCCTGCTCAAACACAGGTGCTTCTTCAAGAATGACATGGGCATTTGTACCACCGATTCCTAGAGAATTGACCCCAGCACGCCGGGGATAACCTTGGGTATGCCAATCCTTGAGGGTAGTATTAACGTAAAAAGGCGTATTGGGTAAATCTAGTTGGGGATTGGGTTTTTCAAAGTGCAAACTCGGTGGAATTTTTTGATGGTACAGTGACAGGACTGTTTTGATAAAACCCACCACACCGGATGCAATCTGGAGATGACCGACATTGGTTTTCACTGAACCGATCGCACAAAAGTTTTTTGACTGCGTACCAGCACGAAATGCTTGGGTCAGTCCGCCAATTTCAATCGGATCTCCTAAAGGTGTTCCTGTTCCATGTGCTTCCACGTAGCTGATGGTGTCTGCATCAATTGATGCCATCGCCATTGCTTCTGTGACGACAGCTGCTTGACCATCTCCATTGGGAGCCATGTAGCCAACTTTTGTACCACCGTCATTATTAATGGCTGAACCTTTAACTACCGCATAGATGTGGTCGCGATCGGCGATCGCATCTTCGAGGCGTTTTAAAACCACAATCCCCACACCACTACCAAAAATAGTCCCCTGAGCTTGTGCATCAAAAGCCCGACAATGACCATCTGGAGTGACAATCATTCCCTCTTGATACAAATGACCAATCTTTTGGGGTGCATTCACAGAAACCCCACCAGCTAAAACCATGTCACTTTCGCCACTCAGCAAGCTGGCACAAGCCATGTGAATTGCCACTAGGGATGTAGAGCAAGCGGTTTGCACATTCACGCTCGGCCCAGTCAGGTTGAGTTTGTAAGAAATCCGTGTGGTTAAATAATCCTTATCATTAGCAACCATCATCTGAAAGCCACCCATCGAATCTGTGGTTGCTACTTGCAGATTATCTTTAATATCAAGCTGGTGGCGGTTGGGATAAATATTATTCAGTAAATAAGTGTTCATCACCGCGCCGGCATAGATACCGATCGCACCATCATAGATCAGAGGATTATAACCAGCAGTTTCCAAACTTTCCCAGGCACATTCAAGTAAAAGACGCTGCTGAGGATCTAGTAATTCTGCTTCTTTTGTGCTGTAGCCGAAGAAATCAGCATCAAAAGATTCCACATCAGATAATATTGGCTTGGCTTTGACGTAGTGAGGATTTTTTACCAGCGCCGGATCTACACCTGCGGCGATAATTTCTTCATCGCTAAAAAATGAAATCGATTCTACGCCATTGGATAAATTTTGCCAGAATTCATCGATATTATTAGCGCCGGGAAAACGACATGACATACCGATGACGGCGATATCCGATTGATTAACAGCTTGGCGAGAACTACGAACCTTGGCGCGTTTTTGACCTTGGACTACAGAAGCCGATTCTGTTTGCCCTTGACTTAAGAAGTTCGCTAAGGTGCTGATGCTGGGATATTTAAACATATCCACAATAGACACCGGAATCTGGAAGGACTCTTGCAATTTGCTCTGAGCCTGTACTAGAAGCAGTGAGTGTCCTCCTAGCTCAAAGAAGTTCTCATGAATACCTACTTCTTCAAGACCCAACACTTCTTGCCAAATCCGCGCAACTTGACGCTCAATGTCTGATACTGGTTGTGCTTGGTCTTCGGCTTGTTGGTGTAACTCGCCTCTGGTGAGCTTGTCTAGATCGATGATGCCTGTCTTAGTTAATGGCATCTGTTGTAGCTGTACAAAATTGCAAGTGCTGGGTGTACCATAGCGATCGCACACCACTAATTTAGATAATTGCTCCCCAACTGAGGAATTACTAGCGGTAAAATAAGCAGTTAATTTTTCCAGAGGGTAAGTATCTTCTAGATAACTGCGGATATATCGGTTACTGCCATCTAATCCCACTAGCAATTGCACCTGATTATGATGTAAACCGATGAGCAAAGAATACAGCCCTTGTCGTGCAGACATGGCACAGTAACCCGCCTTTTGAGCCAACTTACTTCTTTGATAGTCTTGGCTTATGCCGAGGCCATCCCAAAGACTCCAGCTAAAGCAATAGCTCTTTAGCCCCTGAGAGCGCTGATAATGTGCAAAACTCTCTAGAAACTGATTAGCTGCGACAAATGCACCGACAGTAGCGCCTCCCAAGAAACTACTTACCGAAGAAAAGCCGATAAAAACTGCTTGGGGATCGTCTAGTAGTAGTTGATTAAGTACCCAAGCTCCTGCAACTTTTGAGCGTAGGGCTGCTAACCAACTTTTGTGGCTTTCTTCGATAAGCGATCGCTCCTGGTAAGATCCTGCTAGATGCAACACCCCGTCTAATTGGCATCCCCAGCTAGACTTTGCCTGTTCAACCATCTGTTGCAAAGCTGGCAAATCGCAGACATCCATTGCCTCATAGAGGATTTCTCCACCCAGCTTTTCTAGTTCTTGATAAGCCGCAATTTTCTGAGATATGACATTAGACTGTCCTGTGTAGTTGTGCCATGTACTTCTTTGGGGTAGTTCAGTTTTACCAACCAACAAAAGCCGTACCTTGTAATACTTCAGCAAATACTTAGCAATTTCAACACCAACACCCCCAAGACCACCACTAATTAAATACATTCCACCTAGTTTAAAAGCAAAATCTTGCTTTTGTTGGGAGCGAAAATCTACTTTCTCTAATCGAGGAATCCAACGCTGTCCTTGGCGATAAGCTACCTCAGATTCTCCTGATAACATCTGCAACTCTTGCAGAACGCACTCTGCATTCACCGCAGTTTCATCTACTGTCAAATCTAGATGACGACTAGACAATCCTGGTATTTCTTGTTCGATTACTTTCAGTAACCCCAGCAGTGGTGATTTTTCATAAGCAATTTCGTCAGCAGGTGATGTAAACTGCGTATAATTGGAAACTACTAACAGTTCAACAGAACGTTGAAATTTCTGGATATTAGCTAACGCTTTAATTAAGGATAGGAGACTATAAGCACCATAAGTTTGAGCCTGTTCCAAGGACTCTAAGCTGGAAACCTCATTAATACAACTGTCATAAGTCCATAGGTGCAAAATTCTATCGATTTGAAAGCCCTTGGCTGACAGAGCAGATAGCAAACGCTGATAATGTTCGGGATTATTTGGCGCAATTTGATAGCGGTTATTGCTCAGTTGCTTAAAGTCTACTCCCGCTTCAACACCAACCCACGACAACCCCTGTTTTTGGAGTTCTGCACCCAAATATTCCCCTAGTCCCAATTGGTCGAGAAATACCAGGAAGTTACCATTAATTGTAGACTTTTGGCTTACAGGCGCTTTTGGTCGCCATGTTTTACGATAAAACCAGTCTGGCAGTAAGTTGGGATTATCTAAATTGATGCCTAACTGTTGAATAATACTATCGAATTCACCAGCCACAAACATCTTGCTTAATTGGGGGCGCTGAATCTTGCCAATAGCAGTCTTGGGAATCATTTCCTTTTTCACAGGAATGATGTAATTTGGATTAACCCCAATATTTTTAACAACTGCTCCACGAATCTTTTTGATTAGTTCTTTTAACAAGGTCTGCTCGAAAATAGCAGAATTAAAAAAGATTGCTAACCGATCTGCGTTACTACCAGAAAGTTGCACGGCACAGGCAGCCGTATAAGATATCTCTACGCCCTCAACTTCTTCAACTACTGATTCAATTTCATGGCTGTAATAGTTGATGCCATTAATAATGATGTCATCTTTATCTCTGCCAGTCAGTATGATACGTCCTGACTTGATATAGCCGATATCTCCAGTATTAAACCACCCATCAAGAGTAAAGGCTTCGCGGTTACGCTCTGGATTTTTGTAGTAACCAGAGGTCACAGAAAGCCCTTTAACTTGAAATTTCCCAATTACTCCTTCAGGAACGACTTGGTTATTTTCATCAGTGATGCGAATCGATGCTCCGGGAATTGGTGGCCCGAGTTCTACAAATGACATTTCATCTGATGATGTTAAGACAGAAAAACCATCAGACCAAGTGATTCCTGAACAGGTTTCAGACATCCCAAAGGCTGGATGAATAGCGTTAGATGGCAAACCATGTTGTTGGAGGAGCTTAAGAAAACTACGTGCTGTTTTCGGTACGATTTGCTCTCCAGCGTTCACTAGAAAATGCATGGAAGATAAATCCCATGACCGCTGATTTATTTCACTAGCGCGTTCATTAAGTAAGGAAAAAGCGAAGTTTGGTGCCCAAGAAATCGAGCCTTTGTGGCGTTGAATCAATTCCAACCAGCGAATAGGATTTTGCAGAATATATTCTGTGGAGACATGGATTTGCTTGCAACCTAAATCAACTGCCATCAGTCCCAGAAATACAATTGCACCCACATGCTCTAATGGCATCCAGTTCAAAACAATTTCATTACTGGAAAAATTGTTCATTTGGGCTGTGCCAGCCGTCATGCTTAAGAGATTGCGATGAGTTAACATCACACCTTTAGGAAAACCAGTACTACCTGAAGTGAGTAATAGTAGTGCTAAATCATCTTGGTCACTTTGATGAATATTTCTATCTGGTTGGTTTTGGCGTAAGTTATCTACTGTCTCAACTTGAAAGTTTTCTATATTTAAAAGTACTGGTAACTCCCGAAGGCTTTGAACTAATTTTGAGCTTGTCAGAACAATAGGTTGCTCTAGCATCTGCCAAGCATTGTGTAATTTATTAACAGCGCTGTTAACCTGCTCATAGGCAGGTGCGATAGAAACTGGTACGGGAATAAAACCGCCCAGTATACAGCCCCAAAACGCGGGTATGAAATCTTGACTGAGATCAATTTGAAATATTACTTTGTCTAGTGGCTTTAAACCTAGCTTTCTTAAACCAGCTAATATCTTTTGAGCATCTAATAGTAAATCTTTATAAGATTGAATAATCTCGAAACCATCAGATTGAATATAAACCAGTTCTTTTTCTGGAAATTGAATAGCTGTCTTTTGCAGTGCTTCCCAAAGAAGTTTTGGAGCATTTTTTTCTCGCTTGAGTTCTCTGCCATGACTAATAGCTAGCTGAATTGAACTGGAATTTTGATTGATAGTTGAGCGGGTAAATTGAGATGCAACTGAAGTATTATTTTCTTCACTTGTAAGAGTTTTATAGTCACCAAGTAAGTCTGATAGACGTAGTGACTGCTGCTGCTTGAGGTGTTCTTGAACTACTACTGCTACTTGCTTAACTTCAGGTACTAACTGTATTTGCTCTGACCATCGCTGTACAAGGCTTGCATCTCTTACTTCCAAATGACTTAAGGTAGTTTCATCTATCTGTCCCGATGGAGTCAACGGTAGAGTGGAGACTGGCACAATCGCCTTCGGTATTAATTCGCTAGACAGAATTGTTTGCAAGTAAGATAGCAATTGTTCTGGTACAAATAAACCTGATGGAACTACATAAGCAACTAAATCTTGTTTTAAATTTTCTGTCTGCTTCTCTATGACTACACAATCGTCAACAGCCGAACTTGACCGGATAGCAACTTCTACTTTTCTACAACATGTAAAACTTTTATTATTTGAATTTACTAAAAGCTGACTATGATTATCTAACTGCATTAGCTTGTATATCCTTCTTAAAGACAGTTACCAGTTATCAGTTATGTGTTTATTCTTGGGTTTGAGTCCCCCACTAGAAGAGTGGTTCGCGTTGGTGGCGGGTCTAAACCTACGCCGATACGCCTTCACTGACTGATAACTGAATCAGTGATAACTGATTTAAAATCATTTCTCAATAATTGCAACTGTTTTCGGAATCTCTATTTCTTGAGCATTAGTACTTGACTCTAAGCTAAGTCCATTTTTCAGTTTGATGTTTTAGCTCCTCTGTAATCGGTAAATCTTTAATTTATTTAATAAGAAATTGAACAGATTCGGTTTTGTTACGTTCTTTATAAATAGCTTTGACAATGGCTTTAAGTCCATATCCTGATACAGCATCCCCTACAACCGTTATTAGACCAACTAGCTTTATACCTCCGACGATGCCAAACGGCCCTCCCAACATTGTGATGGCAGATGCAACCGCAGCAGAACTAACCCTTGGTGTGACTGATGACTTTACTCTTTTTTGATAAAAACTAATCATTGTTGAAACAAACTTGCTTTCTTTAAATTAACATACTGAAAATTTCAACTAAAGAATAATCTCATTTTTCTCAATAAAATGCAACAGCATTTCCAACAAGACAGTTAAGACAGTTAAGACAGTTAAGACAGTTAAGACAGTTAAGAAATCAATCGCTAACAAGTAATGTTGTTCGCAAAGATTTAAAGCATAATACTTCTATAAATTTAAATAAATATTTAGATAAATATGTTGACTATAAAACCCAAACAAACTATGTTTTTTATACTAATGGCCATAAATTTTGGATATTTGGGCAATAATTGAAAGTTTTCAAGATTGCAATGAATTATAATTTTTAGTAAATTATTAAGTTTATCTTACCCAACTGGTCGGGTAAGAGTGGATTACATTACTGTACCGCTCTCCCCTAAGAACCCCGCATGACTATTACTCCTAAGAAACACATTTTAGAACCCTTGCCCAGTAAAGATTTCAGGTTTTGAATTGGAATGTGTTTTTTTCATATTTTGCGGGAGCGAAAAACGCGCCCGTGGATCTGCTCCTAAGAAACACATTTTAGAACCCTTGCCCAGTAAAGATTTCAGGTTTTGAATTGGAATGTGTTTTTTTCATATTTTGCGGGAGCGAAAAACGCGCCCGTGGATCTGCTCCTAAGAAACACATTTTAGAACCCTTGCCCAGTAAAGATTTCAGGTTTTGAATTGGAATGTGTTTTTTTCATATTTTGCGGGAG
>LXQD01000307.1 GCA_003326215.1 Nostoc minutum NIES-26 | reverse complement strand
TATACAGATGATGGAGACCGAAGCCGTAGAAGCCCAAAAAACAGGACGCATCAGAGTAATCGTCCAGGACAACGGCCCGATTCATCGGTGTAAAGAAGTTATTCAATTATGGTCAAAGTGGGAAGACATGGGTTTGTACATCTTCTTTCTACCCAAATATTGCTCAGAAATGAACCCGATTGAATTGGAATGGCAACATCTCAAAAAAGATGAACTAGCCGCGAAAACTTTTGAGGATGAGTTAGACCTTGCCTATGCCGTCATTGATGGAGTCCAAACGAGAGGAGAAAAAGGAAATTGCAGTACGCAACGTGTAAGATTTAACTCTAATTCTTCTGCTTAACTCTTTGTTACATACTTGTAAATTTTCTCCACGACTTACTTATTAAGAATTTATTAAATATTTGGTTAACTGTCTTAACTGTCCTTGCATCTTCATTCAAATTTTGAAATTTTGAAAAAACTCAAGTCTCCTTAGATGCATTTTAAGCTTAGTTATTGCTCCGAAGAAATAGATGTAATCTATCAAAATCAAGTAAAACACTTGTTTTGCTTAGAATTGATAATTTATTCTATTAAAGCCAAAAAAGCAGAGATGAACGATATATCAAACATAAGCAAAGGTAAAACGGCAAACTAGCGCACAATTTTCAATCGCCAGGCGTTTTTTTTAAATTAATTAAAAAAGGATAAATTTAATGACATTTAAAGTTACTGGACGAATTTATGTAGCTGAAAGCGGTTTAGGAATTCCTAACTAGTCGAAGCATTTGATAAGGATATTGTCAAAACAGATAAGTTAGGACAAGTTAAAACCAATAGTACTGGCACTTTTGAAATTAACTACACTGAAGCTGATTTTAAAGGCAAATTTGAGAAATTTGAAGGCAATCCTGACTTATTTCTTGTTATCAAAACACCAGACAGTTCAAAAGTCTTGTATTCCACAGAGAAAAATATGCGCCTCGTCCTGGTGCTACTGCTGAAGATGATGGCTGGTTGTTGACTATGGTTTGGGATGCACTAGTGAAAAGGTCTGAGCTATTAGTCGTTGATGCCCGAAATATCACAGCTCCACCTATAGCGCGGATACTCATGCCACAGCGCGTTCCTTACGGCTTCCACGCAAATTGGGTTTCTGAGGCACAGATGGCAACTCGATAAGGTTAATAGTAGGTTTATTTAGTTAGGCAGTGTAGAGGGCGATCGCACAAATAATGCGATCGCCCTCTAAACTTCTGTCGGCTCAACTGGGTCACTCCGGCTTTCAACTAATTATTGCTGTACGAGCTAACTAATTATTGCTGTACGAGCGCAAAGCCTTGCGTCCCTCTATTCCTAACTCAGCAACGCCAGTTGCCTCAACGGGGGTTCTCTCCGCACGGTGAGGCAGCACTCTTGGTAGGGTTTCCCAACCCAGGCGACTGCATTAAGCGCAGCGTTAGCGAGCCTGCGAGCGTCACCCGAAGGGCGCTAGTCCTCAGCACTTGTTATGACGCTAGCAATTCTGGTTGAGATATCAAACTCTGAAGAGTCTGACGCATCTCACTAATAGTCTGGAGTTGATAATCACCGGTCTCTTGAACGTGAGCTAAAGATTCCCCAATTCCTTGCAGCTTCTGGCGCAAACCATCTAAAGCATCTTGAATTGGTTGCAATGTTTCTTGATAGAGATTAACGCGACCCCGGCATTCAGCGGTTGCTGTTCGCAAAGATAGCAAATTTGCTTCCATCTCTTTGAGTTCTTGCTGTTTTTCTTGCTGCTCTTGGGTTTGATTATCAATCATCCCTTGGTCTAGCTCAATCGCAGCACGCATCTGCTCAATCTCACGTTCCAGCTTTTGGAGCTCTTGCGATTGTTGTTGTCGCTGGGTTTCAATTTGCAAAAGAATCGGCCCCAAATCAATTTGGTTATCTTCTTCTGTATTGGTTACAGAATTTCCTTGCCGCCGTGACAATACAGCTTGATGTTGCTCGATCAACTTCTGCCGCTGTAACAAACTGCGACGTTGTCCTACCAAGCTGGAGTTTAGCATCTGGTAGTGGTCTTTTTCATCCGCCAGTTCCATGGCCAAATTGATTTGGTCATGGTCGGGCGCTTGGCTAATTTTAGTTTGGAGTTCTTCTATAGCTTCTTGCTTATAAGTCAATTCTTGTTCTTGATCGTGGACAAAGCTAGAGTCTATTTCTAACTTGTCCAACAAGTCTTGCACAATCTTTTGTAGCTCTTCTAGAGGCATTTTTTCTAAAGCTTCTACATCTACTTTCTGGCTTGGAACCACACCACCAGAAGTAGCAGCCAAAGAATGAATTTGTTGATATAACTCTTCTTTATATTGCAACTGCTCTTTCACTATCTGAGCATACTCTTGCTTGCTGGCAAGCGCTGCTGTATTCGCCTTCAATAAGGCTGTTTGCTGCACTAGAAAATCGTATGCCTGTTGCCATGCATTTTGGCGATCGCTATAATTCAGCGAAAGGCGATCGACTTCCTCTTGCTGTTGAGTTGCTACAGTTCTTTGCTCCTCTAGCTGTTGCCAATGTGGGGTCAGAGTAGCTTGTTGGTTTTCAACTAATTCAAATGCTAGTTGGAGATGTTCTCTCACTTTTTCTGTGGGAGCAACACGACTAGATAAGCGATTGAGTAAATCGCTCATCACCCGACTTTGCTCCTCATCCAAAACCGTTCCTTGTTGGCATTCTGCTTGCCGTTCTTCAAAGCGACGCTGCTCACCCCGCAAATGCTCCCAAGCTCCTTCTAATTCCTGACGATTCCGCTCAATTTCTGCTTGCAACTGTTCAATCTGCTCGCGAGATGCGTCCACTTCCTGCTTTTGCGACTCTAGCTGGTGAAACTCGTCCTCCATTTGTTGCAGCTGTTCCAACCGTGCTTCCATGTCCATTTCACGGCGATTCATCTCTTGCGCCTGAAACGTCAGCGACTCCTTCCACTGGTCAATCTCGTCTTCCTTGAGCTTAAATTTTTCTAATTGGCGAGAAAAATTTTGCAAAATATTAACTAATGGTCGTCCTGCCTCTTGAATCCGCTGCACTTGACGATTCGGATTCAGTTCTACCAATACCAACGCACCATCATTTAATTTGCTTGCTTCTTCAGCTGCAATCACTTCTTCCGACACAGTACTCCAATTCTGGTCGGTTCGCTGACAAGCTAGCAGTTTCAGTTCGGTTTTGGAACTACCACCCAGTAAGCCGCCTTTCTGCTTTTGTACTTCTGCTAAATACAGCACACCGTTTGTCCTTTTGTGTACTTGATGTCCGTGTTTTGGGATATACCTTAGATAATTCTGTTAACCTGTCGATACCAATTTTGGATTTTAGATTTTGGAGCCACCGCGTTGCTTTGGTTCCCAAAGTTGTAGCAAGTGGCGTGATTTTGGATTGAAAGTCTTTACTAAAAAGCTGTTCCAAAAATCTTAAACAATACTAACTATCCCGATTTGGTATGATTTCACCTAAATTTGGGAAAACAAGACAGACAAAACTATTTATAGACGCAAGATATTACGTCTTGATACTTATAAAAGCGATTTGATCGCGCCTTTATATTCTCTACTGATGACAATGATGATGACTTCCGTGGTATCACTAGCTTTGTCAAAGTCTATTACGAAAATTTACAGTTCGTATCTGAATGTATCCCATGATTGAGACTGGTTGCAAAGGAAATAAGATTTTGAGTACTCCATACCTAATCTGTCTGCTTGAAACATGGAAAAATTGACGGGCACAATTAACAAAGAATATAAACGGGATTATAAGGAGCGCTGTCGAGCTAAATGCGGGGAAATTTAAGTGAAATAGATATTCGCAGTATCCTGCAATTGATTGAGTTAGGGCAGCGAACTGGGCAACTGTTGGTGGAAACCTGCTTTCACAACAGCGACAAACTCACAAAAGACGAGGCAGTCAAACATCGCCATACCCGAAACTGTCAAAGACAATCTTGGTTTGTCTTTTTCCTCAACGGTCAAATTATCTATTGCCAAGAAGGCGATAGTAATTTGTTACGGATTGACGATTACTTACGTCATTACCGAGTTGAAATACGGCTCGAAGAAAAGCAACTGGCCTCCCTAGGATTACAGAGTGCGCCAGAGTACGGCTATCTCTGGGCACTCTTAGAGCGGAATATTATCAACCCCAAGATAGCTCAGAGTATTATCCACCACTTAGTCCATGAGACACTCTTTGATTTACTGAGTTTACACCAGGGTAATTTTGTTTTCCTTCAGGATGCTGCACTTGCCCCGCAACTAACCAGT
The DNA here is from genome assembly GCA_003326215.1 of Nostoc minutum NIES-26. Taxonomy (GTDB): domain Bacteria; phylum Cyanobacteriota; class Cyanobacteriia; order Cyanobacteriales; family Nostocaceae; genus Dendronalium; species Dendronalium minutum. The sequence continues at coordinate 57,393 of LXQD01000307.1, read as the reverse complement.
TTAGAGATTGCTCCTTTAATGGCTACAGTTACACAGCAAGTACAGGAGTGGAAGCAGCTATATCCACATATTCAGTCTCCCGAACAGTTGCCAATACTCGCTGACATAGTTCAACTAAACTCCTCACTACCAACAGCAACTGTGAGTAAACTACAACAATGGGCAGATGGTAAAACATCCTTACGCCAACTAGCTCGCCATCTCAACCGAGACATTTTGACAGTTGCTAAGGCAATATATCCATATGTGCAGCAGGGTTGGTTGCAACTTGTAGATTCAGTGGCAAATAACTCAAAGACACACAAACAAGTTACGAGAATGGAGGACAGGCATAGGGTGCGGATAGTATGTATTGACGATACAACAACTATCGGTGAGACTGTAGAGTCTATCTTAAAGGCTCAGGGATATGAAGCGATCGCTCTAAGTAATCCCCTAGAGGCGCTTAGTCTTATTTTTAGACTACAACCAGATTTAATTTTATGCGACATTGCCATGCCGGAATTAGATGGTTATGAAATTTGTGCCATGCTACGACAATCAACAGCATTTCGGTTTATACCGATTATCATGCTGACTGGTAAAGATGGATTTATCGATCGAGTCAGAGCTACCATGGTCGGGGCAACAGATTATTTAACCAAGCCATTTGGAGACACTGAGTTACTAATGCTCGTAGAGAAATATGTAGAGGCACAGTCATTTGTGGGGACACAAACAAGATACAAGACTTGTTGATTCTTAAAAGATAGAGTAAAAAATGTTATCACAGAATCAGCCAACTCCAGTACAACATTATTATCTAGTAAATTAGGAAAGTAAGAGAATTAATTTATACAGTAAACACTTATGGGAGATCGGGGAATGTTCCAAAGAGGAACGTCTACATCAGGAGGTAGATAGGCATTTATGAGTACAGTTCTGATTGTGGAAGACAGTATCGCACAAAGGGAGATGATTACAGACCTCCTGAAAGCAAGTGGCTTAAAAGTCACCCATGCCAGTGACGGAGTAGAAGCATTGGAGGCAATTCAAACCGCACCTCCTGATTTAGTGGTATTGGATATTGTCATGCCCCGGATGAACGGCTACGAAGTGTGCCGTCGGTTAAAGTCCGATCCAAAGACCCAAAATGTTCCCGTGGTGATGTGTTCTTCCAAAGGTGAAGAATTTGACCGCTACTGGGGTATGAAGCAAGGTGCGGATGCCTACATAGCCAAACCGTTTCAACCAACGGAGTTGGTAGGAACAGTCAAACAACTGCTGCGAGGATAAGGATGAAAACAACATGGTCAGCAAGCCGGACTTTTTAAGTGGCAGTGGTCAAGACCACTTCCGTCCTGAATTACAAGTAGAAAGTCCTGAGGGCGAGTTACACTTGCGGTTTTATATACCCTCGCATCAGGAGTTTGCATTACCAGCAACTGGCATCAAAGAAGTCATGGAACTGAGTCCTGATAGAATCACCCCGATTCCTAATGCTTCTCCTTTACTTTTGGGTACTCTAAATTTACGAGGTCGAGTAATCTGGGTGGCTGATTTGGGTCAATTTCTTGGGGAAGCAACTCCGTTAAATACAGATCGAGCAGAGATTCCGGTGATTGCTATTGAAGAACAAGACACAATCGTGGGCTTAGCAGTAGATGAAATCGGTGGTATGGACTGGCTGGATGTACAGCATCTGATGCCACCCACTAATCTACCAGATACCATGGCTCCTTTTTTACGCGGAGAGTGGTTAATGGGTGCTAAAAACAATCAGTGTCTGCGACTGCTCGATCAAATGGCAATTGTACGGAGTGCGAGGTGGGCAGGATGAAATTGGGAGAGAGGAAATGGCAGCAAGTATAGATGATTACCTCGAAACATATAGGCAGGCTTATACAGCCTACGCGCAACAAAATTATGAAGTTGCGGCTAATTTAGTCGATCAGGTGGTGCAAAATGTGCCAGATGACCCAAACTGCCATTTATTAAGGGGTCATATTTACTACGTTTTGCAGCAATACGATGTCGCAAAAGCAGAATATGAAGCGGTGTTGCGATTGAGTGACGATCCCGAAATAATTGGTTTTGCCAATAATGGTCTTGAGAGCATCAATCAATACCAGCAACCATTAGAGGAACAGTTTGTTGCTGTAGACAATAGCGAGCAAAAACCAACAACTTTTACAGGAATGTCCGAGCCTCTAGACTCTGGCAACCTAGAGTTAGAAGATTTAGGAACATTTAACGATTTGGATAGCAACAGCTTTGATTTGAATTCCTTTGATGAGGAGCAACAAGCTGTGGACTTAGAAGAGCCTTCCTTGGGTAGTCCATTTGCAATCCCTACAGATAGTATTTCATTTAATCAAACCCTAGATTCCTCAGAAACTTTGGGTGACGATCCTTTTGTTTTGAATCAACACCTAGATGAACAAGAGTCAAACGCCAATGTTTGGGAAAAGCAAACAGAATTGGAGTTACCGATTTTCTGGCAAGAAGATAGTTCAGAAGAAAGTCTGGATGAGCCAGAAATTAATAATAATTTCCTAGATAGTGGTGGAAATTCCGCTAGCGAAAATTATTCATCTCAGAGCAATACTATTGATTCACCTTTTGCAGAAATTAATTTACCAACGAACAATTACTCGGAAACTACTTCTGAATTGGTAGAAGAAAATTATCAGAAGCCAAGTATGGCAGCTTGGGAATTGAATATGGATAGCCTGCCAGATGAAACTTTACTGATGGAGAAAGAAGAACTCAACAATAGTTCAACACAAACAAATAAATTCCAACACAATAACCAAGATACTTTCTCGGCATCAGACTCAGGTAATTGGATACAGCGACTAGAAGAACAAGAAAAATTCCCTGAAGTGCCTTCATCTTTGAACGGACACTTTTCTTTGAAAGACCAGCAGATGAAAGCAGATGTCACAGTAGATACTAATAACTTTGATGCTGATGAGGGTTTTGACTTTGAGGCTTTTGAATCTGCTTTTGGCTCAGAGGAGTTCGCTGCCGATGAAGACACAAATAGTGACAGTGTATTAAATAGACAAAATGCTAAAAGCAATATCGAGTTTTTAGACGACTTTGATGAATTCGATGACTTAGGGAACATACCTGGGTTTGACTTGGCAGAAGGAGACTCTAGCTTCGGTGACGTGGCAATGCTTTCCAGTGCGATGGAAAACAGTAGTAGCCCACGCAACAATGGTATAGAAGCTACTGCCAATAATGCAGCAAGCGATCGCGATGATGAACTGTTTTCGATTACTGGCTCTCATACTGGCGCACAAGAAGCAGTACCAGTATTTACCCAAACCGATGTCTCAAAGCTAGAACCCAATGTCAGCATTGAACAGGGCTGGTTAGCACCATTAGAGAATGCCCCCCTAGACATGAAACCCTGGTTTGTGGCTGGAACTGTAGGCGTTTTCTCTGCGTTAGTTGTAGCAACAGTCAGCTTCGCAGCCACTACCTTGTCTCCAGCTCAACAACGGGAATCAGTACGGAATACAAGCTGGGCCATGTCACTGGCAGCTGGCATTGCAGGATTTTCCACCGCCGCCTTCATGGGAAATCTCACACTCAAGCAAGTTAGGCGGACAACCAAGGATTTGCAAGCTCAGTTTGATGCAGTTCGCCAAGGAAATCTTAACGTTCGAGCTACGGTATATTCCGAAGATGAGTTAGGGCTACTTGCGACTGGCTTTAACGAAATGGCGCGGGTAATTTTCGCAACCACCCATGAAGCCCAACGCAAAGCCGATGAACAAGAGGAAGCCAAAGAAAATCTGCAACGTCAGGTGATTCGCCTGTTGGACGATGTGGAAGGAGCTGCTAGAGGAGATTTAACAGTCCAAGCTGAGGTGACAGCTGACGTACTGGGAGCCGTTGCCGATGCCTTTAACCTGACAATTCAAAACCTGCGAGATATTGTACAACAGGTAAAAGTAGCAGCCAAAGAAGTCACCAAAGGTGCAACCAACTCTGAAACATTTGCTCGTGCTTTATCTAGTGACGCTTTACGACAAGCGGAAGAGTTGGCTGTAACCTTAAATTCTGTACAGGTGATGACCGACTCGATTCAGCGTGTAGCTGAAGCGGCGCGGGAAGCAGAAACTGTAGCTCGCGATGCCAGCACCATCGCTCTCAAAGGTGGGGAAGCAGTGGAAAATACCGTGGCAGGGATTTTAGAAATTCGGGAAACTGTGGCTGAAACTACCCGGAAGGTGAAGCGGCTGGCAGAATCTTCTCAAGAAATTTCTAAGATTGTGGCGTTAATTTCCCAGATTGCCTCCCGCACCAACTTGCTTGCACTCAATGCTAGTATTGAGGCGGCACGGGCAGGAGAAGCCGGACGCGGGTTTGCAATTGTGGCAGATGAAGTGCGCCAGTTAGCGGACAAATCTGCTAAATCGTTGAAAGAAATTGAACAAATTGTGATGCAAATTCAAAGCGAAACAGGCTCCGTGATGACCGCAATGGAAGAAGGCACACAACAGGTAATTAAAGGCACAAAGTTGGCAGAAGAAGCCAAGCGATCGCTAGAAAATATTATTCAGGTAGCGAATCGTATTGATACTCTCGTGCGTTCAATTACCAGCGACACAGTAGAACAAACGGAAACTTCCCGCGCCGTCGCTCACGTCATGCAATCAGTGGAATTAACAGCACAAGAAACTTCCCAAGAAGCGCAGCGAGTCTCTGGTGCCCTACAAAACCTAGTGGGTGTATCTCGTGACTTAATTGCCTCAGTTGAACGTTTCCGATTGGAAACACTTGAATCCAAATAAATCAAAGTTAAGAGTGAGGGGTTAGGAGTGAATAAAAATCACAAATCACAACTCGTAACTCATAACTCATAACTCATAACTCATAACTCATAACTTTTATTATGCTGCCGGAACAACAACAGCGGATTTTAGGTTACTTTATTGAAGAAGCACGGGATCACCTGAACACGATTGAACAGGGGTTGCTGAATCTCGAAAGTACCTTGAACGACCCGGAAATGGTTAACGAAGTTTTCCGGGCGGCTCACTCCATTAAAGGAGGGGCGGCAATGCTAGGCCTGAGCAGCATTCAGCATACCTCCCACCGTCTGGAAGATTGTTTCAAAGTTCTCAAAGAGCATCCGGTTAAAATTGACCAAAAGTTAGAGTCTTTATTTCTCGGTGTATCCGACACTCTCAAGTCGTTGTTAGAGCATTTGAGTGGACCCTTTGGTCTATCAGAAGAAGCTGCTAATACTCTGATGTCAGAAGCTGAGCCGGTCTTCAAATGGCTAAATGAGCATCTTGAGCTACTAGTACAACAAGGAATCAGTGGCAGCGATAGTCCTGCACCAGTACAACCACTTCCAGCCGATAGCGTCAGCACTCTCACAGAGCTTTTCCTGCGGCGGGATATTCCTGACCTGGAAGACGATGCTCACAATACTTTCACAGAAATACCTTTCTCTGTAGCATCCCAGGCAGCGCGTTCGCCAGTCACCCCCAGAGAAAATCATGATTGGGATGAGTTTCAAACCCAGGTGCTACAAGCACTGCGGGAAATGTTGCAACTATTTAAGCAAAAAACCACACCCGAATCTCGGCAAAATCTTCAACAATGCTGTCAGCAGTTGGTCAAACTTGGCGAGACATGGAATTTACCCAATTGGTGTAGTTTATGCGAAGCAGCGGCAAGTGCGATCGCTAATCCCGACAATACCTATCTGACTTTAGCCAAAATTGTCATTACCGAAATTAAACAAGCTCAAGAATTAGTTCTCCAAAGTAGGGAAGCTGAGATTGCAATTAGTCAGCAATTAGAAGGACTCTTGAGCTTTCCAGAAATTGATTTGTTAGAAATAACCACAGATTTACTTGATGAGCGGCTGGCTATCATCACAGAACCAGCACCGACCTTATCTGCAAACATAACAACATTCGATCGGGTATTGCCTGACACAATAAATAATTTTGCCAGTGATGCTACTGTTTTGCAACCAACAGACAGTATAACTAGCCTGACAGAACTATCCGAGCAACTTAACTTAGACCAGTATACTCAAGGAGTAACAGAAAATAATGTTCCTGCTAATCTCTTCTTTAGTAGTGAAGATGATGCACACTTTAGCAGTAGAAGTAATGACCACCACGGACCAGAGGTAGGATTAGCTGAGTTAAATACACTTGCTGATTTGTTTGAAGGCGAGACTCCCGAACTGGATGAAAACTGGCAACAAGAGGAAGTTCTGGATATTGCTGGTGTCAGTGAATTGGGAATTGAACTCAACGAAAGCGATATTGAGGATGCTGATAGCGAATTAGCAGATTTTCTCTCATTTGATGAAGATACAAGCAGCGATGAGCCTCAAATTAGCCCGACGACAACAGAAGACTTGAATTTGTTATTTGGCGAAAACTTCCTCGAAAAAGAGAATTCCGAACTACAAACTTCAACATCTGCGGCAATTTCTGCTGCTCTCTTAGAGGAATTTGCAGAAATTTCTCACAAATCACAGTTGTCTTCTGTGGAGATTGCTCCCAAGGATGTGGTGGGTGACTTATTAGCAATAGCATTTGATGAAAATGAAACTTTGTCTCTAGGCAAAGTAACTCAACCAGAAACTGAGATTATTACTAGCATCGAATTATCTACCAGCCAGCAAAACAGTTTTGATGACTTATTTCAAGAAACTGTAAATGCAGATAGCGTAGAGGAAATTAGCCCACCCCAGCCAGATACCTTGTCTTTAGACAATTTGTTTACCAATCTGGAAGAAAATACAGCATCGCCCACGAACGAGTCAGAAATTAGCGATTTATTTGCTGCATCGCCTGCAACACCAATAGAATTTTCTCAGACAGACGATGATTTGAGCAACTTCTGGAATCAGGGAGCCGAAGCAGAACAACAGTCAGAATTTGACTCTGCATTCGAGCAGGATGTAGCAAGAGCCTTAGAGGAGAGTTTGTTTGCAGCAGCAGCTTCCGGTGAGATTTTTGGCGAAATTCAGCAGTCAACATCATCGCCCACAACAAGTTCTGATATACAAGATTTCGATCTCACTTTCCAGCAGCCACAACCGCCGCTAGATTTGAGCTTACCATCGCATAGTGAGGATGATTTATTTAAAGAGTTAGCAGCAACCAACTCAACAATTTCTCCTACTGTTGATGATAATGACATTTTTTTGCCAGAAATTCGTAGTTTTTCGCAAGAGCCAGAAGCTTTAGATTTTATTCCCGAATTTACCAACCAGCCCGCAGATAACTCTTTTATAGATTCTCCCCAACCCTCTGCTGATTTAGAAATTGAATTGTTCGAGACTCTCGACGCAAATAGCAATGAGAATCCGCAAATTTTATTTGAGGATATAGCCGCTACACAGAATTTAACTGATAGTCAGCAGGAAATTACAGAGAATCTGGATGGAGACAATTTATTTGGTACAGAAACTACTTTAGATATAAATATTGGGAAAATTTCAGACTTACAAGAATTGCCATCTGACCAAGAGATTTTAGACATTAACATTAACGGTAGCCAAGAAGCAATAGCTGATGTCCCAGAAATTACGGAACTGAATTTAGTAGATGATTTATTTGGTTCTGAAACTGACTATTCAGCAGCAACCTCGATTCAAGACTTTGATACGATCGCTAGCCAAGAAGCGATCGCCGATGTCCCAGAAATTACAGAACTGAATTTAGTTGATGATTTATTTGGTTCTGAAACTGACTATTCAGCAGCAACCTCGATTCAAGACTTTGATATTATCACTAGCCAAGAAGCGATCGCCGATGTCCCAGAAATTACAGAACTGAATTTAGTTGATGATTTATTTGGTTCTGAAACTGACTATTCAGCAGCAACCTCGATTCAAGACTTTGATATTATCACTAGCCAAGAAGCGATCGCCGATGTCCCAGAAATTACAGAACTGAATTTAGTTGATGATTTATTTGGCTCTGAAACTGACCATTCAGCGGCAACCCCAAAAGAGTTAGTCGCCACTAGTGACTTTTCAGACACTCTAAATGTATTAGCAACAGCAGATTTGTCCGAGCTGATGTTAGACATCAGCGAAATCTCTGAGGCTGCACCAGTGATTGAGGAAGAAACTACCGATACCCTTTCTGAATTAGAGATCGCAATCTCTGACCCAGTAGTAACATCTCAACCACATGACACTTGTATCCAAGATGAATTTGCTGATTTAGAAGCATTACTAGAAGAGGAAGTAACACAAAGCACTAATAATAGCTTCATAGCAGAAGATTTTGCCGCCTTGGAAGCATTGCTAGGCGCAGACAACAATGAGGAAGTGGCAGTAGCTAACGATCGCTCATCCTCTACACCTTATGCACAACAATTAAGACCAGCGGCTACAACCCACACTGATAGTAATGCTGTTTCATCACCAGCCATAAAAGATGAATTTAGTGACTTAGAGAAACTACTGGCAGAAGCAGATCAAACCATATCCCACTCAGCATCGGCAAAACAGAATACAGGCAAAATTCCCCGTCCCTCTACTCGCCGAACTGCCAGATTTGAAGAAACGATGAAAGTTCCAGTCAAGCAACTGGACGATATGAGCAATTTGGTTGGGGAGTTAGTAGTCAACCGCAACACCTTAGAGCAGGATCATGAACGGCTGCGACAGTCATTAGATAACTTGCTGATTCAAGTGCAACAACTCTCAGATGTGGGTGCAAGGATGCAAGAGTTGTATGAGCGATCGCTATTAGAAGCTTCTCTGTTAGCTACTCGCAAAACTCAAGAAACTAATATCCCAGTTACGAATTCAGATACAGATAGGGGTTTTAGCGAACTAGAAATGGATCGCTTTACTCCTTTCCATACCCTGTCCCAGGAAATGATTGAACTGATTGTTCGGGTGCGGGAGTCAGCTAGCGACATTGACTTTGTGACTGAAGAAACCGAACGAGTCGCACGGCAGTTCCGCCAAGTGACAACCCAGCTACAAGAAGGACTGACACGCGCCCGAATGGTGCCTTTTTCTCAAGCTATCGATCGCTTGCGGCGAGGAGTGCGCGACAATGCTATTAAGTATGGCAAACAAGTAGAGTTAATCATTGAAGGCGGAGACACCCTAATTGACAAGATGATTTTAGATCATCTTACCGATCCGCTGACTCATATGCTCAACAATGCGATCGCTCACGGCATCGAAACGCCAGAAGTACGGCAAGCAGCCGGTAAACTTCCTGTGGGAGTGATTGCCATCCGTGCCTTTCACCAAGGTAATCAAACTGTCATTTCCGTGGGTGATGACGGTGCTGGTATTGATACCGAGAAGGTCAAGTCTAAGGCAATTAAGATCGGCATGATTACAGCAGAACAAGCAAGAACCATTTCGCGAATGGAAGTTTACGATTTGCTGTTCCAGTCTGGTTTTAGTATCAAAGATAAAGCAGATGAGATTTCTGGTCGCGGTGTCGGGATGGATGTAGTTCGCTCCGAGATTAGTGAAATTCGCGGCATAGTGAACACAGATTCCGCTCTAGGCAAGGGAACCACCTTCACTATTCGCCTGCCATTGACTTTGAGTATTTGCAAAGCTCTATGCTGTGTCTCCGATAAAGCTCGGATTGCATTCCCGATGGATGGTGTGGAAGATACGCTAGATATACATGTCAAAAATATTCAGAATAGCACCGATGGACAATCATTTATTTCCTGGCGTGATACTGTATTACCATTCCGACCTTTGAAAGACCTTTTAACCTTCAATCGTCATATTAGTCGAGGCGGCGTTTATGGCGGTAATCGTGATGATGACATGATTTCTGTTGTAGTGGTGCGATCGGGAAATACTCTAATTGCCCTACAGATTGACCAAGTACTGAGCGAGCAAGAAATTGTAATTAAGCAATTTGAAGGGCCAGCACCTAAACCCATTGGTGTGGCTGGTGCAACAGTCCTTGGTGATGGTCGAATTATGCCAATCGCTGACGTGCTGGAGATTATTGACATCTTCCAAGGACGGATTAGTAAACATAGTGGTGGTACACCTTGGCAGCAAAAAGGAACTCCTAATGTCCCAGAAACCCCAGCGGTGAAGATCGATCCGACAGTGTTGATTGTCGATGATTCAATTACAGTTCGAGAATTGCTCTCCCTGACGTTTAACAAGGCGGGTTATCGCGTTGAACAGGCGCGTGATGGACAGGAAGCTTGGGATAAACTCCGCTCTGGTCTGCCTTGCGATATTGTCTTCTGTGACATCGAGATGCCCCGTTGCGATGGTCTGGAGTTGCTCTCCCGCATTCAGAAAGACTCCAACCTCAACCACTTACCTATCGCTATGCTCACCTCTCGGGGTGCAGATAAACATAGACAAATGGCAATTCAACTCGGTGCCAGCGGCTATTTTACCAAGCCCTATCTTGAGGAAGCTCTACTCGAAGCCGCCGTGCGGATGTTGAAAGGAGAGAAACTCGTTAATAGCACCAATGCTTAAGGGTTGATTTATTAAGTTATACAAAGAGAGAATGGAAAATTAAAAATTAAAAATGGAAAATTTTTAATTGATTTGTTTCCATCTCGCACACAGGCATCTCTGCGTCAGGTAAAAAGGGAGTAGGGGAAAATATCACTTTTATGAATTAGGCAAACTCAATGTATTCAATAATTGTTCCATCAGGATGCATTGCTCGCATGTTAGCACCTGTAGAAACTTTGTTTGGTTCCGCCAGGATGACTGCACCCTGCGAAGCCAATGCTTCCCGAAAATCATTGAGTGAATCAACGAGAAATGTTGCTTGTGTACTCTTGAATGGAGAAAGTACCTCAGCCGAACCAGCAATTAAAAGAATAGAACCCACACCAGCAAGTTCCAACTCCATTTCGGAATATTGAAACCATAACCAACATTTTTCTGTAAAGAGGTTTTCATAGAAGGCGATCGCATCATCCAAGTCTACTGGATTAAGATAAACTCTAGTTAGTACTTTAATAATTTGCATTGCAACCTTACTGTTAGGTAGCTATTGTATTTTTCGTGCCTGCTAAGCAACAGGATTTCATGATATTTTATCTAGTTATATCTTCTAATTAACTATATCTAAACGTTTATTCCATGTGCATATATAAAATAGTTATTTGATCGTATCGTCCTTCTATAGAAACACTCATCATATTCATTTGCTCTAGCGCGATAGTACTCAATTTGTTGTTGAATAATTTTATCTGTCATCATAATAATTCGTAATACCTTTCTATTTATGGAAATACTACGTGAATGGGAGACCAAAGCGCTATGTAATTCGTAATTAAGTCCTTATTTGGTATTACATGCCTTTTCGTCTGATTACATGAGTAATATCTTGTTATAAATTAATGCAAAACTGTACTTAGATTTAGTCTCACTGCCAGTTCTAATGAAAGAACCCACACGATTATTTAACAATATAATCCTGATGATTACCCTAGTCTGACTGCATTTGAATAAAAAATTCTCAGAACGCTAGGAGTCAATCTTAAACAATAATTGTAATATATTATACTATTTAAATGTGACAGAACACTTATGGCAAAAGCAGCAAAAAAAGTAAGAAAATAATCGGTAATTTTTTTACTAAAGCTAACTAACTTGATTCGACTACTGCTGAAAAGCTGTTTTAATTTAAAGGAAAGCCTCAAGGTGTACCGTAACTTAAATAACATTAGTGCAAAACAGTCAGTCCCAAGGGCGGTAAAATTGCAACCAAAAGTAAATTTAGAGCAATTGTGGATAGTACGCTGCTTTGCCGCAGTGCTACTCTTCGGTCAAGTCTGGCTGCGTTTAGTTCAAGGAAAAACTTACTACCGGAAGATTCTGGAACATATGGTGACTACTGGGCCCGCTTCTATTTCTCCAGTCCTACTGGTGAATGGTTTTGCAGGTATGATTTTTACCATTCAGACCGCTAGAGAATTAGTAAGATTTGGTGCTGTCAGTACTGTGGGAGGTGCTTTTGCTTTAGCTTATTGCAGAGAATTAGCTCCTATTTTGACCGCTAGTATTATTGCAGGACAAGTAGGTTCTGCTTTTGCGGCAGAAATAGGAGCAATGCGAGTCACAGAGCAAATTGATGCACTTCATATGCTCAAAACCGATCCAATTGATTATTTGGTAGTTCCTAGGGTCATTGCTTGCTCTTTGATGATGCCAATAATGATGATTTTTGCCATACTTGTAGGCATAATTGGGGGAGCATTTGCCGCAGCGCAGTTTTACCAAATTATTCCAGAGATATTTTTAGAATCAGTCAGAAGTTTTTTAGAACCATCAGATTTGTCTATCATTCTGTTGAAAGGGTTTCTGTTCGGAGTGATGGTTGCTGTCATCGGTTGTAGTTGGGGGCTAACTACCAAAGGAGGAGCAAAAGAAGTTGGAGAATCAGCAACAAAAGCAGTTGTTACGACCTGGATATCGATTTTTATTATGGATTTTGTTCTCGCTTTGGTACTGTTTGAGAAGCCCGTATTGTAAACCCAAGGATTGAATCAAGATTCTGGGGACTGGGAGATAAGGGAAAAGGTTAAAGGAATTTCTTTCCTCTTTGCCTCTTACCCCTTACCCTCGCCAGTCTGCCTCATCTCTCGCATCTTCCTCATCTCCCTCATCATTACTCTGTAATTATGCAAGGCAGGCCAGAACCTACTACAATTGCACCCATGCGTAGATGGCTAATTATTTTATTAGTGGGGTTAGTAGCCCTGATCGTGGCTCACGGGATGGCGCTCATCTACCGAATTCAGCCGGGAGTATCTTTATGGTTTCCGCCATCAGGAGTTGCGATCGCCCTCACATTTTGGTTTGGTCCCTATGGTATTGTCCTGACAGGGGTTGCATCGTTACTAATGTCATCGTTTTGGGGGTTGCATGGTTGGGATCGAGTAATTGCTTTAATTGATATCAGCGAACCTTTAGTTGCTTGGTTACTCTATCGTTTTCTCTGGCGGGGTTCGTTAACACTGAATAACCTTAGAAATGCTGCTCTTTTTACCTTAAGTGTACCCTTAGCAGCCTGTGCTACCTTAGCGATGTTTGGTAGTTTGTCTTGGGTAGCGACAGGCCAGATGTCCGCGTCCAAGCTCACTCAAAACATATCTCACTGGTGGTTGGGCAATGCCATAGGAGTAATGGCCATTACTCCTGCTGCTCTATTAGTATTAACTCCTTACTTGCAATCTTGGGGCTGGTTACCTAATTCAGAACCATTAGATTCATCCAATTGTGTTAGTTTCCAGCCAACCCGTTGTTTCGTAGTGGAGATCGGTGCGATACTGCTCCTTTGTGTAGCCACGGCAATTCTCACCGTTTCGGAAACTGACCAGTCAGGTTTTAAGTTCCAACAGTTATCATTTTTGAGCTTTGTTCCTGTAATGTGGGCTGCAACTCGCTTTGGAGTCACCAGTGGTATGTTAATTTCTAGCTTCTGCGTACTGGTAACATTGTTCTCCTACCTAGTTGCCTACCCCCACAGTATGTCATTGCCTCATTTTCCCGTACAACCAGAAGTGTTGCACGTTCACAAGCTGAGTCTATTAGTGCAGTGTGCTGTAAGCTTGCTAGTGGGAGTTGCGATTACAGAAAGGGCACGAATTCAAGTAGCATTGGCTGTGGAAAGGGTACGAGTGGGAGAATATCAAGCCCGTGCGGAACTATCGGAAAAACTCCTTACCCTAAATAATTCACTGATAGAAACCAACGCTCGTCTTGAGGAATCGAATCGAGACAAAGATGAATTACTCAAACGCGAACAAGCTCTTCGCCGTCGGTTGGGCAATATCCTTGAAAGCATGACTGATGCATTTATTGCTGTTAATCGAGATTGGCAAATTACTTATGTAAATCGACAGGCAGCAAAAATTCAAGGAGTAGCACCAGAAAATCTTATTGGTAAAAACTATTGGGAGCAGTGGTCTGCCACTAAGGGTACAAAGTTCGAGCGTGAATATTGTCGATCGCTGATTGAGGAAATACCTGTCCATTTTGAGGCATTGTATGAACAATACAACATGTGGTTTGAAATCCACGCCTACCCTTTTGAAGATGGTCTTGGTATTTTTTTTAGAAACATCACTGAACGAAAGCAGGCGGAGGTAGAGCGGGAACATCTCCTAGCTAGAGAGCAAGCTGCACGCAGCGAAGCCGAAACAGCTAACCGATTCAAGGATCAATTTCTGGCAATCCTCTCGCATGAATTACGGACTCCGCTTAATCCTATCTTGGGTTGGGTAACGCTATTAAGGAGCCGCAAGTTAGAAGGAGAAACACTGATGCGGGGATTAGAAACCATCGAGCGAAATGCTAAATTACAAATTAAATTAATTGAAGATTTGTTGGATGTCTCGCGCATTCAGCAAGGAAAATTGGTCTTAAATATTCAACCTGTCAATTTAGTTAAAATCATTGAAGATGCATTGGAAACTGTGCATTTAGCAGTAGAAGCAAAAAGTATTCAAATTCAAACTTTATTCGATCCGAATATCGGAATGGTTTCAGGAGACGCAGATCGTCTACAGCAAATCTTGTGGAACCTACTTTCCAACGCAGTTAAATTTACTCCATCAGGAGGACAAGTGGAAGTGCGGCTAGTACGCGTTGACAACTTTGCCGAAATTCAAATTCAAGATACTGGACAGGGCATTAGCACCGAATTTCTCCCCCATGTATTTGATTATTTCCGTCAAGCAGATGGCACAATAACTCGCCAATTTGGTGGGTTGGGATTAGGACTAGCTATTACTCGTCATCTTACTGAACTGCATGGTGGAGCTGTCAAAGCAGAAAGTCTCGGAGAAGGAATGGGAGCAACATTTACAGTTCGATTGCCGTTGATGCCTAATCTCCCTCAGACTGTCAAAAACAGCGTGAAACAGCAGAATTGCCGGAGTTTAGAAAGTCTGTGCATCCTTATTGTAGATGATGATAGAGATACGGGTGAGTTTCTTTATTTCATGCTCAAGCAATTTGGAGCAGTCGTAACTGCTGTCGCATCCGCCGGAGAAGCCTTGGAAGTCATTGCCAAATCCAAAACCGATTTACTGTTAAGTGATATTGGGATGCCGGGAATAGATGGTTACATGCTGATGCGTCTAATTCGTGCTATGCCGCCAGAACAAGGAGGACGGATTCCCGCGATCGCAATAACTGCTTATGCTGGAGAGATGAACCAAAAACAGGCATTGGCAGCTGGGTATCAGCTGCACTTAGTTAAGCCTGTTGAACCAGAAGTATTGTTAAAAGCAATAACGCAAGTTTTAGCGCACCCAGTTTACAACTGAATAATTTGGCGTTGCTGAATGATTTTGATGGATAGAAAATAATTGTTGCCAGTGCCAAGCTAGTTATAATGGTGGCTGAATTTAGTAAGCCAGCAATTGATGACATCTTAAATATTGGTCGCAGCTAAAAACCATTTACTCCCTCACTTTACCAAATTACAGTAGAATTCATAAGTCAGAATTAAGAAGTAAAACAGGCTTTATGCCTAGCTACCAGACTTAGCTTGTGTACTTCACGCTCTTTTAGATATTCTGTAAGATTCTGTTTTCAAACTTGAGCTTAACTCTTCAAGTAGATGAGAAAAGGAATTAGAAATGTATATACTGCAATTATCAAGCAATGAATATATAAGCTCCTAGTTAAAGACCTACTAGGAGCTTTTTCTTAATTTATGATCGTTCAAATTGAGTAATATGTCACAAGAAGTAACAGCAATTCATCCTAAAGACTATAAATAATTGATTCTGTTGGTAGAGTGAATATCAGTGTTGAGATTGTTATTCTATATTTGTCAGGTAAAAACGTTTATCAAATTAACAACAATGAATATTCTTGCTTGGATTGTTTTAGGTCTAATTGCTGGTGCTATTGCGAAGGCTATCTACCCTGGTCATCAAGGCGGCGGAATCTTAGGAACAATCTTGTTAGGGATTATCGGTGCTTTCATTGGTGGCAGTCTGGGTGTATTCTTCAGTACAGGAACCTTTGCACTAGCGGCTCCAACTCTTAGCATAACCGGGATTATAGTAGCAGTTCTTGGTGCAATTGTTGCAGTTTTCTTGTGGAACTTGCTAAATCGCAGTAGTGCTGTGTAAGAAATTCGATTTTACTCAATTAATAGTAAACTTCAGGGAATTCATTTAACTATATTTTCTCCCTGAATTTAAATGAAAGAATAGCGCTTGCCTGTATTTAGGTGGGCGCTAATATTATTTTGATAAATCGATTTTTTGGGAATGTTCTATCTCTTGACTCACTGCTACACGTCTACGCATTCTTGGCGGAGCGCAATTAAAATACTTTTGGTTGATACCATAAGGTCAGCTTTAACCCAGAGTAATAGCAAGTCCCACCGCTAATTTCTGACTCGTGGTCAGTTATCCAATCATAAATTTTTGCAGCTTTTGCCAATGCCACCTTTTGTGAGTGGTACAGCCGAGGAGTTGGGCAGAAAGCTTCGCCATTGATGTGTACAGCTGCAATCTGCCAGTAGTCGCTGCCTTCACCTTCCGGCATCACTTCTAAAAAGCCGCTACTGTAAGGCTCGATTATTCCTATGTTCATCTGCAAGCTAATCGAACTCTAAAAATATACTACAGTATCACATGCGATCGCCCAGCTTTGCTCTGACTACAAACTAGATACACCCTTAGACCTAACTGCAACGGAGTTTCTAAACTTCGCCTACCTTGAGAACTGTAGTTTTTTGCCAAGATACTGAGATTGCTTCCTTACGTCGCAATGACGCATCTGAATTATGTCAACTCCAAGTTTCAACATGGAGGAAGTTTAGATTCTGGAAAAAGTCTGCTTAATTAAACCTATTACTAGTCAACTTCGTTCCACACCTTTTACAAAACCCAGCATCAGCATCATGGAAAGCCAAACCGCAACCCGAACAAACTGTTTCTACCTGATTGGCATTTTTTACCAATCGCTTAATTAGATCGCCCACTTGCCAAGGAATTAGGGCTACGCCTGTCAAAATCATCAACACTGTCAGCAGGCGACCTAATTCAGAAATTGGTGTTAAATCGCCAAATCCTACCGTTGTCATTGTGACAACAGAGAAGTAAAATGCATCCAAAAAAGTACTGTAAACTTGAGAATTAACCGGATGCTCAACTTGATAAATTAAGCCAGAGTAGACAAAGATAATTGCAAATAAAGTAAATAATATCCTGACAAAAATTACACTATCTTCGCTACTGATACTTTCAAATAAAAATCTCTTATCTATAAACCTAAGTAAGCGCAAAATTCTAAACCAACGCAGTATGCGGATAAAGCTGATATCCACTACTCCTATGAAAAATGGCAAAATCGCCATTAAGTCAATAATTGCATAAAAACTAAAAATATATTTAATTTTATTTTCCGCACTCCATAGGCGAATCACATACTCTACTGCAAAAATTATCAAAATAGTAGTATCAATAAGATCCAACTGATACCTAACAGCATCAGGAATATTATAAGTTTGGGCAACAAAAATTCCTGATGATAGCAGTACCAGTCCAGCAATAATTAAATTAATCGCTTTACCTACTGGTGTTTCTAAGTCTGTTAAGTAAAATTCTGTTTGTTCTCTGCTCAATAGCATATTTCCCTATCAGTAATTTAAATATACTTGCAGAAGTAACATTGGCAATGCGATATTATTAACCATTATCCTTTTTACCTCCCAGATGAATATGAATCAAGAATATTTTATGCGCTTAGCACTAGCGGAAGCAAAAAAAGGTGATGCACCTTATGGTGCAGTAATTGTTAAAGATGACGAAGTTGTTGCCGTCGCCTATAATACCGTCACAAGAAACAACGATCCATCAGCCCACGCGGAAATCAATGTCATTCGTAGTTTAACAGCTAAACTTTTAAACCCTTCTTTACAAGGTTATAGCATATATACAACTGGTGAACCCTGTCCCATGTGTGCGGCTGCTTGTATTTGGACAGGTATATCAGAAATTGTATATGCTGTTTCAATTCAAGATTTAATTTCGGTAAATCAATCACAGATTAATATTACTTGCGAAGAGATTATAGCCAAATCCTTTAGAAATATCAAAGTGACTAAAGGTGTTTTAAAAGAAGAATGTTTAGCATTGTTTAAATAACTTGGATACAATAGACACAATACAATGTGTATTGACAAATTTTAGAGGTGAAAAAGACATAAGTACACAAGCAATTTTGGCTCTAAGGTAGATATAGAATACATATAGTTTGGGCTTTTAGTTAGGCTCATTTAAATAAGATATAAAGGTATTTGCAATAATTGCGGCTTGGGTGCGATCGCGTAAATTTAATCTGTTTAAAATATTAGTAACATGATTCTTGACTGTCCCTTCAGAGATGTAGAGTTGCTGGGCAATTTCTCGGTTACTCGCACCTGTGGCAATTAACTGTAAAACCTCTTTTTCTCTAGGAGTGAGTTCAGATAAATTAGGTGGAATAGGTAGTGGCTGAGTAGGCGTACTTGTGGGAAACTGAGTCAAAAGTTTTTTGACTATTCCCGGCCCTAGTTGAGTATATCCTTTGTAAACTGCGCGAATGGCAACCGCTAACTCTTCTGATGGCGTATCTTTCAATAAATAACCCATCGCCCCATTCTGTAATGCTGCTGTTACATATTCATCATTATCAAAAGTCGTTAGCACTAAAACTTTAATTCCCACAAAACGCTTTTGAATTTCTCGGGTTGCTGCGACTCCATCCATGATGGGCATTCTGATATCCATCAATATCACATCTGGCTGCAATTTTGCAACCAAGTTAACCGCTTCTTCGCCATTTTCTGCTTCTCCGACAATTTCTAAATCTGGTTCTAGTTCTAATAATGCTTTTAATCCTTGGCGAATTAAACTTTGGTCATCTACAAGCAACACTTTAATCATCTTGTCAACCTTGGTAAGGGGATATCAATTGTAATTTGGCAACCAGAACCAGGAGCGCTATTAATATTAATTTCACCGCCTAATGCTAAAGTGCGATCGCGCATACTTTGTAAACCAAATCCAGTGGTGTTTTGTCTTAAATCAAAACCTCTACCATTATCCTTAATCATTAACCAGAAACTACCTGCGATCGTAATTAATTCTAATTTCACTTCTGTACTATTTGAATGTTTAGAGATATTTGTCAAAGATTCTTGGATAATCCGGTAGACGGCAGTGCTAATTTCTATTGGGAGTGGATAATCAATTTGGAACGTAGAAATCGGTAAAACTCCCGTTGAACGATAAAAATCTTCTAAAAGAATCGTAATTGCCTGTTCTAAAGATTGTTCTTGTAAGGGATGAGAACGCATAGTAGAAACAGATTGACGAACATCTTTTAATGCATTAGAACCAAGTTCTTTTGCTCTGGCTAAAAATGTTTGAGCTTTGCCTGGATTAGATTGCCACAATTTTAAAGCAGTTTCTAATTGCAGATTTAAAGCAGTTAGAGAGTGTCCTAATGAATCATGAATTTCACGAGCAATGCGGTTACGTTCTTCTAACGTAGCTTGATTTTCAATTCGCATAGCGTATTGACGGAGTTTGTCGTTAGCAACGGCTAGCTTTTCTCGACTTTGCCTTTCAGATAATACGGCATTCATCATCAACAACACAAAAACTAAACTTAAGCCAAATGTTAGCGACCAGTTTAAACTCAAAAACCGAAAACGTTCTTGTCCCTGTGGTAGCCCTTGATAGTTGAATAATTGATATTTAATTTGTGTAGTCGACAAAGATAAAATAAATGATAAACTGGTAATTACTAAACGTCCAGGTAACTGAAAAATTAGGCAACTGCGAGCAACTAATATGATGTAGAGAAAGGGAAAAGGGCGAGAAAATCTCCCTCCAAAAAATCCAGTTATTAAAATTAATATAATTTGACTTGCTGTGTAGATTACCTTCGTTATTTTATTATTAGTAGGTAATCTTAAACCTATCAACATAAAAATAATCAGGCTATAAATTGCTAGTTCTGGAAATACACCGCAAATTGACCAATCTGGAAATATACTACAAATTGATAGTTCTGGAGGTTTGGGACGAAACCGTGGTAACGGAGATGATATAATTATTGGCAATACAGCGATCGCCAGTAATATCCATTCTAAATAAAGCAGAGACGGAAAAGGATGATTCTTAATTTTAATTGGACGACTCATAAGTCGCTTCGCTCCAGTTATGAGTTAAAAGTTATAATTTAAGAGTTATTAATGCTGAGTCAGTAATTAAAAATAAGTATGAGAAAAAACGTTATGCAATTAATAATAAAAATTTTTATAGATCCTAACTTATAACTCTTGTACAAGTGCAATACCTTGTGCCCTTTAACAATTATCAGTCACATTTGCCTAGACTGAATCATGACTTTAGTCATGGTTATATTCATGACTTTCTCCTCATGTGTCTACAAAGTTAAATTTCTATGATGGTGACATCCAACCAGGAAGAAACCACGGGATAAGAAATGAAACTCAAGACATTATCATTGATAGCTGGAGCGATCGCCTTAACATTAACAGCAACCTCCTTTGCTGTTCAAGCAGAAATAGCCTCTTCTTCACCATCACAACTTGCACAAACACAGACACCGAAAAAAGGAAGAAAGGGCCCTTGGCAAAGCTTGGGACTAACAGAAGCACAACAAGCGCAAATACAGCAAATTCAACGTAACAGCCGTACCCAAATTGAGGCAGTTTTTACCCCAGAGCAAAAAGCAAAGATCCAGGCTGCAATGGAAGCGCGTCGAGCTCAGCGACAAGCAGGACAGCGTCCACAGCGAGGTCAACGTCAATGGAAGAATTTTGCTGACTTAAATTTGACTCAAGCACAGAAAGACCAAATACGACAAATTCGGGAATCGTCGAAAAAACAGATGGAAGCAGTATTGACTCCCGAACAGCAGGCAAAACTCAAGCAATTCCAAGAGAATGCGAGACAGCGCCGTCAACAACGCCAACAAGGCAATCAAGGCAATCCGTAATCCAGCATCAAAATACGGCATTAAAGTCTAACGCTGAGAATATAACCATTTGAAAGGATATTTCTATTTATTGAAATAAACATGACCATTGGTCTGTCATATCAACTTTGATACTTGGATAAAGGGTAATGGGCAAAGGGGAAAGACTTCGCCTTGGGTAAGAGGAAAAGAAATTAAACAAAGTTCTTCCCCGTTTCCCTTTAACCTTTCCCCTTTTACTTACTAAAATCCCAAATCCAAATAATGCAACCTCTTACCGCTTCCCCCAATCCCACACCTCGCCTACAACAGTTTTTAAATTTAGTCGATCGCATTACTGAAGTACAAGGACATAATGTCTCCCAAATCGTGGATGTAGAAAAATTGCGATCGCTGCCTACTGGCACTTTTGGCAGAAATTGGGCAGACTTTCTCGACGAACGTAACTTAAAACCCTTTACTACAGGTGCCCGCCGCAAACAACTCCACGATGGTGTTCACGTCCTTACAGGCTATAATACTGACCCCATTGGTGAAGCAGAAGTACAAGCATTTTTATTAGGAGCCAAATTCACACTATCTAATCTTGTTTTAGGTTTAGGACTGTTGCGAATCATTTATAGAAACCTAAATTACCAACAAAAATTTAGCTGGAACAGACTGTGGCAAGCATATCAACGCGGTCGTCACTCCCACTTTAACCCAGATACTTGGCAACCAGAGTTACTGTGGGACTTACCTTCAAATGATGTACGCGCGTTGTTTTCCATAGTCGAGAGTTAATAGACTTCTTGCAGAAGATGGGAAAGGAGATGGAATCTTGTCTCCTTTCCCTTTCCCTTTTTTCCAACAAGATTACAAATATAAAATTGGGCAAACCCCCTAGTAAAAGTTATGAGTTATGAGTTATGAGTTATGAGTTAATCAAAACTCCTAGCTTATTTAGCATGTCTCAAGAATTTGCCATTGGTAGTAAAGTCCGTGTTGTGGCACTACCACCCTACGTCAAAACAGCAGATCCCATGCCCATGTTACGTCCCCCAGATGTAATTCACCTTGGCGAAGAGGGTATAGTTATTGACCGCCGTCCTGGAGGATATTGGGGTATCCGCTTTGCTAAAGGAACCTTTCTTTTAGATAGCCAATACATCGAAAGCACAGATACATCTCCCGAATCTCACTTAGAGGATAACTCCTGAACAGCAGTTGCTACAACGGACAAGAAGCTTTTTAAAAAAGCCCCCATTAGGGGGCGAGAGTTTTGTATGGCGGCTGCTCGGTTATTGCACCAAAATCTTATGGCTTAAAATACTCACGATCTCACTTGGGTTGGCGGTTGGTAATAGTGAACTCTAGTCTTTAACGTTTGCATAGCCAATCACTTGCAAAAAGTGAATTGTACTAGTAACGGCTTTTGGAGAACCAATCAGTAAATGTTTAATAGGCTCTCTTTTGGGAGATGGGTTTTCAGGAGATTGATTGAGGATGGGTGTATCTAATTCACCACGCAAGTACTGCTCTAACTCTAATTAAACAGATTTTTGATTATCTAAGAACTTTTGTAGTTGTCATTGTATGTGTTTCCTGATATTGGGGGTTACATAAAGGCGATCGCATCTTCTTGGCGGAATGGGGCGATCGCCTTTATCATATCTTAATATTAATGTATAATTTTATACTTAAAATTACAAATTTTAA
This sequence comes from Nostoc minutum NIES-26, assembly GCA_003326215.1. GTDB lineage: Bacteria > Cyanobacteriota > Cyanobacteriia > Cyanobacteriales > Nostocaceae > Dendronalium > Dendronalium minutum. Next base: position 34,721 of record LXQD01000307.1, on the reverse strand, counting down.
AGCAGAATTCAGGTGTCAAATAGATTTACTACACGAACAATTCCTTTTCAGCCTGAAGCCAATGTTCTACAGACTTGCCATCCGGATAACCCGTTTGTTGCCAGATTTCATAAGCTTTCAAACGGATTTTATTTTCATCTGGACGGTTACTGAGAAAATATTCGCAGGAATGAGTAGTGAAATTATAGGGAGCTTCTCCAAAAAAATCTTGACGGCCCAGAATTTCATCTGTAAAGCGATGACAATTTTGTTTGATCGGGCAATTTTTTCCTGGACACATAGTAACATCGTAAGGCATATATTTTTCCTCGGTCAGTCTGAGTTTTCTTACAGTCTCAGAACAGAAATATTATCCCGTTTCTTTGGCTTCAAATTCTGAAGAAGATTAATCGCCTCATCTGTTAGTCAGCAAAAGCGCGATCGCACTCAATTGTTTTACTAATTGCTGAATGATATCAGAATCCTATTTGATTTTTGCAAAGCCAACATGCCATCATTAAACTTCTGTTTTCTTGCAGTCCACGATACACAGCTTGTTCGCTTAGGCACTCTAACTGAACGGGATTTTACAGACAATCCTAATTGCTTAATTAAATTGCGGCAGTTTGGTGAATGATTTGGGTAAAGTAGAGAACAGTTTTAGCCCCAACTGTGCAGGAGATGGAGTACCTTTACCTCTCCAGACACGAAAGCTCCAAGGGATTCGCCATTGTCCAATGTACACCAACCCGTCAACTGGGAAATAATTTGGCAATCGACAGGTGGCTACCAAAATAAGACATTCACATCAGCTCCAGTCCACCCTGATAACCTGTAACAATGCGACTACCATCCTTGAGGATGTGAACTTCTATTTGGTCGCTAGCCCAAGTAATTTGCTCTGCGAAGGCTGGGTTAAACACACGAACCTGTTGATTACTAGAAGAAACGGGGGAGTTAGGAGAGTTAATTGCCAAAGACTGGACAAAAGGCCCATCAATCAAAATATCTAGTTGTTCTAATAATGCTTGAGAATCTGGTGGGGCAGAGTTTGACTGTAGTTGCTTTAAGGTGAATCCCGTAAAAGACATTACATTTAAACCAGCAGCTTTTACCTTGCGAGCCAGAGATGCTAATGCAGATGCCTGCCAAAATGGTTCTCCACCAGAGAAGGTCACCCCTGTATTGCGAGGTTTACTGAGGATCTTCTCAGCGAGAGTGTCAACAGAAATCAGTTGGTTGAGATCGAATGACCAGGACTCAGGATTAAAGCAGCCAGGACATTCACGCGGACAACCCTGTACCCAAACGACAGCACGACAACCAGGGCCATTCACCTCTGACTCATCAACGTAACCCATGATATTCAAATAGCCAGGGGGAATTTCTGTGAGTTCTGGCGATGGGTTTGGTGGCTTAGTTTCCATCTATCTGTTTCCTCTTAACCGTTACATATTAAATCAATTGTCGCTAGAGGCTGATTGTCTTGCTGCAATTGATTTAACGAAATAGCATCTAGGTAGACAGGAAACTGATAGAGTAGATGTCAAGCGATCGCCTGCTCTGTAGTGAGGGTGCGTAGTTTGTTTTGCTTTCTTGCCATTGTTGGTTACGGTTCGTTTCGTCAATATTACCCTTTGGTAGTGATAGAGAAGATGCCTCAGATGAGGAACTTTCTACAGTGGCTTGAGCCATCCATTGATTCTCCAAAGGTAAAGGATTGGCAAAGGAGGCTTGAGCAATTAGTAATATTGAGGCGATCGACAAGACAAGAGTTAAAAACCAAGATTTCAACATAATAGATTTTTTCCCATTGTCATCAGCAAGGTTTTATCTTCAATCTAAGTGATTTAGAAATCAAATCAACTATGTGAAAATAAATCAACACAACCTTGCATGAGACAAAGGAAAGAAAGCATTTTCATCCGTACTGAATATAGCAATCCGACTTTAATACAGATTGTCGCGATTCCTTACTGAGGATTAAATGAAACACCTATATTCACGCTGGCATTTCAAACTTGATTTAATTTTTATTTGACAAGTCTTGTTGAGGCAGACTAGGGTTGTAGCCCTGTAGCGTCTGCTGGTGAGATATCGCCTTCCTCTGGATTACAGCTTGCCGAAAACCCAGCACAATCAAGATATTTGAAAGTGTCAAAAATACTTCTGCACTGCCATGCAACCAATCCACATTTGCCAACGACTTTCCATAATGTAGTTGAGCGTAAATCCCTGCTGGAATGGTAATGGCGACAAACACCAGCGTGCCGTAAAATCCATACAGCGCCAAACGCGGCATTTGCTGGCTGCGCCCGATAAACCACAAGAAACCCAGATAGGGGAACAGTGAAAGGGCAAATAGGGTTTCTTTAGATATCATCGCTCTAATTTGATAGGTTTTGACTCAACAGTATTGGTTGCAACGTTGGCGGACTTGGTAGAACGCCAAATCCACACTGCCGCTGCCCAGAGTGTAAAATTACCGATTAAGGTCATGGTCGCTTGCAGCGTTACCAACCATTCTAAAGATTCAGCATTGTCGAAATAATGCCAAGTACAAGCGCACATGGCACTGACCAAAGCTGGTAACATGGCAAGGGATAATCCCCACCAAGTGCGGTTATTAGTGAGTTCGCCGTAAGTCCAGATTAACCAAATAGCGGCAATCCACTCAATAACGCTAGAAATATGAATAATCCAAGTGGGAATTGAAAGGGCGTGCATAAGGAAGTCAAAAGTCAAAAGAATAAAATTTAAAATGGCAAAGATGCGAGCGTTGTTGTCTGGGTATTATGGCAAAGGTAATGGTGGTGACGAAGCTTTGTTGGCGACGCTTTTGCAAATGCTACCACCTCATGTAACACCTGTGGTTCTTTCTGGTAATCCAGGGGAAACCCACGATCGCTACAATGTAGAAACTTATAACCGTATGGCTCCCTTAGCTGTACTGCAAGCTTTACGTTCTTGTAATGCCTTCATTTGGGGTGGTGGCAGTTTAATTCAAGATATCACCAGTACCATTAGCCCATTTTATTATGGGGGACTAATGGCATTGGCTCAGAAAATGGGCTTAAAAACTGTTGCTTGGGCACAGGGTATTGGGCCGTTAGTGCGTCCGCAAACTCGTTGGTTGGCACGGCAAAACTTTGCTGGTTGTACTAAAGTTAGTGTACGCGATCGCGCTAGTGCTGCTTTATTATCTGATTGGCAAATTCCTTGTATCATTGCTCCAGATCCAGTGTGGGCGTTGGAGTCTAAACCAGTGCCGGGACTTTGGGATTTACCTGCGCCTAGGGTTGCTGTAACATTGCGATCGCATCCTCAACTGAGCGAAGCCCGTCTCGCAAATCTAACTCGCGCCTTAGTGGATTTTCAAAAAGCTACGCAAGCTTTTATTTTACTACTACCGTTTCAGAAAAGTGAAGATTTAACTATTGCCGAAGCAATTCAACCACATCTTCAAGATGTGAGCAAGATTTTGTGTCTGGAAGATCCGCAACTTTTGAAAGGTGTCTTTCGCGGTGTTGAAATGGCAATTGGTATGCGCTTGCACAGTTTGATTATGGCAGCTGCTGAAGGTTGTCGCTGTTTTGCTCTGAGTTACGACCCCAAGGTAAATCGCCTGATGGAAGAATTGGTAATACCTGGGTGGGATTTGGCGAATTTACCAGATGACCCTAACGTAATTAGTAAAACTTGGATGGAACATTACGCCAATGGCGAGCCGCTTGCATCAGAACAAATTCAGTCTTTAGTAGATCGAGCTTTAATGCACCGCGAGTTGTTGAACGAAGCTTTAAGTTAAGTTCAAGTTAGTTATGAGTGTCAGTTTTTGGCTAATGCGAGTATTGCCTGAACTTGTCTCAATAGATGACATCAGTGAAGCGAATATTTTAGAAATTGGGACAAAATCAGAAATAATATCCATAATTTCGGAACTTTTTCCCGAAGTTTTGTCTCATGAAGGTTATTATTACTTACCAGAATGCAGGAGAGAAGATTCGAGTAATTCTTCTATCTGGGGAGTCTGGTTAGGAGATGATGAACCCGTAAAATTGATTTATATCAAGCCTCATGTTGGGATGTGCGATTTGACAATTATTCAAGATATCTGTCAGCAGTTAAAGTGTAGTATTTTTGATCCACAGAATGGTGCTTTTATCTTTCAACCATAATTAAACTGTGAGAGCGATGTCTAACGACAAGCCGCGAAGCGTCTACGCCTTTCTAATTTCACAAAGGTTACGGAATCAGTGTTTGCCCCTTTGTAGTTTCTGGGAAACTCAATTATAACCATCTGTAAAGGTGAGAACTCGGAGTGGGTAAATGGCAGAACAAAGCCTGAATGACTTTCCTAGACAAATCCTGCAACAACGCTACGAAATTCAACAGCAGTTAGGTAAGAAAGCCGGAAGACGCACTCTATTAGCCCGTGACCTCGAAACTCAGCAATTAGTCATTATTAAACTGCTCACCTTTAGCAGTGATTTTGCCTGGGAAGATTTAAAGCTATTTGAACGGGAAGCCGAAACACTCAAAGCAATCGACCATCCTGCTATCCCTCGTTACTTAGATTATTTTGAGTTAGATTCATCTAGCAGCAGAGGTTATGCCTTAGTCCAGAGTTATGTGGAAGGCAAATCTCTGGAAGAATATATGACAACAGAGGGGAGGTTTACAGAAACCGAAATTCAGGAAATTGCCAAAGCACTGTTAAAAATCCTGACTTATTTACATGGACGACAGCCGCCAATCATTCACCGCGACATTAAACCTAGCAATATTATCTTGGTACGTTCCGGTAATGGTGTTAGTCAGGTTTACCTGGTAGATTTCGGTTCTGTGCAAACCTTGGCATCCAAAGCAGGTAAGACAGTAACGGTTGTAGGTACGTATGGCTACATGCCACCGGAGCAATTTGGCGGCTATGCAACACCCGCTTCTGACCTCTACAGTTTAGGAGCCACACTCATAGCTTTAGCGACAGGAATCCATCCCGGTGATTTACCCCAGAAAAATCTGCGAATTGCATTTGAAAGCGCTGCCAATCTCAGTCCTTCATTCGTAAATTGGTTGCAGTGGCTGACAGAACCCAGTTTAGAGCGACGTTTGACATCTGCACCAGCAGCTTTGACTGCTTTGAAAACAGGGCAACTCAGAACTACCGAACAATCAGCGGTTAGTCGGAATAAACCTGTGAACACCTTAAATTTGTTCTGGAATGCCATCTGGCGCAGCACCGCGATTGGCGGCACAGTTGTAGTTATGAGTGCTGCTCTCTACAGTACAGCTCTCATGCCTATTTTAGGGAGTTATATGGGGCTATTAATTGGTACTTATGTGGGTTTTCCTATTGCGTTTGGCAATGGATTTCTAGTTGCGATGATTACGCGGTTATTCTTCTTCCCTCTGAAAAATCCCTACTTGCATCAACGCACAGTCAGCATCATCAGTACTATCTTGGGGATGAGTATTGCTGTAATTAGCTTCCAATCTCTCCATTTTGTCGGCAATCAAACCTCACTTGCCGATAGCCTGTTCTGGGTGATTGCGCCTTCAGTCATCACCGGGCTAGGTATGGGGGCGGCTAGCAAATCTATTGCTCAGTGGTATGAAAAGCAACACCATAATTAATTCGTAATTCAAATGAGTAATGAGATATTAAATGGACGCTATCAAGTCCAACGACAACTGGGAAGACAAACTGGCAGGCGAACTCTGTTAGCTTTTGATTTGGACTCTTCGCAACAGGTAGTGGTGAAATTGCTGTACTTGGGGCAAGACTTCGACTGGCAAGACTTGAAGTTGTTTGAGCGGGAAGCAGAAACTTTAAAAGCCCTTGACCATCCTGCCATTCCTCGCTATCTGGATTACTTTGAGCTAGATACAGCCAACGATAAAGGCTTTGGCTTGGTGCAAAGCTATGTAGAGGGTAAGTCCTTAGAGGAGCATTTACAAGCAGGGCGGACGTTTAGTGAAGCTGAAGTTAAAGAGTTAGCGCGATCGCTTTTAACAATTCTCTCCTATTTGCACCAAAAGCAACCGCCTGTTATTCATCGGGACATTAAACCCAGTAATATTCTGCTGACAAATCGTTCTGGTAATAGTATTGGTCAGGTCTACCTAGTAGATTTCGGTTCTGTGCAAACCTTAGCTGCCCAAGAAGGCGGAACAATTACTGTTGTGGGTACATATGGATATATGCCACCGGAGCAATTTGGCGGTAGGACAACTCCAGCGTCAGACCTCTACAGCTTGGGCGCAACTTTAATTTATCTGGTGACAGGGCTGCATCCTACGGAACTACCACAGCAAGAATTGCAGATTCAATTTCGTCAGTCTGTAAATCTCACTCTGGAGTTTGCTGATTGGTTAGAGTGGATGACTGAACCCAGTCTGGAGCAGAGATTTTTGGGGGCAGAAGAAGCATTGCAAGCATTGGAAAAACCTCGACCCAGAAAACAGCAGATATCGATAGCAAAACAACCTTTAAAACAGCCACCAGCTAGTAGAATTCGCTTAATTAAAACTCCTGAAACTTTAGAAATTATCCTGCCACCCAAAGGATTTGGAATTCGTTTAATAGGGTTAATCTCTCTTATCACACCTCTAGCACTGGGATTCAATTTTATAACGGCTGGATTGTTCTCTGGTGTCAAAGAAATTGGTTATTTATTGCAAATTGTGGCGATCGCTTTACTTCTGATTACTATTGTTTGGGGTTTTTGCAAGCGTACTCGCATCGTAATTGACTCGCAAAATCTGGATTTGATGCACGATTTTCTAGGAAAGAAATGGCAGGCTTCTCCTTCATTAAAAAGAAAAAATATATCTAAATTGCAAATAACCAATTTAAGGCATAAGAATTTTAATACTCGGTCTATATTATTTAATTCCACAGGCTTAGCTACATATTACCTGGGTCGTTTTAGTGATTTAACTGTTGCAGAACTAGAATGGTTGACACAGGAAGTCAATGACTGGTTACGCTTACCAGCGATCGAACAGGAGTAATACTATCTATCGCGATCTGATTTAACTACTCTTGTCTGTGTCCTTATCTAGTGCTTCCTGGATTGCACGACGGCAGAATTCAGGAGGATCGTCTTTCGCTTTTACCTCTTCCTTCATTTCCTTGGTGACACGAAAATTTAATTGTTCGGTTAATTCTTTACTTGGTTGATTATCAAAGTTTTGCGGATTACCCTTGGGGTTCGGCATTGTTGCGAGATATGAATATAGCTTGATTCGATGTTAACAACGAAATACTGTTTAAAAACAGTGGGTATCACTGTCTGGAAAACTTGTTACCCACTGATACCACTTTTAGAAAATGGATAACTCTATTTTATGTTTACGAGGTCAGAACTGGAAATCAAAACCATCCAGGAACTCAGTCAATTGTGTCAAAGGTACGGTGTACGTCCAACTGGGAACCGTGGTTACAAGACTAGCTACATCACCACCCTGATGGCATTCCCGATATTAGCCCTTCAGCAGTTTCAAGATGCTAGAGGATTGAGAAAACCATCATTTGCAAGCTTCCAGAATATCAGTACAGCACTTGATGAGATGGACTCGCCAACCGATGAACAGATAGCGCTTATAAGGATATCTCTGGAAGGTAGAAGGATGGCTTACCCAGATAGATATGACCAAGAAAAGTTATTGAACGTCTACAAAGCTAAGTTGCATCTAGAAGAGGTACTGAGTTTACTAAACGCTTAATCGCCCATCACATCTTGACAGCATCCCCTCAAGTAGGGGATTTTTGATGGAAAGTTTAGTAGCTGCAACTTTACTATCATTAGACTAATTTTAGTTCCGTTAGGGAAAGTGATTAGAGAAAGCAATTTGCCCAAGACTGAGATTGCTTCGCTGTCGCTCGCAATGACGTATTTTTGATCGCCTAAGCAATCAGGTAATTAAACAACATCTACATTTGTTATGCAGGCGCTACATAACAAACATAAGTTTAAAGTGCGTGTGACTTTTGTTTTGGCTGTTTGCGCCAGTTATGTTTTTTCAGCTTTGTTTGCCAAGACTCCATATAGGTGTAGAAAACGGGTGTTAAATAAAGCGTCAAGAACTGCGAGAACAGCAACCCGCCAACTACCGCTAAACCAAGAGGACGGCGTGTATCTGCACCTGCTCCCAATCCGAGGGCAATAGGCAGCGTTCCCATCAATGCTGCCATCGTCGTCATCATAATTGGACGAAACCTTACTAAACACGCTTCGTAGATTGCATCATAAGGAGTTTTACCGTTTTGACGGGCTTCAATGGCGAAGTCAACCATCATGATGCCGTTTTTCTTAACAATGCCAACCAGCAGGATAATGCCCACAAAGGCATAAATATTCAAGTCAACGCCAAATATTAACAAGGTCAACAGCGCCCCAAATCCAGCGGAGGGCAAACTGGAGAGGATAGTTAGTGGGTGAATGAAGTTCTCATAGAGAATACCCAATACAATATAAATTACCAAGATGGCAACTAGCAGTAGCAACCCTAAACTCTGAATCGAGGACTGAAACGCTTGCGCCGAACCTTGGAAAGCTGTGCTGATAGTAGCTGGTAGTGTTTGACGGGCGAGTTGCTCAATCTTGTCAGTGACGTTGCCTAGTGATACACCAGGCTTGAGGTTAAAAGAGAACGTCACAGAGGCAAGCTGTCCTTTGTGGTTGATAGTCAGTGGCCCCACATCTTTATTCAGGGTTGCCACAGCGTTAAGGGGCACAAGTTGACCATTGGGGGTACGAACTGAAAGTAAATCTAGGGCATTGGGATTTTGCTGATATTTGGGTTCCACTCCCATAATCACCTGATACTGGCTATCGGGTGCGTAGATAGTGGAAACCTGGCGAGTGCCATAAGCATTACTTAAGGCAGTTTCAATCTGATTGACAGTCAAACCCAGAGCTGAAGCCTGATCGCGGTTGATATCTACTCGGACTTGCGGATTTTTGATTTGCAGGTCACTGTTCACATCTTGCAAGTCTGACAGTGTGCGAAGCTTTTCGTCTAAAAGAGGGGCGTATTGGTAAAGCTCTTGAACATTAGGACTTTGCAGAGCGAATTGATATTGCGCTTTCGTCTGTTGTCCACCGACATTGATGGCAGGGGGATTTTGCAAAAAGACTTTGATCCCAGGTACGCGTGATAGTTTAGGTCGAAGTTCCTGTACAACTTCATCAGCACTGAGATGACGCTCATGGCGAGGTTTGAGTTCGATTAAAATTCGTCCAGCGTTAGCGGAAGCATTTGGCCCGCCAGCCCCAACGCTAGAGTTGATTGAATCGACATTGGGATCGCTGTAAGCGATCGCAGCCACTGCCTGTTGATGCTTTACCATTTCATCAAAGGAGATATCCTCTGATGCCTGAGTAGTGGCAGTAATTTGTCCAACATCAGCGTTGGGAACAAACCCTTTAGGTACAACTATAAATAGGTACACCGTCCCTAAAAGAATTGCCCCAGAAATCACCATCGTCGTGCGGTGATACTTAAGTGATACCCTTAAAGTCCTATCGTATCCGCGCAACAACAAATTAAAGAAGTCTTCCGAAATGTTGTAAAGACGAGTCTTAAAGTTCTGGGTTTTGGATTTTGCCTTAGGGACTGGCGACTGGGAATTAGAAATTTCTCTCTCATCTCCCATGCTCCCCTGCCCCTCTGCCCCTCTGCTCCCCTGCTCCTCTGCCCCACTGCTCCCCTGCCCCTCTGCCCCTCTGCCCTCTGCCTCACTCCCCTGCTCATGATGCGGTGGACGCAGGAATCTCGAACAAAGCATCGGTGTCAAGCTGAGAGAAATCACGCCAGAAACCAGAATCGCAACGCTGATAGTAATAGCGAACTCACGGAACAGTCGCCCCAAAATGCCTTCCATGAACAGTATTGGAATAAATACTGCTACTAAGGAGATGGTCATGGACAAAATCGTGAAGCCAATCTCTCTAGAGCCATTCAGCGCTGCTTCCATACGGCTCTCACCCATTTCCATGTGGCGAACAATATTCTCTAGCATCACCACAGCATCATCTACCACAAAGCCCACTGAAAGAGTCAACGCCATCAGTGATAAGTTATCCAGGGAGAAACCTAGCAGCACCATAACGCCGAAGGTCGCCACAATTGAAAGCGGTACTGCCAAACTGGGAATAACTGTAGCCGAGAGATTGCGGAGAAACAGAAATATTACTAGTACTACCAGGGCGATCGTTAATAATAGCGTGAACTGCACATCGTCTACAGACTCCCGAATTGACTGGGAGCGATCGTAGAGAATATCAATATTGACAGCTGCGGGAATTTGTTTGCGGAAGGTAGGTAGCAGTTTCTTGATTGCATCCACCACTTCAACGGTATTGGTTCCTGGTTGCCGCTGAATTGCTAAAACGATCGCCCGCACACCAGAATTTTGGATTTTAGATTGGGATTTCTCCCCTGCTCCCCCGCTCTTCTCCCCTCCTGTCCCAAAATACCAGCTTGCTACCTTATCATTTTCCACGCTGTCCAGCACTTGACCCAGTTCCCCCAACTGTACTGGTGCGCCATTTTGATAAGCTACAGTCAAAGAGCGATAGCTGGCAGCATCATTGAGTTGACCGTTTGCCTGAATCGTATAGTTCTGCTCCTTCCCGTAAAGTGTGCCAGTAGGAAGGTTGACATTACCGTTAGCAATGGCAGTTGCGACTTCATCGACTCCTATACCTTTAGCGCTCAAAGATTCAGGGTCAAGCTGAATCCGTACCGCGTACTTTTGGGCACCGTACACTTGTACTTGCGCTACCCCATCCACCATCGACAGACGTTGTGCTAGCAATGTCTCGGCATACTTGTCTACGGTTGAAAGCGGCAGAATAGAAGAATTAAGGGAGAGATAGAGAACTGGCTGATCTGCTGGATTTACCTTCCGGTAGGATGGGGGACTAGGCATATTAGTGGGCAACTGCCTAGCCGCCTTGGAGATGGCTGCTTGCACATCCTGTGCTGCCCCATCTATATCCCGATTTAGTTCAAATTGCAGCGTGATTTGTGAACTTCCCAAAGAGCTAGTAGAGTTCATCGAACTCACTCCCGCGATGCTAGAAAACTGCTGCTCTAAAGGAGTTGCTACCGAAGAAGCCATCGTCTCTGGACTGGCTCCGGGTAGACTAGCTGATACCTGGAGTGTCGGATAATCTACATTGGGTAAGTCGCTAACGGGCAATAATTGGTAACTCATCAGCCCAAATATCAAAATACCGACCATAACTAAGGTCGTCATGATTGGGCGACGAATGAATAGCTCAGAAATATTCATTGATTTGCTTCCTGCCTCTGACTTCCTACTGTCGGTTTTACCTGCACTGTGGCACCAGCTACCAAGTTAAATTGTCCATCAGTGACTACTTGCTCACCCGGTTTTAAACCTTGCTTGATAACTGTTTCGTTTTCAACTGCATCACCTACGGTCACTGGACGTACTTCTGCTTTATTGTTGGTAACTACAAATACAAACGACCCTTGTTGTCCGCTCTGGACTGCTTGGGTAGGTACGGTAATAACGTTTGGTTCTTCAGTGAGCTTGAGTACTACATTGACAAACTGCCCTGGAACAAGTCGCTCGTCATTGTTAGCAAAAGTTCCCTTAAGTTGAATCGTGCCTGTTTGGGTATTGACTCCACTATCAACAAAGGTGAGTTTGCCTCGCTCTGGACGCTCTGTATCTTTGGGAGGTAGGGCATCAACTTCTAGGTTGCCTTTAACGCTGTACTTTTTGAGGTCTGGCAGTAGTCGTTGGGGAATTGAAAAGTTAACGTAAATCGGTTGGATTTGGCTGATCGTAATTAGCGGATCGGTGGCGTTCGCCTGCACTAAGTTGCCTCGATTTAGTTTCAGGCTACCTGTGCGTCCAGCAATTGGTGAGTAGATGGAACTATAGGAAAGCTGAACTTTAGCATTGTCAATTGCTGCTTCATCTGCTACGACTGCGGACTGGGCATTTTGTACGTCTGCTTGGGCTGCTGCCACTGCTGCTTGAGCATTTGCTACTCCATCTCGATCTGCATTCACTGTTGCCCGTTGAGCATCAGCAGTGGTCTGAAATTGATCCGCCTGTTCTTTGCTGATTGCCCCTTGCTTGAGCAAACCCGCATAGCGTTGAGCCTGCACATCTGCATTTGTTGCCTGGGCTACATCTTTGGCTACATTCGCTTTGGCTTGGCTCACTTGGGCAATAGCTTTTATGACGTTTGCCTGTGCCTGTTTCACCAGCGCCAAATCTTTTGCTTTGGCAGCATTAGCTTGCATTAACGCTGCTTGTAAAGTACGGGAATCGATTGTAAATAATAAGTTACCTTTCTTAACGTCCTGTCCCTGTTGAAAATAGACTCCAGTAAGTTGCCCACCGACCTGCGACTTGACTGATACCGTAGAATATGATTCCACTGTTCCTGTAGCTGTTAGCAAGATGGGAATTGTTTTTTGTGTCGCAGTGGCAACTACCACGGGCACAGATCGATTTTTTCCTGCTGCCTCTTTACTCGATTGTGCTTCGGAAGCATTACAAGCAGCACACAAATAAGGCAGACCCAGTATCAGCAAACAGAATCGTCCTCCTTGAATCAGACTATGAAAGCGAGGTACGATTTGAGCAGCCAAGAATAAAGGCTTTGTCACCTGAACAGAGACTAAACAGCGCATATCAAAAATCCAGGAAGAAAAGGAGGGAACGATCGCGGTTTCCGCAATTTTAATGCAATAGTTTATTATTTAGATTAACTTATTGTTAGCCTAACTAATTTTTAGCCCACTAATAATTATTTGTCATACCTCTTTTTGAGGAAAAATCGTTTTTTGTAAGAAATTTACTTTAAAAATAGGATTTCTCTGAAAGAAACAGGAACGCAAAAGCAGTGCTTCTTAACAATCGTTCGCTTTTTCGCTGAAAAACGTTATGTATTTAGGTTGGATACCGTAAATATACTGAAACTATCCAGATTTTCTATACAAAAAACTAAATTTCCCATCCTATGATTGAAAAGTTGTCAACAAAAGCGATCGTTATTTTCGATATTGATGGCGTTGTGCGCGATGTTAGCGGTTCCTATCGCCGAGCGATCGCTGATACTGTAGAGTATTTTACCGAGCAAGCGTATCGTCCGACACCACTAGACATTGACCAACTGAAATCCGAAGGTATTTGGAATAACGATTGGGAAGCGTCCCAGGAATTAATTTATCGTTACTTTGTCGCTCAAGGGCAGTCCCGCGAACAATTACAACTCGACTACAACGCCATTGTTGCTTTCTTCCAATCGCGTTATCGAGGGACAGACCCTGACAATTGGACAGGGTATATCTGTGATGAACCCTTATTATTACAGCCTTGTTACTTAGAAGAATTAACACAAGCTAGCATTGCTTGGGGATTTTTCAGTGGTGCTACGCGTGGTTCTGCTAACTATATATTAGAAAAACGTCTGGGCTTGCAGTCACCAGTATTGATTGCGATGGAGGATGCACCAGGAAAACCAGATCCCACAGGACTTTTTGCCACTGTTCGCCAGTTAGAAAATGGATTGGATGAAACACCAGCAATCATCTACGTGGGAGATACAGTAGCTGATATGTACACTGTAGGCAAAGCGCGAGAGATAAATCCTCACCGCAGTTGGATTGGTGTAGGAGTTTTACCGCCTCACGTACAAGAAACACCAGCGCGTCGTGATTCCTATGGTGAAACACTATTAGCAGCAGGAGCAACGATAGTTTTAAGCAATGTAGAAGAACTAAATTCTGTCAAGATTCAAGAAATAGTCAATGGTCATTAACCATTAGTCAATGGTTGAGAGTCTTATCTTCCCCAATTTCCCCTGCCTCCCCACTAACGGCTATTACCAAGTACTTAGTGCATCCAGTTGCTATTGAAACATAAATAAATTCAGGTGATGTTTGGACGTGTGAAAAAAACGACCTATCCTAGCAGCAGAGATTTCTCATAGAAATCTGTAAAACGAAAGTTTTTAAGAAGGCGATCGCATGACCAACGGCGTAATAATGCAGTATTTCCACTGGTATGTCTCAAATGATGGTACCTTATGGGACAAACTGGATAAAACAGCCAATGAGCTAGCCGATGTAGGCTTCACTGCTTTATGGCTGCCACCAGCTTATAAAGGCAGTGGTGGAACATGGGATGTTGGATACGCAGTCTACGATTTGTTTGATTTAGGTGAGTTCGATCAAAAAGGTACTGTCCGAACAAAATACGGAACACGCGAGCAATACCTGACAGCTATTAAAACAGCCCAGCGTGCTGGCATTAAAATCTACGGTGATGTAGTTTTCAACCATAAAGATGGCGGGGATGAAATAGAACGCATCTGGGCCCAGGAAATGGATTGGGAAGACCGCAACCGTCCAATTAGCGACTGGTATGAAATTGGAGCATATACAAAGTTCAATTTTCCCGGTCGTGGAAATAAGTACTCCAGTATGAAGTGGTATTGGTGGTGCTTTGATTCATTATCCTACAACGCAGACACGCAAAGGGCAGATAAGCTCTACCGTATTAAGGATAAGAATTTTGAAACAGAAGTTAGCCACGAACACGGCAACTATGATTATTTGCTAGCGAACGACTTGGATTCAAGTAACGATCTCGTACGCGGTGAATTGATGTATTGGGGGCGTTGGTTTGTTGACACCGCAGGTGTAGATGGCTTTCGCATTGATGCTGTCAAACATATCCGTTCCACCTTTTTCCGCGATTGGTTGAACCACTTGCGAGTTCATTTTGGGGGACGGGAACTGTTTAGTGTCGGCGAGTACTGGTCTCAGGATATTGATGCCTTACATGGTTATCTTGCTGCTAGTGAAGGGCGATTATCGTTGTTTGATGTGCCTCTCCACTTTAAGTTTCACCAAGCCAGTCGTCAGGGCAATAGTTTCGATATGCGGTCAATTTTTGACAGAACCTTAGTTAAAGAACAACCTGCCCTAGCAGTGACCTTTGTCGAAAACCATGATACCCAACCTTGTCAATCGCTAGAGTCTCCTGTAGAACCTTGGTTTAAGCCACTGGCGTATGCACTAATCTTGCTGCGCCGTGAAGGTTATCCTTGCGTTTTTTATGCAGATTATTACGGGGCACAATATCACGACAAAGGACGCGATGCTACCCTTCACTCTCACCGTTTCTTGATTGACAAGTTCCTGAAAGCTCGTCAATACTATGGTTTTGGCGACCAACACGATTACTTTGACCATCCTAATACTATTGCTTGGACGCGCTTGGGTAACAGCGAACATCCAGGAGCAATGGCTGTGGTGCTGACTAACAGCGAACCAGGTAACAAGTGGATGAATATGTTCAGACCCAACGCAGCTTTCTACGATGCTACTGGGCATATCAAGGACACTGTTTATACCAATAATGATGGATGGGGAAATTTCCCCTGTCCTGGCGGTTCAGTCTCAGTTTGGTTGCAAAAATAATGCTGATGAGGAAGAAAAGAAAAAGGTAAAAGCTGCTTACCTTTTTCTTTATTTCCTACTTTTACTGAAGTTTCAGGAATTTATCCAAAGCTGCCACCATGCTGGGCGGCCAACGACGGATATTTTGCACCCAGTTGATATCTTTGTAGCGGGTGTCAAGTCCGTAAGCAGCCACCCAATTACTTTCAGCTTCGCCTTTTTGTCCAGTTACCCAGTAAGCTGCTGTCAGGGCGGCACGCATATCGGCAAACTTGGGATATTTGCGGACGATATTCCGCATTTCCTTGATTGCTGGGTCGATTTCCCCAGTTTCATAAAGGGCGAGGGCGTAATTGGCACGGGCAAAGGCAAAATTTGGGGCGATTTCCACTGATTTTTTGTAATCAGCGATCGCATCTGACCATTTTCCTAAACCTGCTTTGGCATTACCCCGATTGTTGTACGCCATCGCATCTTGGGGATCGAGTTCTAGGACATGATTATAATCGGCGATCGCATCTGACCATTTTCCCAATCCTTCTAAAGCTGTACCCCGATTCAAATAAGGATCGGTAACATTTGGGGCTAGTTCTACGGCTTTGTTGTAATCTGTCAGTGCTGCTTGCAACTTGTTCTGACTTACCCGCGAATTTCCCCGATTACTCCATGCTCCGGCATTAGTGGGAAATTGCTCAATAATCTTTGTCCAGTACTGTTCAGCCGTGACAAAATCACCTTTATTTGTGGCTGCAAATGCCTGATTTGCCCACTCATCTCCCTGTTCTAATTGCTCTTGAGTAAAGTTAGGCTGTGGAGACTGTGCCATAACTGGCGTACCCCAGCCAAACACAAGTAACAGACTGAGAACAATACCAATTAACTTAATCATCTGGGTTTACCTGTGTCCATCTGCGGTGTGAACACAATTTATCATGGCGAAAAGTTTCTTAACCAGGAATAGGGATTGGGGAACTCGGGGCCCCCTCTGGGGATTAGGGGCAATGGGAACTGGGAAAGAGTTTTCTCAATACCCAATACCCAATTCTCAGTATTACAGCAATGACAGCTGCTCGTTGGGCGGCTTGAAGCCCAAATGCTTGTACGCTGCCTTTGTCGCCACCCTACCACGAGGAGTCCGGCTCAAATACCCAATCTGCATCAAGTAAGGTTCGTAAACTTCTTCAATGGTTTGGGTATCTTCACCTGTAGCTGCGGCAATTGTTTCCAATCCAACGGGGCCACCATTAAACTGTTCAATAATTACACTCAGCATTCGACGGTCTGTCCAATCTAAGCCACAGGGGTCTACTTGAAATAGTTGCAATGCTTCGGATGCAACGCTTTCTGTAATTTCTCCAGATAATTTTACTTCCGCATAATCACGCACTCGCTTGAGTAACCTGTTAGCAATACGCGGTGTGCCTCGCGAACGACGGGCAATTTCTGTGGCACCGTCCTCTGTAACTGGGGTTTGGAGGAATTGAGCGCTTCGCAATACAATTTTGCTCAGTTCATCAACTTCGTAAAAGCGCAGTTTTTGTACTAAGCCAAAGCGATCGCGTAGTGGTGAAGTCAAAGCACCTACACGAGTTGTCGCTCCCACCAACGTAAATTTTGCCAGTGGCACACTTCTGATCCGCGTACTCGAACCTTTGCCGATGGTAATGTCTAAGCGATAATCTTCCATTGCCGGATAAAGAATTTCTTCTGTCATCCGCGAGAGGCGATGAATTTCATCCACAAATAGGATATCTCCGGGTTTGAGGTTCACCAGTAACCCGGCAATATCCCTAGGACGTTCTAGCGCTGGCGCACTGGTAATTTTGTAATTTACCCCCATCTCTGAGGCTAAAATCATTGCCATTGTGGTTTTACCCAATCCTGGCGGGCCATACAGTAGCAAGTGATCCAGCACCTCACCGCGAGACTTGGCTGCTTTGATAGCAATATCTAGCACGTCCTTGAGGTCTTTTTGCCCAATGTAATCAGCAAATCGCTGTGGGCGGATACTCTCTTCTTGTTTACCTTCGTCAACAGCAGCTTCAGGTTGCAAAATGTTCTCGTTGGACGGTGCTTTCGCCGACTCGCGGCGCTGCTTTGGTTGTCCGTTGGGTTCTTGAGGCTGTTTTTTCGAGGAGATTATCGCCATAATTCAGCTATCAACTTTCAAGGGGACTAGGGACTGGGAAGATTTCCAGTTATTGATTAATGGGACAAGATTCTTTCCTGTTCCCAGTTTCAGAGAGTTGTCTCTGCCGCAATAATGGGGAATCAGCACGGATAGAAAATTTTCGTTTGAGAATACACGCGCCAATTTAAAATTTAAATTCCGGCTAATTACCCAAAAGTAAAAAAGTTGTTATGTTATCTAAAAGAATTTTACCGTGCTTAGATGTTAAGGCGGGACGAGTTGTTAAAGGAGTTAACTTTGTTGACCTTAAGGATGCAGGCGATCCGGTAGAGCTGGCAAAGGTTTATAACGAAGCTGGTGCGGATGAGTTAGTATTTCTAGATATTACAGCCACTCATGAAGACCGGGATACTATTATCGATGTGGTGTATCGCACTGCCGAACAGGTCTTTATTCCCCTCACTGTGGGTGGTGGTATTCAATCCTTAGAAAATGTTAAAGCTTTGTTACGAGCTGGTGCAGACAAGGTTAGTATTAATTCTGCGGCAGTACGCGAACCAGACTTGATTAATCGGGCAAGCGATCGCTTTGGTAATCAGTGCATAGTAGTTGCTATTGATGCTAGGCGCAGAGTTGACCCCAGTAATCCTGGCTGGGATGTTTATGTGCGGGGTGGTAGAGAAAATACTGGCTTAGATGCTTTACTTTGGGCACAAGAGGTCGAAAAACGAGGAGCAGGAGAACTGCTGGTAACGAGTATGGATGCTGACGGCACTCAAGCTGGCTATGACTTAGGGTTGACAAGTGCGATCGCGGAATCTGTACAAATTCCAGTCATTGCCTCTGGTGGTGCAGGCAATTGCGAACACATCTATACGGCGCTCACAAAAGGCAAGGCTGAAGCTGCATTACTAGCATCACTACTGCATTATGGGCAATTAAGCGTCGCACAAATTAAAAATTACCTGCGCGATCGCCACGTCCCAGTGCGGTTGTAATATTGACTTACTAGACATTATCAACAACTAACCGCATCTATCCTAAGTTAGACACAGTTGTAAAAAAGGGTGTTAACATTAGTGTA
Source organism: Nostoc minutum NIES-26 (assembly GCA_003326215.1). Classification (GTDB taxonomy): domain Bacteria; phylum Cyanobacteriota; class Cyanobacteriia; order Cyanobacteriales; family Nostocaceae; genus Dendronalium; species Dendronalium minutum. The sequence continues at coordinate 16,062 of LXQD01000307.1, read as the reverse complement.
CAAGTATTAATAAATATTAAGAATTATGTTGATTCCTATTTTATTATTTGATGTGGCGTTGGTAGCCTGGTCACTGCACCTGATGGAAAAAGCCTACGCTAATAAAGAATTTTCTCTGATGTTGGCTGGTACATTGGTTGCCTTAGCTGCTGCGGCTATGTTAGTAGTTTACTTTCTCATGGGACACTGTATGAGTTACTTATTGCAAGTTTCTTAAAAAATGCTGAGTTCTAGATGAGATTCTTTACATTTAGCAGATAAAACTTGACAAAGTATAGGATGTTAAGGCAATATAGATAACGCACTGTTAAGGGGTTATAGCTCAGTTGGTAGAGCGCTGCAATGGCATTGCAGAGGTCAGCGGTTCGAACCCGCTTAGCTCCATTTGTACATTAAATATTTATTGTCAGTTTTAAAGAATTATTTAATGGACATCAGCCGTTCAGTCCAAGAAGAAAGCATGGTTGAGGAAGAAGAGGACATTGAAGATAATATCCGCATTCTCAAATAGAGATTTCGTACTGATTTTACTGAAGCAGATAAATACTTTTTTAGCTAAATTGAGGAAGCATTGGTTTAGGATGAAGTCCTGTCACACCAAGCCAAAAGCAACTCAATTCAAAACTTTAAATATGGCTTTGAGGGTATATTTATAACAAAGCTAATTAAACGCATAAATTTAAACCAAGATATATTTGCGAAAATAATAGTTGACAAAAAATCTGTTTGAGCCGTGAAGAACTGGATATTTAGAGAAGGTGTATCGCAGATTGACACAAGATGCTAGCTAAAGGCTGACAGTGTTGCAATAAGCAGAATTACTTTGTAAAAATTGGGCAGCATGAGGGAAAGAAGAGATTATGGGGATGCGATCGCCGCACACTGCTCCCTACCCCCACTTGAATCTACTGTCTTGTTTTGAAAAATTGGTATAGTTTATTTCTCTTATGATTTGGCGCTGAGGGTGAAGGCAAAGCCTGGAACCAAATTTTGAATCGCCCGTTGTCACTTTCTTGTCACATTTATTTTTCATAATAAAAATATTGGGCGAATTTAATTATCCCAAAGTGACGATAGCTCTGTGGGCTTTCAACACTAATGAGGAATCAATGTGAGTAGACCTGAAAACCATAGTTTACTTGGGCAGGTAACGACAACTGAAGTGGCAGCGCCTAAACAATCACTGACATTATCGGATGCTGTAGCTCTGATTGTTGGTATTGTCATTGGGGCGGGGATTTTTCAAACGCCTGCCTTGGTGGCGGCTCAAGCAGGTAGCGATCTGGCTGTATTGCTGTTTTGGCTAGCTGGTGGGGTAGTGTCTCTTATAGGAGCATTGTGCTATGCAGAGTTGGCTACAACTTATCCCGATGTTGGTGGTGTTTACTACTACCTAAAGCGTGCTTTTGGACGCAGAGTCGCCTTTTTATTTGCTTGGGCACGGATGACAGTAATTCAAACTGGTTCCATTGCTCTGTTGGCATTTGTCTTTGGTGACTATGCCTCTGAGATATTGCGGCTAGGTGCATTTTCACCTTCTGTGTATGCAGCAGGGGCGATCGCTGTTTTAACTGCTTTAAACATCATCGGTTTGCAACACGGTAAGTGGACGCAAAACTTACTGACTGTGGCAAAAGTTCTGGGTTTATTACTAGTTGTAATTATTGGACTGACTGCCACACCAAATTCTGCTGCCCCTGTAGAATCTGCATCATCAGGAAGTTGGGGACTGGCAATGGTATTTGTGTTGTTATCCTATGGTGGCTGGAACGAGGCGGCGTATATCTCGGCGGAAATCCAAAATAGACAACGCAATATTCTGCGATCGCTACTCTGGAGTATTGGGATTATCACTACCATTTACCTAGCGATCAATCTGGCTTACCTACGGGGATTGGGATTAGCCAACATGGCAACCTCAGAAGCAGTAGCCGCAGATTTAATGCGCTCTCTTTGGGGCACACCGGGAGCTTTGTTCATCAGCATACTGATTGCGATCGCTACTTTGGGGGCAATCAATGCCACAATTTTTACTGGGGCACGGACTAACTACGCGCTAGGACAAGATTTTTCTCTGTTTAGCTTTATGGGACGCTGGCAACAACGTCCTAGTACTCCCAGCCAAGCTTTGTTGTTACAAGCAGCGATCGCTCTGGCATTGGTTTTATTGGGCACACTCACCCGCAAGGGTTTTGAAACAATGGTGGATTATACTGCCCCTGTATTTTGGTTTTTCTTCTTTCTTTCGGGCATATCGCTGTTAGTGCTGCGAAAGCGTGAACCTGAGATTTTACGCCCGTTCAGTGTGCCATTTTATCCCATCACGCCATTGCTATTTTGTGCTGTTTGTGGATACCTGCTTTACTCTAGCTTGGTTTATACCAACGTTGGGGCAATTGTAGGCGTTTTGGTAGTGGCAGCAGGTATTCCATTGTTGATTTGGAATCGCTACCGCCAAGGTAGGGCGTGAGGGAGATAAGGGGACGCGGGAATATCGAGACGCAAAGACGCGGGGACACGGGAACAAAGAGAATAACTCCTGCCCTCTGCCTCCTACCTTCTACCAACTAACAACTAACAAAGGAGAAAATTTATGAGCTTCAAAAAAATTCTGCTTTTATTGGTTACAGGGGTTAGTGTGACTAGTTTGGGGCTTGCTGGATGTACGACGACGCAAGAACGAGACTTTGAAGCAGGCGCACAACCACCTTCTCTGACTGCTCAAACCGAAACAACAACTCCTACTAGTCAACCTCAAGAACGCCCTGGTGATGTTCCCTATGTGCCAACGCCACAACCCGTAGTAGATGCAATGTTAAAAGTGGCAAAAGTAAACAAAAATGATATCCTGTACGACCTCGGTAGTGGTGACGGGCGAATTGTGGTTACAGCCGCCCAAAAGTATGGTACACGAGGTACTGGTATAGATATTGACCCACAACGTATCAAAGAGGCTAACGAAAATGCCCAGAAGGTAGGAGTAACAGATCGCGTCAAGTTTGTTCAGCAAGACTTATTCAATACAAACTTGAGTGACGCTACGGTGGTCACACTCTACTTGCTGCCTGATATCAACCTCAAACTCCGCCCCAAACTCTTCAAAGAACTTAAACCTGGTACTCGAATTGTCTCCCACGCTTTCGATATGGGCGACTGGAAACCACAGCAAACGCTACAGGTAGAAGGAAAAACTATTTACTACTGGGTAGTTCCCGAAGAGATACCAGCTAATTTGCGATAAATATTAGCAAAGAAATATGAAAGGATTCATCAGCTTCGGATGAGCTGGCTACATTCTTGAAAAAATCTTAGACTTCTTGCAAAAGTAGGCTAAAGGGAAAGGATTAAAAGTATGCATTTTCTTTTCCCCTTAGCCTTTTTCCTATATTGAAAATAGGGAGTGGGGATAGGAAAGAGATATTTTCACGCCCTCATTGTGAGTTATTTACCCGTAGGTGTCTAGTTATTTAATATTTAATGAGACTATAAGCGATCGCACGCAGCTATATTTAAATCTCACCAAGCCAACTCAAGCTTTTGTATCTCAGTTTTATTTAGCTAAATAGACTATTTTTGCAGAATGCCAAAATGCTTCTAGTAAGTAGATCGGCGCAAATAAATATAATATGTTCTGTCATTGCGAGGAACGAAGCAATCCCAGTCTTTGCGATTGCTACTCTGCGAGAAGGCTCTGCCTATGTCGTTCCTCCTCTCTACGAGACCCTACGCGAACGCAATGACATCTTACATTTAATTATGTCTACCTACTTATCATATTCAAGTAATCAGTTTATTTGCAGCGAGTCTGATTAGCTGAACTAAAATAGCCTCTATAATTTCTGATTTCTCACCACTCAACTTAGAGATTTAGAGAAAACATTTACTTGATTCTCTCCCCTGCTTTTCCTGCCCTTGGTTTCACCCCTATTAATTCACTAACAACATCTTTTCTTTTCGGGGGCTTTCGGCGTATGAGTAAATTATTGTTAAAGTCTAAAACAGCAGAAATGTTCAAATGTGATTTCTACGCCGCCTACTGCCCCCTTTTTTTAAATCGTTAAGCGAGGCGATCGCTTTATCTGAGCAGCCTTGTTACCCTAACATCATATTCTGTGCCTTTTGGATGATCGCTTCTAGCCTGGGTCAGCGCCATACCATCGGCTGTTTTTATTGACTCTGCGTTGATTTCGTACCGTGTTGTTCCGTGTTGATAGGTATTGTTAGTTATATCAGCAAATTCTTTGATATCAACTAACACCTCGTAAGTATGAACCATTTTGGAACCTCCTCGTGCAATGTGCAAACGATAGGGATAAAATCAGTATATGAATACAGAGAAGTGTTGGTTCTCCAATAAATACAATTCTTTTGGAATAAATACAATTCTTTATTGAACGATACGCAGTCTTTACAAAATGTAGTGGAAGATTGCTTGGCTAGGTGCAAAATTAGTTGATGGGAAGAGATGACAGACGTTGCTATCCAAGTTAGGCGATTAGCAAAAAAAACGCAGAGGCCCGACTAATTCAATACTTACAGTTGAGAGTATAAAAATCTCACACAGAGACAAAAGAGGCGTAAAGAGTTTTATACGTATTATCATTTCTCTGCACTTCAGTTAATACCTGTAACCGCAACTTGATATTATTTGAGTTTGCATGGATTTAATTTACTCAAGTTATCTATGTTTCCTAATATTGAAACTGTTTTTTTACGTCAAATGGCTTCAGGCGATCGCCTGTCTCTACAAGTTTACAAATTTATTGGCGCTCAACTAGGCAAAAAAGTTTATATTCAATCAAATTTGCATGGTGCAGAAATTGCTGGCAATGCTGTTATTAATCAATTAATTGAGTTTTTATTAACACTTAATGATACTGATTTAATTGGAGAAATTTGGTTAGTTCCTGTTTGTAATCCCATAGGAACAAATGAACGCGCTCAGCATTTTTCTCCAGGGCGATATTGTGTTTACGAAGCTAAAGACTGGAATCGTATATTTTGGGACTATGAGAAAGAAGCTGATGATTTAGTAGCTTTTACTAAATCTCAACTTCATATCAATCTAGAGGATGTTCGTCAGAACTATCTAACTATAATTCAGGAACAATTTGCCAAACTTTTAGAAAAAATTAATTCTCCTAGTAGTGTATCTTACACTGAATTTTTTCGTTATCAACTACAATCTCTTAGTTTAGATGCAGACTACTTGATTGATTTACACAGTTCTAACAATCAAGGATTAGACTTCCTTTATTATTGCCGCAATCGAGAAGACAGTGCCAAATACTTTCTGCTCGATTTCGGAATCTTGCTCGATAAATATGATGGTGATGCTTTTGATGAAGCTTTTATCAAACCTTGGTTAGCTTTAGAAGCTTCTTTTCAACAGCTTGGTAGAGAAATCAAATTTGATATAGAAGCTTGGACGCTAGAATTAGGGACAGGAATGCAGATGAATCCTGATTCAGTTGCCAAAGGTGTACGGGGTGTGAAAAACTATTTAGTGCAAAAAGGTGTATTAAAAATTCCTGATTCTTCTGATGACACAAAAAACCATGAAATGACTTTTGTATGTAGCAGCAACAGACAAAAATATTATGCGATCGCGGGTGGCATGATTCAATCTAGAGTTGAATTAGGTAGTCAAGTCAAAGCAGGAGACAAATTGTATCAAATTCTCAGTTTTAATAAAGAAAAGAAGCTGCCTAGTGTAATAGATATTTTTGCTGAGCAAGATGGATTGGTTTATGACATCTCAACCAATCAGGCAGTAAATCAAGGTGAGTTTGTACTCGGAGTTATTAATTAGTAGAGACGCGATTAATCGCGTCTCTGCAAGAGTTAATCGCCTAAATAAATACCCATACCACGAGCAGTTTTAACTAAAGTACCATTTGGATCGACGGCGCTATACTGAGCGATCGCTTCTGTAATTGGCACGCTTAATACTTGACGATTTTGCCATGTTACCATGCGATCGTATTTACCTTCTGCAATTAAATTAACTGCCGCCACACCAAAGGCAGTTGCGACTAATCTATCTAATGGAGAAGCAGTTCCACCTCGTTGGATGTGTCCTAAAACTGTAACTCGCGTTTCTACACCAATGTGTTCGATAATTTGGTCTGCTAAATATTCACCAATTCCACCATATCGAGATTGCCCTAAGCGATTTGTAATCGTTACATTTTCTCCATCGTGGGTGCGAACTGCTTCGGAAACAATAATTAAACAGTAGTTTTTGCCTTGGTCTTGACGTTCTTTGATTTTGTAGCAAATGTGATCGATTGTGTAAGGTATTTCTGGAATTAAAATTACATTTGCTCCCCCTGCGATTCCCGCAGCTATTGCTATGTGTCCTGCGTCACGTCCCATCACTTCTAGAATCATGACGCGGCTATGACTGGCAGCTGTAAAATGCAGCCGATCTAATGCTTCTGTGGCAATATTCACAGCTGTATCAAAACCGATGGCATGTTCCGTAACGCCAATATCGTTATCAATCGTTTTGGGAATACCGACTAGGTTAATGCCACCTTGTTGTGCGAGACGACGGAGAATTGCCAAACTACCATCACCACCGATACCAATTAAAGCGTCTAAACCTAAGTCATGGTAACCTGTAACGATCTCTTGAGAGCGATCGCATAGACTGCCATCGGGCATGGGAAAAGCAAAAGGATCGCCTTTATTGGTAGTCCCCAGCATTGTGCCACCAGCAGTTAACAGCGAATCCACTCGATCGATTTCCAGTTTTGTGAATTGTGGCGGACGCGCCATCAATCCTAACGTAGCTTGGCGAATTCCCAGCACCTCCCAGTCATAAGTATTCACAGCACAATGTACAACAGCTCTAATTACAGCATTCAAACCAGAGCAATCTCCTCCACTAGTGAGAATTCCAATGCGTTTGCGTTCTCCCATATCTTTTTTTGACGTTACGATCCAAGTAGAATTAGTAGTAGATTAAACTTAAGCAAGGGTCAGTAGTAGATTAAGCCTAAGCAGAAGCAATCTCTAAAAATGTTACGGTGATTTTATGATTGTTTATGTTTTGGAAAAAAACCCATTCATCCCATCGATAAAATATGACGGTAGAGCTAAAGGTGAATAGTATTGATAATCACAACTTCTCTTTTTCAGGAGAAGTATCGATCCCCCAGGCTCCTCCTGAATTCAAGTCAGGTTTTATTGGCATTATCGGTCGTCCTAATGTCGGTAAATCTACTTTAATGAATCAATTGATAGGGCAAAAAATTGCTATTACATCACCAGTAGCGCAAACTACACGCAATCGCTTACGCGGAATTTTAACTACACCAGAAGCACAGTTAATTTTTGTTGATACACCAGGAATTCATAAACCCCACCATCAATTGGGAGAAGTACTGGTGCAAAATGCCAAAATAGCCATTGAATCAGTTGATGTAGTGCTGTTTGTGGTGGATGGAACAGTTGCTTGTGGTGCAGGCGATCGCTATATTGCTGATTTGCTGATTCGCAGCGAAACACCAGTGATTTTGGGTTTGAATAAAATTGACCAACAAGCCTCAGATTCTCAGTTCGTTGATGATAGTTACCAGCAGTTGGCTGTTCCATATGAATGGCCGACAATAAAATTCTCCGCTAAGACTGGTGCAGGGTTAGCGCAACTTCAACAGTTATTGATTGAACATTTAGAAAATGGGCCATTGTACTATCCTCCCGACTTGGTGACAGACCAACCAGAACGCTTTATTATGGGCGAGTTGATTCGCGAACAGATTTTGCTGTTGACGCGGGAGGAAGTACCCCATTCAGTAGCGATCGCTATTGACAAAGTAGAAGAAACACCAACCATTACCCGCGTACTCGCTACCATACACGTCGAGAGGGATTCTCAAAAAGGAATTCTCATTGGTAAAGGTGGCTCAATGCTTAAAGCAATTGGTAGTGCAGCTCGCGAACAGATTCAAAAGTTAATTTCCGGTAAAGTATACCTAGAACTGTTCGTTAAAGTACAGCCAAAATGGCGACACTCTCGCGTCAGCTTAGCTGAGTTGGGCTATCGCGTGGAAGAATAAGTAAGCGGTCAGTAGTCAGTAGTCAGTAGTTATCAGAACTAACAACTAACAACTAACAACTGACAACTGACAACTAACAACTGACACCGACAGATAGAATGTCCCCAGATACTAGCCATACCTTAAATCTTCCGACTGGTGCTTCCCGGTTGCGCGTCTTAATTGTCGAAGACGATCCCATGATGCAACTGGGATTAGAACAGTCATTAATGGCTCATCCCCAGTTGGAGATTGTGGGACAAGCAGAAGATGGTTATTTGGGCGTACAAGCAGCATTAAAATTAAAACCCGATCTGGTAGTCATGGATATTGGCTTACCAAGGCTGGATGGCATTGCAGCGACGCAGCAAATTAAGGCAGTACTGCCAGAAACTCACGTAGTAATGCTGACATCCCACAAAACAGAGACGGAAATTATTGCAGCATTGTCTAGCGGTGCGGATGCATATTGTATCAAAGGTGCGAGTGTTGAGCGATTGTTGAGCGCGATCGCTGCCGCAGTTGATGGTGCAGCTTACCTCGATCCTCAGATTGCCAGGCAAGTCATTGACAACCTCAAGCCGCCCTCCCCTACCAACAACGTCGCTAACCTATCTGGACGCGAGTTAGAAGTTTTGAAACTGATGGTAGAGGGATTAAGCAACCCAGAAATAGCGGAAAAACTTTATCTCAGTCCTAACACAGTTAAAACACACGTCCGGGGAATTATGAACAAACTAGCAGTTGACGATCGCGTGCAAGCAGCCGTCGTGGCACTGCGTTCTGGATTAGTATAATTAGCATCATGGCGATAGTACTTCCTGCTAATACTTCTCTTTGGATTTGTAGACAAAATCCGATCAAATTCTTTTGTTAAAATTACTAATGTCAGTAATTCGCTATCACCTTGAAAATTATGATATCTGCTGACACAACTGCTGAACTTTTGACAATTCCGCCTTTAGAAAATGGCGACAAGCTCAGCCGTCATGAATTTGAGCGGCGCTATCATGCCATGCCTAATCTGAAGAAAGCAGAATTGATTGAAGGAGTTGTTTACGTGGCATCCCCGTTGAGAATCAAAAGTCATGGCGAACCCCATGCTTACATTATAGCTTGGCTGGGAGTTTACATAGCAGCGACACTAGGTGTGGGTTTAGCAGATAATACCACAGTTTTATTAGATGCCGATAACGAAGTGCAACCAGATGCAATATTAAGAATAGAACAAGCAGGACAATCGCGCATTAGTGAAAATGATTATGTCGAAGGTGCGCCAGAATTAATTGTAGAAATTGCTGTTTCTAGTGCTTCCTATGATTTGCATGAAAAACTGAAAGTATATCGTCGTAATCAAGTGCAAGAATATTTAGTCTGGCGAGTTTATGACCGCCAATTTGATTGGTTTAGGTTACAAGAAGGCGAGTATATTCAACTTGAAGCAAATACAGATGATATAGTTTGTTCGCAAGTGTTTCCAGGCTTGTGGTTAGCAAAATCAGCATTATTATCAAGAGATTTAGCTAAAGTATTAGCCATTTTGCAACAAGGATTATCTACACCAGAACATCAAGAGTTTGTGCAATTGAGTAGCTCATCAAACCCCAATCCCTTTTACTGATTTGTCTTACTGGGATCGAGCAATTGGACAATTGCCTGCACTAACTCGTCCGGTTCAACAGGCTTGGAAATATGCATCTGAAATCCGGCGGTCAAGGCTTGTTGCTGGTTTATTTCTCCCGCATAAGCAGTGAGTGCGATCGCTGGTATGGTTCCTCCTTGTTGGGGCGACCACTTTCTAATTTGCCGAATCAGGGAATAGCCATCCATTTCAGGCATACCAATGTCACACAGTAGCAGATTGGGGACAGACTGATTCAAGAGGGTCAATGCCTGTACTGCCGAGGCAGCTGTTTTCACTTGTGCGCCAGATTGCGTCAGAATGAATTCTGCCAAGTCCCGCATATCTGCATCATCATCCACAACTAATATCTCAATACCTGTGAGATTTGTCCCACTTTCTGAGTGGTTGTCATTAGCAGATAGCTCTTGCTCGACAATATTTAACGGTAGTAGAACAGTGAATGTTGCGCCTAAATTCTGTCCGGGACTATCTGCCTGAATGGTTCCTCCATGCAGTTCAGTTAAATGACGCACAATCGCTAGTCCCAATCCCAGTCCGCCGAATTTTCTTGTCGTTGTGCCATCTTCTTGCTGGAAATATTCAAACACATGAGGTAAAAACTCTGGGCTGATGCCAATTCCTGTATCTTTGACTTGAATCTGAGCATACATGCCAACCTGCTTTAGTTGCACCTCAACTCGTCCTCCCGATGGTGTGAACTTTACGGCATTGGAGAGGAGATTCCAGACAATTTGTTGTAAGCGGTTCATATCGCCGGCAACGGTTCCGGAAACTGGGTTGAGTGTGGTCTGGATGTGAATGCTTTTAGCTTCTGCTGCCAATTGTACTATTTCTTGGGCCGCTTCAATTGTTGCAGCTAAATTCACTGGAGCGACGTTTAAGGTCATTTTTCCTTGGAGGATACGGGAGACATCCAACAAATCCTCAATCAGCTCCGCTTGCAGCTTGGCATTGCGTTCGATAGTTTCTAAGGCTTGGTCGGCTTTTGTAGAATCTAAGCGCCGACTTCGGAGCATTTTTGTCCAGCCCAGAATCGGATTCAGGGGCGATCGCAATTCGTGAGACAGCACCGCGAGAAATTCGTCTTTGACTCGGTTGGCGGCTTCGGCTTTGGCGCGATCGCGTTGAGCGATTCGATATAACTGAGCATTATCGATGGCTAAGGAAGCACGGTGGGCTAGTTCCTCTGCTAGTTGCAAATCGACTTGGTCATATCGTAGCCCAGACTCGGCTGAAACAAAGGTAATGACACCGAGAATTCGTGTTTGGGTTCGTAGTGGCACCGTCATTGCAGATTTGAACCCAACCTGCCGCAAAATTTCTAAATGTTCTGGATCGCGGGCTGCTTGTACGAGCAATTCATCGGGAATATCCGCTAAGAAATCCGATCGCCCAGTTCGCAATGTCAATGCAGCACCGCGAGGAGCATTCAGGTCTAGAGGATATTTCTGTCTGATTTGGTGTGCCCATTGGAGTTTGGCAGGGTCGGTGTGAGCTACGGCAATCTGCTCAATGGAACCATCTTCTTCAACAATGTGGACTGTACACCAATCTGCCAACTCAGATACTGCCAGCTGTGCCACCCGCTCTAAGGTGATTTGATAATCGAGCGAAGAGCCAAGGACTGCACTCGCCTCCGCAAGAAAGCGTTGGGCGCGCTCTAACCGTACTCGCTCTGTCACGTCTACGACATAGACTAAAACGTCTTCTACTCGATCGTTTAAGTTTTTTGTTGGCAGATAGTAAACGTTGTAGTAACCAGGAGAGCGATCGCTGCGTCCGGGAACGTTGACGGCAAAGCTAGGTGAAATAAAGGGATGACCTGTGGTGTAAATGTTATGAAAGACTTCGACTAATTTCGGATCGAATTGACCAAAAATTTCGGGAATTGAATGTCCTAAATGCTGTTCGTGGGTTAATCCGTTGATTTGGGCTAATGCTTCATTAATAGCAATAAATCGCTGTTCGGCATCTAATAAACCAATTCCCACCGGCGAGGTTTCAAAAAGGGCTGTTAGTTGGCGCTGTGCGACTTCCACTTGAGTCCGGGCAATGCGTTCTCGTTCTAGCAATTGTTCCCGCTCTTGTTCGGCTTGCTTGCGCTCTGTGATGTCAATGAGAACGCCAATCATGCGTGTAGGCTGTCCCTGTGCATTGTATGAAAATTGCCCTCTGGCTTCTGTCCAGTGAAGAGAACCATCCGCCCAAAGGGTTCGATATTCGTGGTGATACTCCGTTTTCTGGAGCATAGCTTGTTGCAGCGATAATTCTGTTTGTGCTAGGTCATCTGGATGAACGCTCTGGAGCCAGAGTTCATAGCTGGGTTGGTATTGGTTTGGTTGAAGTCCCATGATGGCGAATTGCCCGTCTGACCAAGTTACGGTATTCATCTGCATATCCCAGTCCCACGTTCCCATACGTCCGACCATCAACGCTAGTTGCAGCCTAGCTCTGCTTTCTCGCAATGCTTCTTCTGCCTGCGATCGCTCCACGGCTAACCAAGTTTTTTGGGCAATTTGCTCCATCAGTGCCACATCCTCTTCTGTCCAGTGGCGAGGGGAAACATGGTGCAGCACAAATAGCGCTACAAATTGCCCTTCTTTCACCAAGGGAACACACAGTAAAGATTTTGTCTGGATTGCATCAAAGGCAGTTGCTCCCGAATCGGCAGTCCGAGGATCGGCATCAACATCGTCTACAACTAATGTTTTGCCCTGCTTTAGTTCTGCAATGATTTCAGTACCAAAGGAATTCATGTGATGACTGCCAGTGATGCTGATTACACCATTGCAATAGTCGCGATCGATAATGACGTATTTTTGGCTCGAATCAACTTCACCGTAGTTACAACGAGTAACTTGGAAGTGTTGCCCTGTGGCACAAACAACTCGCCAGATGATTTCTTCCGAGTCTTGAATGGCACGAATCGCGTCATTCAATTCGATGAGGAATTGCTGCTGTTCTTCTTTGTGCTGGAGGTTCTTGAGCAGTTCTTCAACTTGTTGCCGTGCCTGCACTTGGGCTGTGACTTCAATGCTATGCATCAACACGCCCTGAATCCTTCCGAACCTATCCCGCCAAGCCGGAAAGACGCAGTTGAAAAATGCTTCTTCTAACACACCATCGCCGTTCCGATCCCAATGGGCAGGTGACTCATATCGAATGAATGCTTCTCCAGTTCGGTAAACGCGATCGAGTGTTTCAAAATAAATTTGTCCCTCTAGTTCTGGAAAAACTTCCCGAATCGATTTGCCGATAATATCTGGGGTGCGTCCAGTCAGTTGCAGATAGGTGGGATTGGCAAATTCAAATACATGCTCGGAACCAGTCACAATCCCAATCATGGCAGGCAACTGCATCAGGATGTCATGCAGTCGCTGGTGTTCGGTTTCTGCTTCTAGTCGGGCAGCTTGTTCTCGTTCTAAAAGGCGATCGCGCTCGGCTGCAATTTGTTTGCGCTCGGTTATATCCTGAAAGACTACGATGGCTGCAATAATTTGCTCCTGGCTATCTAGAATCGGTGCTGAGTTCGCACTGATGAAAATGCGACTACCGTCTTCTTGATGTAGTTCGATTTCTTCGTTAGAGACTACTTCACCTGTCGAGAGCGATCGCACCAGCGGATACTCATCAGCAGTATAGATTTGTCCGTTGGGGTGAAAGGCCTCAAATGGAGTGATAGGTTCATATTCTTCAAGCTCAAGCGACTGTTCATAGCTGTACCCAACAATCTGTTTAGCTTGTTCATTGGCAAGAACTAGCTTGCCAGATACAGCATCGGCAATTAACACACCTGCTGGCATCTGTCGCAAAACTGCTTCAAACTGGGCGCGTTCGGTTTCCAGTTCGTGTAGCAACCGATCCCGCTCTGCCTCAGCCTGTTTGCGCTCTAGGGATTCCAACTCTTGTTTTTGACGCTCTAAGGCGGCGATCGCTTGCTGCTGCTCAATGATTTGTCCTTGTAGCAAAGCGTTTTGAGCAACCCCATCATTTCCCAAGCTACGGGCAACGCGTTCAATTACCTCAGAACGGGAGATTCCTCTTGTCTGAGCCTCTCGATCGAGTAGTTGCCATGCTGTACTGGTAAGAGATATGCTGACTCGTTGTTTGGTTTCTGAGTCCCAATTGTTAATAAACTTACCAGTGGCATCGCGTTTCATTAAGATTCGTCCGTATGCATATACGGTTTATTATATTCAATCCGAGTTTCTCCCTAATCGGGATCTGGCCTAAGACTGAGGTTTGAGCTATTTTCCAAAGAGTTTTAGCCTTAACTGAACCGTATTGGTATGTAGAGACGTGGCATGGCAAGTCTTTACTTTATTGCAAGGTACCGCGTTTAATTTGTTCGCTTTCAATGGCTTCAAATAAAGCACGGAAGTTACCTTCACCAAAACCTTGTGCTTGGAAACGTCGTTCGATAAATTCAAAGAAAAAAGTTGGCTGTCCAAAGATGGGTTGGGTAAAAATTTGTAGTAGCACTGCGTTTTGGGTATCTTCTTTCCAGTCCACCAAAATTTCCTGTTGAGCGATCGCTTCTAGTTCTAAAGCTGATAATGGCAATCCTGGACGCTTTTTGAGTTGCGTGTAGTAGGTTTGGGGAACTGAGAGTAAAGATAAACCACGCTCGCGAAATTGAGCGATCGCCTTCTTGAGATTGGGTGTCCGCAAGGCAATATGTTGAATTCCCGACCCCCGATTGACATCTAAAAATTCTTGAATTTGGGAATTGCTAGAAGCTGGTTCATTGATTGGTAATTGGACGCTGCCATCGCGCGAAACCATCACTTGGCTGTGCAAAGCAGAGCGATCGGTTTGAATTTTAAAAGTCTGCTGGGGTTGCAAATCTAGGATTTTTTCGTACCAAGCAACCGCACGCTCCAACTCCCCAACTGCTACATTCAGTACTATGTGATCTATGGTTGTAATATTGCTGTCAGTTGTTAATTGCAATTGACTACTGACCTTTGACCTTTCTATCAACGTATGAGTCAACCCACCCCAAGCAGCTATTTTGCCTGACTTGAGGGAAGCATTGCCCACCTGCCGTTCTTGGATGGGTTGTAGAATTGTCGCACCATATGCTTGTGCTAATGCGATCGCAGCTTCCACATCTTCGACAGCAAAAGCGACATCTGCTACACCAGGTGGGTGGTGACGTAGAAACTCTGCAACTGGACTTGTGGGCAATAACGGCGAAGATAGTAAAAAGTAGACAACACCGCTTTTCACCGCTTCCGTGCAAGTGTGTAATGAATTAATCTTGCTGGCTACTGCTTCAAATCCCAGATGGTGGACAAACCAATCTCGCCATACTTTGGCATCTTCGACATAGAAGTGAACGCTATCAATTTTCATAACTCTCGAAAATCCAGCACAAAAGCTTATCTATCTGTAAATTTTGCCTCTTCTGCTAGATTATCAAGTCCTTCCTAAGCAAGAATTCTCTAAGCAAACTCAAGCACCCTATAAACTCGAAAAACAGATGACTATCTGGTTGAAGGTTCTACACTGTTGTACGGTTTCAGGATACCAGCATCAGCTACATTTACCAAGATATCGATTTGACCAAACTCCGCGATCGCTTTTTCGATTAACGTATTTACTTGTTGAGGAGCTGTGATATCTGTAGGTACTGTCAAAACTTCCCCTGATAAATCATCTGCCAGCGTTGCTAAACGAACCACATCTCTCACCACTAGTATCAACTTTGCTTCTTTCCATATCTCTATTTTTTTAGATATTGTATGTATTTATCTTCGCATAGTTTAATTTTATTGCGTCGTTCTACTTATTCTCTTTCACCTCTGTTGTCAAAAAGATGTAGATAATAAACACAATAAGAGCTATTATTCCTACTCCGAATACTATACCAATTACCCATCCTAATCCACTAAGACTGAAACCAACTAACCATCCCAATTTTTGGAAAACGAAACTAAATAAATTAGCGGAACCAAAAATAATTAATTTAATTAAATTAAATAGAACGCTAAAGATACCATAAAATATATTGACAATAAAATAGAAAATATTAAAATTATCCGGTGTAGATGTAGCAACAGAACTTGCTGTAAGTAGAACAAGGCGAAAAAACAAAACTGTGTAAAGATAAGTAAATACGTAGAATGTGTATACCAAGGTAACAGGGATATGGGCAGCCGTTTAAGGGTATTTCTGACTCCTGAACAAGATAAAACATTGTTTCACCTAAGAACGGCAGATGTACCCCAGAAAGTGAAAGATCGAGCAGAAGTCATTAGATTGAGCGCACATGGATGGTATGTAGAGAAAATAGCGGCTCATTTTCATTGGACTGCACAAACAGTACGAGAAGTATTGCATAGATGGGAGCATCTTGGCTTAGAGGGA